>NZ_JAVIJB010000001.1:0-409668 GCF_033977165.1 Mesorhizobium captivum
CACGCGACGCGCGAAGCGAGTTCGCAAATGCAACTTGACACCTCAGATAGTCGCTCATTGCCCTGCCGGGCATTTCTCCCCGCATAGGGGCGGGGAGAAAGACGCCGTCATCGATGGTTTCGCCAATCGCCAGCGTTGCAGAATGGGCGCCGGCTTTGGGTCCAGCTCCCTTCTCCCCGTCACTATACAGTACAGTGACGGGGAGAAGGGAGCTGGCCGCAAACGCTGGCGATCCCCCTCTCCCCGTTCTTCACGGGGAGAGGGTAAGGGTGAGGGGCAGCGCCGACGGTGGCGATCGGCCTGAACAGAACTCCTCAGGCCAGCTCGACGGTCCGTTTCTCCGCGATGCTCTGCTCGGCGGCTAAAACGATGCGCAGGCTGTTGACCGCGGCATCCATCTGCTCGGTCAAATCAAGGTCCTCGCGGATGGCGCGCAGGAAGAAGGCCTGCTCGCGGTCACAAAGCTCCTGATGGCCGGGCTCGTCCTCCATGCTGACGATCTCGTCGGGCTTCGAAAAATTCTTGTCGCCGTCGACCTCAGCGTAATGGATCTTCAGCGCGTCGGTCTTGGTGTGGCGGTCGATGTCGGCGGAATCGGAAACATCCTCGGCCTCCTTGGCGCTGCTTCCCGACTGGCCGGCGACGATCGAGACGGCGCCTTTCGGGCCAACCACGTCCTTCACGAAATAAGCCGTCTCGCTCATCATCGGGCCCCAGCCGGCCTCGTACCAGCCGACGGAGCCGTCATCGAAGGTGACATGCAGGTGGCCGTAATTCTGCTTGTCGGCTTCCGCCCAGAGTTTTGCGCCGATGCCGTGCACGCGCACCGGCCTAGCGCCGGTCAGCTGGCACATGACGTCGACATAATGCACGCCGCAATCGACGATCGGGATCAGCGAGTCGATCAGGTTCTTGTGCCAGTGCCAGGCGCTGCCGCTGCTCTGCTGGTTGAGGTTGAGACGCATCACCAGCGGCTTGCCGAGCGTCTTGCCGACCTCGATGAATTTGATCCAGGACGGGTGGACGCGCAGGATGTAGCCGAGCACCAGCTTGCGGTTTTTCGCGCGCGCGGCCGCCACCACTTTCTCGGCGTCCTCGATGTTGGTGGCGAGAGGCTTTTCCATGAACACATGGCAGTTGGCGGCGATCGCTTTCAGCGCGTATTCGGCATGCGTGTTCGGCCAGCTGTTGATCGAGACGGCATCCGGCTTCGTTTCCCTCAGCGCCAGGTCGAAATCCTCGTAGAGCGGGTAACCGGCGAGTTCCTTGGGGATCTTCTTGTTGCTCTTGATGGTGCGGCTCATGATGCCGACGATCTCGAAACCGTCGGAGCGGTGATAGGCGCTGGCATGCGAGGCACCCATATTGCCCAGACCAGCCACCAGGATCCTTACTTTGTCGGCCATCTCAGCCTCCCCAATGCTCTTTGAACGGAACTGCGGGCGGCGTCCTGCGCCGCCCGATGGTCACGGCGCTCGCCTCACTTGACGGCGGAATCGAACAGGTGGGCCTTGATCTTCTCGATGTCGAGCGCGGCAAAGCCTTCCGACAATTTGGCGCCGTCGGCATCTGCCTTGACCTTGGCTTTGTCGAAGTCGTTGGCCGGGCCGATCAGATCGTTGGTGCAGACGTCCTCGGCCTTCACCGGCACGGTGATCTGGCCGATCTTCAGGATCTCGTCGAAGAAGCCCTGCCAGGACGCCATGTCATGCGAACCCCAGCCGCCGCGCTTGTCCATGTCGCCGCGGAAGACGTTGATCTGCTGCAGGATCGAGGTGGTGCCGAGCTCAGGACCAAGGTTCTTGGCCAGAGTCGGGAACTGATCGAACACGGCTTCGACCGCCGCGCGCGGATTCTGGTAGCCGAATTCGAGGCCCATCGCCCAGCCGCGTAGGTACTTTTCCAGGAAGGCTTTCTTGTCGGCATCCTCGAGATCGGCGGTGCGGACCACGAAGGTGTTGGCCGGCAACTTGGAGTTCTGCACGCCGAGCCAGTATTCGAAGTCGAGGCCCTTGGCGATCCATTCGGCGCGCAGGCCTTCCCAGGAGAGTGCTGCGTCGCCCTGGCCGCCGGCAAGCGCGGTGCCCCAGGTCGGCCAGCCGGCCTCGACATATTTCACCTTCTTGATGTCGACGCCTTGTGCTGCAAGCAGCGGATCGGTGATCGCCTGCCAGGCGGCGGAGCCGAGCAGGATGGTCTTGCCTTCGAGGTCCTTGAGGTTCTTGGTGCCTTGACCCTTGCGGAAGGCGATGCTGAACGTGTCACGCGCGCCCATGTGGAAGACGGACTTCAGCTTCATGCCGTTCTGAATGGCGAAGGAGAAGACGCCGGGCGAGGGAAAGCCCATGTCGGCCTGGCCGACATCGACGAACTTCACCGTCGCGGTTCCGTCCGACGGACCAGGCTGCATGTCGGTGGCTAGGTCGCCGAAATAGCCGGCCTTCTTCGCCGACCAATAGGGATAGTCGTCCAGCACCTCGAGCGTGCCGCGCGGCGAGATCCAGGTGAATTTTTCATAGGCCGCCGCCCTGGCTCTCAGGCCTGATGCGCCGAGCGCTGTGGCGGTCACCACGCCGGCCGCCGTCACGTGCAGGAAGTAGCGGCGGCTGATGCCCGCTCTTGCTGCTGTGTCGAATGAGCTTTCGTTGGTCATGGCATTCCCCTTTGTTGATTGCCCTTTATTGATTGCTCGCCTTCGCCCGCCTCCCGGGCGGCATCATCCTTCCGCGCTTACGTCTCCCAGCTCGCCCATTTCTTGCCGATCAGGAAGAACAGCACGTAGATCAGGATGCCGAGCGTCGACAGGATCAGCACCACCGCGAAAAACTGCGGCATCTGGATCATCGACGAATAGGAGGTGAGCCGGTTGCCGAGGCCGAAGCCGCCGCCGACCATTTCGGCGCCGACGGCGGTCAGCAGTCCGAAGATCGCGCCGATCATCAGGCCGACCAGGATCATCGGCAGCGCCATCGGCGCGCGGATCTTCCAGAACATCTGCAAGGTGCTCGCGCCATAGGAGCGGGCGAGCGCGATCTTGGCGCTATCGACGCGGCGGAAGCCGGTGGCGGCATTGATCATCACCATCGGGCCGGCAGCCAGAGCCACCGCGATGATGCGCGGCGTATAGCCGAAACCGAAGCGCAGGATGAGCAGCGGCACCAGCGCCAGCATCGGCGTGGTGACAAGGATAAGGATGTAAGGCGCGACGATCTTCTCGGCGAAGGGAAACTGCGTGATCACCGCCGCCATCACCAGGCCGACGATGGCGCCGATGGCGAAGCCTGAGACGAGCTCGACCAGCGTGTAGCCGAGATGCGGGGCTATCAGCGGGAACTCGTCGAACAGCGCGTAGACGATCGAGCTCGGCGGCGGCATGATGTATTGCGGGACGTGGAAGATGCGCAGCGCCAGCTCGATGCCGCCTATGATCACCGCGGCGACAGCGAGAATCGCCGCCACCCCGGCGCCGGACTTGATGCCGGGACCGCTGGAAAAAGCGGAAAGATTGGTGAGGCTGACATCTTGGCCGTCGCCTGATTTGGCCCCCGACTTCGTCTTTGCGAATTCCGGAATGGCGTCGCCCCCGCTCACGGCCTGATCCTCACGATTTCAGCGCTCTTGTGTTCCGGCTGTTCCGACCCCTTCGGCCGGCGCTCGCCGACGATGTCCATCTTGATGCGGTTGGTGAGGTCGAAGACTTCCCTGGTCGCCATGATCTCCAGCGAACGCGGGCGCGGGAACGGCACGCTGTATTCCTTGGCGACGCGGCCCGGCCGCGCGCTCAGCACCACCACCCGGTCGGAAAGGAAGATCGCTTCCTCTATGCTGTGGGTGATGAAGACGATGGTGGTTTTGGTGTCGAGCCAGATCTCCTCGACGAGGCGGTTCATCTCCTCGCGCGTGAAACTGTCGAGCGCGCCGAATGGCTCGTCCATCAAAAGCACGGATGGCTTCAGCGCCAGCGCACGAACGATCGCTGCGCGCTGCTGCATGCCGCCGGAGAGCTCGCGCGGGAACTTGCCGCCAAAACCGTCGAGGCCGACGCGGTGGAGCAGATGCGCGATCCAGGCGCGATCGGGCTTCTCGCCCTTGATCTCGAAGGGGAAGTTGATGTTGGCGTCGAGGTTGCGCCAGGGCAGCAGGTTCGCTTCCTGGAAGACGATGCCGATCTCGGGCCGCGGGCCGGTGATCTCCTTGCCGTCAAGCAGGATCGCGCCGCTGGTCAGGCGGTGCAGGCCTGACATCGACCATAAGAGCGTGGTCTTGCCACAGCCGGATGGGCCGACGATGGAGACGATCTCGTTGGCGCGCACATCAAGGCTGCAGCGGTCCAGGGCGAGGAGATCGCCGGAGGCCGTGTTGTAAACCTTGCTCGCTGCCTGCACGCCGAGCTTCGGCGTTCTTGCGCTGCCCGTATTCATGCTCCCCCTCGGAGACTGCGCGATGGGTTGCCGGAGGCCCCATCTGTCCGCCAAATCAGTCTGTAACTATCCTACTTTACTGTCAAGCGGCGACAAAGGGCTGACGCAATCAGGTTCAATCAGTCCTTATCTAAGCGTCTGATTTTCCGGCATTTTCTACCGGCTTGCAGTATGTGTTGCTTTCCTACATACTCACCCCGGTTGATTGTCTATGGCCAGCGGGCGGATAATCGCAAATATGGTGGGTCCAGAAACGGGCAGGGAAGGACTGGCCAATGACCGAAGCTGACAGCCAGGCGTTGCGAATTCCGGACGAGGATGACGACCGGCACGATCATGTGAGGCGCATCCCGGACATCATTTCGCAGGTGAAGGACAGCTATGCGGAGCTGCGCCCGGCCGAGCGCCGCGTCGCCGATGTCGTGCTCGATGACGTCAAATATGCCGTCGACGCTTCCAACGCCGCGCTTGCCCAGCGCGCCGGGGTCAGCGAGCCGACAGTGACCCGCTTCTGCCGCGCCATCGGCTGCGAGGGCGTTCGCGACTTCAAGCTGAAGCTGGCGCAGAGCCTGGTCGTCGGCGCGCTCTATCTCAGCACCAAGCCCCAACCCGCGAACGGCGACAGCGGCATGCCGTTCTGGAGCGCTGTGTTCGGCGAGGCGCGGCGCGCGCTGCAGGAGGCCGAACGGCAGATCGATCCAGGGCAGCTGCAGAAGGCGGCGGAGCTGATCGCCAAGGCGCGGCAGGTGACGGTGTTCGGGCTCGGCGGCAGCTCATCGGCGCTGGCTCAGGAGACGCAATATCGCCTGTTCCGCTATGGCATCACGATCAGCGCGCAATGCGATCCGTATCTGATGCGCATGACCGCTTCGACGCTGAAGCCAGGCGATCTTGTGATCGCGATCTCGGCAACTGGCCGTACCCGGGAAGTGATCGAGGCGGTGGAGCTTGCCAAGCACTACCGCGCCGACGCGATCTGCGTGACGGCGCCGGACACCGAGCTGACGCGCGTTTGCGATGTCCGGCTGACCATGGCGGTTCCGGAATATCCCGACACGCTGAAGCCGACCGCTTCGCGCTACGCTTTCCTAGCGGCGATCGACCTTTTGGCGGTGGCGACCGCATATAGGATCGACGGCCCCGCGCGCGAGACGGTGCGCCGCATAAAGTACAACGCCCAGATCCATCGGACAGGGAAGGAGATGGAGCCGCTGGGGGATTAGCAAAGTCCCTTCTGCCCTTGTGGGAGAAGGTGTCGCCGAAGGCGACGGATGAGGGGTGCTCCAGGGAACACCAACGTCTCACTCCGCTGGAACACCCCTCATCCGTCTCGGTGCTGTCGCGCCGATCTACCGCCCGGGGGCGAGCCACGGGTCTCGCCCCGTCCTTCGGACCCCACAAGGGGAGAAGGAGAAGGCGGCGCCGCGGCTTCGATAAGGAATTCGAACTAAAAAAGGGAACGGAGAAGAATGCTCGACATCGCACCATCGCAACAGGCGGCAACCTGGCTCGGCTCCTTCGGGCGGAAACTCGAGGCGGGCGACATCGAGGCGGCGGCCAACCTTTTCGTCGAGGATTGCTACTGGCGCGATCTGCTCACCTTCACATGGAACATAAAAACCATGGAGGGCCAGGCAGCGGTCCGCGAGATGCTGAAGGCGACGCTGCCCTTGGCACAGCCGTCCCATTGGCGTCTGTCCGGGGAGGCGAGCGTCGACGACGGCATCGTCGAAGCCTGGTTCGGCTTCGAGACGGCCGTGGCACGAGGCGAGGGTATCCTGCGCCTCAAGGACGGCCGCTGCCGGACGCTGTTCACGGCGATGACCGAGCTCAAGGGTTTCGAAGAGCGGAAAGGTCCAGGCCGGCCGCTCGGCATTCGCCACAAGGCCGATCCCGAGCGCGAGACCTGGGCGGAGAAAAGAGCCCGCGAGACGCACGACCTCGGCGTGCACGAGCAGCCCTATTGCCTGGTGATCGGCGGCGGCCAGGGCGGCATCATGCTCGGCGCCCGGCTGCGGCAGCTCGGCGTTCCAACTGTTATCGTCGAGAAGAACGCGCGCGCCGGCGATTCCTGGCGCAACCGCTATCGTTCGCTCGTGCTGCATGATCCGGTCTGGTACGACCATCTGCCCTACATTCCGTTCCCGGAAAACTGGCCGGTCTTCACGCCCAAGGACAAGATGGGCGACTGGCTGGAAATGTATGCCCGCGTCATGGAGTTGAACTATTGGGGCGCCACCAAATGCATCAGCGCCGCCTATGACGAGGCGGAAAAGGTCTGGACGGTGGTGGTCGACCGGGTCGGCCAACGCATCACGCTGAAGCCCAAGCACATCGTCTTTGCAACCGGCGCCTACGGACCACCGCGGCAGATTGAGCTGCCAGGCGCCGAAAGCTTCAAGGGTGAGCTACTGCATTCCAGCCAGTATTCCACCGGCGAGAAATTCCGCGGCAAACGCGTCGCGGTGATCGGCGCGGCAAGCTCGGGCCATGACGTCAGCGTCGATCTATGGGAGGCGGGCGCCAAGGTCACCATGGTGCAGCGTTCGCCTACGACGGTGGTGAGGTCCGACACGCTGATGGAGGTCGGCTTCGAGATTTTTTCCGAGAAGGCGCTGGCGCGCGGCATCACCACCGACAAGGCCGACATGATCGTCGCCTCGACGCCGTTCGCGCTGGTGCCGAAGGGCCAGCGGGCTCTCTACGATGTCATCCGCGAACGCGACGCGGATTTCTACAAGAGGCTCGGCGACAGCGGCTTTGCCATCGATTTCGGCGAGGACGAGACCGGGCTTTTGATGAAAGCCTACCGCACGGGCTCCGGCTACTACATCGATGTCGGCGCCTGCGAGCTGATCCTGAACGGCGAGATCGCGGTGAAGAGCGGCGTCGGCGTCAAGTCGCTGACAGCGAACGGCATTCTCTTCGAGGACGGCAGCGAATTGGATGTCGACGCGATCGTCTGCTGCACCGGCTACCAGTCGATGAACGAGACGGTGGCGGGAATCGTTTCCCGTGAAGTCGCCGACAAGGTCGGTCCGTGCTGGGGGCTCGGCTCCGGCGTGAAGGGCGACCCGGGTCCGTGGCAGGGCGAATTGCGCAACATGTGGAAGCCGACGGCGCAGCAGGCGCTGTGGTTCCACGGCGGCAACCTCGCGCTGTCGCGCTTCTACTCGAAACATGTGGCGCTGCAGCTCAAGGCGCGGATGGAAGGCATTGCGACGCCGGTTTACGGCGAGCCGAGCAATGCGAGACGGTGACGTTCGATCTCCCCCCCGGGGGGGAGATCGCCGGCAGGACAGAGGGAGGCGCTGTCCCGCCGGCGTCTCAAAGCTTGGGTTCCTCGCCTCCGCCAGAGCCGGGGGAGAGGTGTCCGCGAAGCGGACGGAGAGGGGGCCTTCGTAGGGCGCTCCCCTCTCCGTCTCGGCTTCGCCGAGCCACCTCTCCCCCACATTCGTGCGGGCGAGGAACCAGATCCTCAGACGTCCCGTTCCTTCGCACCCCCTCTGCCCTGCCGGGCATCTCCCCCACAAAGGGGGAGATCATCACCTCCCAAAATGCCTGGCCGCAACCTCGACATGAGTATGATGCGCATGCGCCTCGAAGCGCTCCGTCTCATTGTGGTCAGGCACCTCGTTCGGCCACCATTTGCCGCCGATAGCAATACCCTCCGACACCAGTCTCTGATCCGCAACCAGCGCAGCGCCGACCGCGTCGACAAAGGTGAAGCGGCCCGGCTTCAGCCTCAACACTGCAACATCGCCGATGCCGCCAACTTTCAGCGTGCCGAGCTCGCGCCTCGCGATCGCCTCAGCCGGGCGCTGCGTCGCCGCGCGCAGCACCTCGACCAGCGGCATGCCAAGCGCCATGAGCTTCGACATGCAGACGAGGATATCGAAGGCGGGGCCGTCGACGCAGTAGAGATGCACGTCGCTCGAGATGACGTCGGGCGCCAAGCCCTCGGCGAGCATCGCCTTCGCCACCTCGAAGTCGAAGGAGCCCATGCCGTGGCCGATGTCGAAGATGACGCCGCGCTCGCGGGCCAACCGCATGTCCGGCCGCACGGCGCCGGAGGCGAAGACCGGCGCGTTGGGAAACGGCCGGAAGCAGTGGGTGAGGATGTCGCCGCGGCGCAGTCGCGGCAGCACTTCCGAGCGGCCGGGCGGCGGCTCGTCGATATGCGCCATCAGCGGCAGGCCGACCTTGTCGGCGGCTTCGAGCGCGAGGTCGACCGGCGCGATGCCGCTGGCGCCGCCGGCATGGCGGCCGGAGCGCACCTTGACGCCGACAACGATATCGGCGTGCTCGCGCACCGCGGCCACCGTCTCGCGCGGCTCACAGAGCCGCAGGTCACTGCATTCGCCGACCGACACGGTCTTGGCGAAGCCGAATATGCCGGCGAAGGAGATGTTGACATAGGCGAGGATGCGGACTTTCGAGCGCTCGATGACATGGCGGCGAAAGCCCAGGAAATTGCCGGCGCCGGCGCTGCCGGCATCGACGAAAGTGGTGGTGCCGCTCTTGGCGGCGAGCCTGTCGGCGTCGACGCCGAGCGAGGTGCCGCCCCAATAGACGTGGCTGTGCAGGTCGACGAGGCCCGGCGTGACGATGCAGTCCCTCGCGTCGACGATCTTAGCGGCGGCCCCGGCATCGATGGCGGCGTCGATCGCGGCGATGCGGCCATCGGCGATGGCCACGTCGCGCGGCGCATCCAACCCGGAGGCCGGCTCGATCACACGGCCGCCCTTGATCAGCAGATCGAACTGCATCGGCGCCTCCCTTGTTCGTTGTGTCGCGATCAAACTGGCCGGTAGGCGACCGCTTCGATCTCGATCTTGATGTCGATCATCAGGCGGGATTCGACGGTGGTGCGAGCCGGCGGGTCATTCGGGAAATGCTTTGCATAGACCGTATTGAAGGCGCCGAAGTCGCGGGCGTCCTCGAGCCAGACGGTGGTCTTGACCACATCGTCCATGGTGCAGCCGGCCAGCGCCAGCGCGGCCTTGACGTTCTGCAGCACCTGCTCGGTCTGCTCGGCGATACCGCCCTTGACCACCAGCCCGTCGCTGCCCACCGGCACCTGGCCGGAGACATAGATGAAATCGCCGGCACGCACGGCGGGCGAGAGCGGGACATGCGATTTTCCGAAACATTGCTTGGGCAAGTGCGTCTCCTGTTGTCGACCGGACGGGACCGTTCTTATAGCCGTCTACGCGTGTCGGCGTGATCCTCATAGAGCATCTGTTGGAAAGCAACATTTTTTCGAAAATCCATGTTGCTTTATTACAAAGGCCTGAGCATCCTGCGCCTCGAAGTCGGGTCGGCAACTCGTGGCCGCCGGCGTCACCAATGAGAGAGGGAAGAACCAGCATGACCTTCGACAGGAATCCGTTTCCGCAAGGCGATGCCGACCGCCATGCGCTGTGGGAAATGCTGGTGCGGCGCGACATCGATGCCTTCCTCGGCCAGGACTGGTCGATGGTCGAGGACGACTTCATCGCCGAAGGCTTCTTCGGCATGCATGCGCATTTCCTTGCCAATGCCGATGCCTGGCGGCTGCAATTCCCGAGGCTGGAGGTCTATCGCGACGAATGGCTGCGCCAGGCCAAGGAAACCGCGGCGACGACATTCGCTGAGCCGCTGCGCGAAGCGCTGTTTCGCGTCACCAACATGCGCGACATCGACGTCGATGGCGATCGCGCGGTGCTGCACAAGAAGTTCGATGGTTCCGTCGCCAAGGCCGACGGCGGTGTCGACCGCCTCAAATGGCAGACGCTCTATTTCTGCCGCAAGGTCGGCGGCCGCTGGAAGATCGCCGGTTTCGTCGGTTATATGCCGCATCCGCTGGGAAGCTAATGCATGTCGCCAAAAAGTGCGCAGCGGTTTTGGGAGAACGACGTGCATCAAAACAAAGACTTAAAGCGCGTCGCTTGAATCCGTTTCCGCGCGACGCGCTTTAGAAACGCGAGCAAAAAAGCCTGCGGGTAATCGCTTCGGATATGCCTCCTAAGACAGGCGCGGCAACCGCTCGTCGGGCGAGCGGTGGTCGAACACGACGCCCATGGTCTTACCAACCGCGGCCATGACGATCAGTTCGATCAGATGGTCGTCGCTGTCCTCGCAGGCGGGGTCGGATCGGCGGATGGTATCGAGCATCGCCCGGGTCGAGACGGTATCGCCGGCGCGGAATTTCGAAAGCGCAGATGAAACAAGATCTTGCGCCGTCAGGTCCATGACGGGCACTTCCGAAGCGACGTTCATTGGCTTCCTCATGCCATGAACCCTCCCCAAAAGAATGATACGCCAATGGTTGGATTGCGCCAGCAAAATGGTGGTCCGACCAGTGGGATTGGCGACAGCCTGCCGCCATTGCCCCTTAAAGCGCGTCGCGCTGAAACGGAGTCGGGCGACGCGCTTTAAATCCTTGTACTACGCATGTCGTTTTGCCAAAACCGCTGCGCACTTTTGGGCGACATGCGTTAGGTGTGGAACATCGCGCCGACGGCGAAGACCCATGCTCGACGCACCGCGCTCCGGTTGCTAAGCCCCTCTCGCGCGGGGAGACTAGTCGAGTCGAGAGATGACGGTTGCAATCGAGATGGGGCAGACGACGGCAGGCGCGTCGGCGGCCCTCGACCTTGAGGAACTGCTGGCGACCCGCCTGCTGGTGCAGGGCAATTCGGGCTCCGGCAAGTCGCATCTTTTGCGGCGGCTGCTCGAACAGAGCGCGCCCTGGGTGCAGCAGACCATTATCGACCCGGAAGGCGACTTCGTCTCGCTCGGCGAACGCTACGGCCATCTGGTGATCGATGCCGAGGAGCACACCGAGCGCGGCCTGCAGGCGGCCGGCGAGCGGGCGCGTATCCACCGCGTCTCGACGGTGCTCAATCTCGAGGGACTCGACGCCGAAAACCAGATGCGGCGCGCCGCCGCCTTCCTCGGCGGCCTGTTCGAGGTCGCGCGCGACCATTGGTACCCGATGCTGGTGGTGGTGGACGAGGCGCAGCTCTTCGCGCCGGCCGCCGCCGGCGAGGTTTCGGACGAGGCGCGCAAGCTTTCGCTGGGCGCCATGACCAATCTGATGTGCCGCGGCCGCAAGCGCGGGCTTGCCGGCATCATCGCCACGCAGCGGCTGGCCAAGCTCGCCAAGAACGTCGCGGCGGAAGCCTCCAACTTCCTGATGGGCCGGACTTTCCTCGACATCGACATGGCGCGCGCTGCCGACCTGCTCGGCATGGAGCGCCGGCAGGCGGAAGCGTTTCGCGACCTGGAGCGGGGGCATTTCATGGCGCTCGGGCCGGCATTGTCGCGCCGCCCGCTAAGCCTGCGGATCGGGTCGACGGAAACGAGCCCACGCAACGGCACGCCACGGCTGATGCCGCTGCCGGAAGCGGCGCTCGAGAACGCTCGCTCGATCATCCTGGCGGCGCCGCCGCCGGAGACGGTGCGGCCGCAGCGCCGGCCCTCGCCCGATCTCCTCGATCAATTGATGGCGGCCAAGGCCGCACCACTGGACATCCGCCCGGAGCCGGCAGAGCCGCAGCCGAGCGCCGAGGATCTCGCCGAGCGGCGCGAGCGGATGGACCGCATCCTGCGCGCCATCCTGGCCGAGCCCGACGCCGGCTTCCGCGTCATCGGCGTGCTCTACCAGGAGTTCGTCGTCCGTTGCCGGATCGAAGGGCTCGCTTCGGTCGTGCCCGACCTTTCGGAGTTCCGCCGCATGCTGACGCGCGCCCGCGCCGGTGTCGGCTCCGACATGGCGGAGGATGACGCGTGGCGGGACGTTTCGGTGCGCGCCTCGCTGCTGCCTGAGGACATGCAGGGCGTGTTCATGATGATCGCGAGAGCGGCAAAGGAAGGCTGGCCCTGCCCGAGCGACGCGGCGATAGCGCGGGCCTATGGCTCGCATTCGCTGCGCCGCGCGCGGCGGCTGCTCGACTATATCGAGGAGCAAGGCCTCATCGTCTGCCAGATCGACGGCGCCGGCCGGCGCACGGTGACGCTGGTGGAACTCGCCTGGGCGACGGCGCCGGGCGATCCGAATGCAGTCGAGGACGAACAGGGCAGCTCGGCCGCCTGATGGACCTGCCAGTAGCGGACGCCGGACAGATGCGTTGACTGCCCCGATACTTTGGCTCAAACGCCCGCGATCGCCAGAAGCCAGGCCAGGATATCGAGCAACAGAAAGAGCAGCGCTATCTGCAACGCCATACGGAGCCGCTGGATAATTCGCCAGTTGCCGGCCATGTCCGCCTTGATGCGAAGGGCAAGCGCGCGATGCATGGCCGACATCGTTGCCAGCCTGTCGCCATCGACATATTGATTGAGCAGCTCCTCCGGATCGAAGCGGAATGCGTATTGGTGGTAGGGCCAAAGCATGAAGACGATCAGCCCGCCGATGCCGAACAGGAGAGCCACCGCGGTCCAGTCCCACAGCCCAAGCCCGTTGGAAAGGGCCGCACCGCCGAGCAGCGAGTTTGCGAATGCGGTGGCAAAGATAAGGCTGCCGGCGCGAGTATTCATGTTCTCCACGACGGTCTGCTGATGGGTGAGACCTCTCACCGCCTCCTGATAAATGAACGCGAGACGAGGATCGTCGTCGGCAAGATCGCTTGCGACGGTTCTGTCGGTTTCTCCGGCACTCGAACGTTTGGCCATCGGGGCTTCTCCCATGGGATTGGGACGGTTCAGATCCCTTGAGCCCAAAAGCGCCGCTTCCGCGCTTCCGCCTACCGGTCCTCGATGATCCTCAAATAGGCCGCGGTCACGAACAGTACGATAAAGCCGAAGAGAATGCGGCGGCCGCCTTCGGGCATATGCAGGATGGTGAGCAGCGTCGTCAGCACGGTGAGGATCAGCGCGCCGACGATGGTGCCGGTATAGCCGCCGCGGCCGCCGAAGATCGAGGTGCCGCCGATGACGGCCGCCGCCACCGAAGGCAGCACCAGCGGCTCGGCGAGCGACAGCGAGGGCGCTTTGATCAAGCCGATATAGAGCAGGCCGGTGATGCCGGCGAGCAGGCTGGAGATGATGTAGAGCGCCGTGATCACCTGCCAGTAGCGGACGCCGGAGAGGCGTGCCGCGCGCTCATTGTCGCCGACGGCATAGAGCAGGCGGCCGAAACCGGTGCGGTTGAGCGTGAAGACGATCAGCACCGCCACCGGCACGAACAGGAAGAGCGCGTTGGGAAAGCCGTAGGTAAGGCCAGTGCCCAGCCAGTTGAGGAAATCCGGGATCCTGGCGCCGGAGGCGATGACGGTGCGCTGATAGACCTGCAGGAAGCCGGTGCCGATCAGGCTGGTGCCGAGCGTCATGATCAGCGGATGGACGCGGAAGACGCCGACGCCGACGCCGTTGACGAGGCCGATCAGCACCGCCGGCAACATGGCGAGCAGAAAGGCTACCGCCGGATTCTGGCTGACAATCTGCGTCGCCATGATGAAGGCGCTCATCGTCGCCACCGTTCCGACCGACAGGTCGATGCCACCGGTGAGCATCGTCATGGTCTGGCAGCCGGCGAGGATCGCCAGCGGGATGGCGAACTTTGCGGTGTTGGCGATCCAGCGCTCGTTGACGATGCCGGGGCGCAGGACCTGCAGGATCGCCACCAGGATGACGAGCAGGATGATCAGCGGAATGAGCGGCCGGTCCGCCATGAAGCGCTTCAGGCGGCGGCCGAACGAGGCAGGCTGGGGCATGGTCGCGCTGCTCGTCATGGCGTTGCTCCTGCCGGGCGGCCCCGGATGGTGATGAAGGCGCCGAACATCACCACGGCGACCATGATTGCGCCCTCGATGATGGCGGTGACATTGGGGTCGATGGCGAGAAGCGTCAGGTCTGTGCGCACCAGCCTGAGCACGAAGACGGCGATGATCGGCCCGAGCAGTCCGCCCTTGCCGCCGCCGAGCGCGACGCCGCCAAGCACCACCGCCGCGACGCTGGCGAGCAGATAGGGGCCGGGGATCGGCGCGCCGATGCCGGTGCTGATGGTGAGCGAAAGTCCGCCAAGTGCTGCGAACAGGCCGGAGAGCGCGTAGGCGACGATCCTGGTGCGCGCCACCGGCACGCCGCTGCGGAAGGCGGCGAGCTCGTCGCTGCCGATGGCGTAGATGGAGAGGCCAAGCCGCGAGCTTCTCAGCGGAATCCATATGACGAAGAGGCAGACGAGGAGCAGCACCAGCGCCTTCGGAACCCAGGCGTCGGCCCAATCCGGCAGGCCGGCGATCGGCATGGTGCCGACGACGGTTGCCTTCAGCCACTCGGCGGCGGCGCCGCCGGGCGCGTCGAGCACCAGAAGCGCCGCCCCCTGCAGCACGAACAGCGTGGCCAAGGTGACGACGATATCCGGCACGCGGGTGACGACGATGAGGAGGCCGTTCAGCGCGCCAAGCACGAAGCCCATGGCGAGCACGAAGGGCACGACGAAAAATGCATATTCCTCGCTGGCGCCGTTCATCATCGAGGCGGCTGTGACGCTTGTCAGCGCCATCATGGCGGCGACCGAGAGGTCGATGCCGCCCGCGATGACGACGACGGTCTGGGCAGCCACCGCAAAACCGTAGGGCAAAACTGCCCGCGCGAGCGAGCCGAAGTCGCCGCTGCCATAACCCGGCTGGATCAGCTTGGTGATAACAAACAGGAAGATGAGCAGGGCGAGCAGGCCGGCGACCCAGCCCTGGCGGCGCAGGAAACGCATCATGACGCGGCCTCCGCATCGGGGGTGGGCCTGACATCGGCCAGAATGCCCACATCCTCCCTGGCGCCGCGCGGCAAGCCGTAGGCAGCCCGCATCAGCGCCGGCTCGTCGGCAAGCTCGACCGGGAAAGTGTCGACGACACGGCCGCCGAAGATGACGATGACGCGGTCGCAGACACGCTGCACCTCCTCCAGCTCGGATGTATAGAACAGCACCGATTTGCCGAGGCCGGCGAGCTCGCGCAGCAATTTGTAGATTTCCTGCTTGGTGCCGACATCGATGCCGCGCGTCGGGTCGAAGCAGAGGATGGTGCGGGCGTCCGCCGCGATCCAGCGGGCGATGGTCACCTTCTGCTGGTTGCCGCCGGAAAGGCGCTGCACTTCGCCCTGCGCGCGGGTATCGATCTGCAGCCGGGCAATGGCGCTGGAAACCACCATGCGTTCCCGCTGCACCCGGATCGGCCCCCATTTGCGCAGTGCCGCGCTGAAGGGCAGCGCGATGTTCTCGCGCACCGAGCGCTGCATGGCGAGCGCCTCGGTGCGGTCGCCGGGCACATAGGCAAACCCGGCGCGGATCGCGTCGCTCGGATGCGAAAATTTCACCGGCGCACCGTCGACAGCGATCGTGCCGGCGGCCGGCCGGATCGAGCCGGCAAGGGCGGCAAAAAGCTCGTCCTGGCCCTGGCCCTCGAGCGCGACGACGCCGGCCACCTCGCCATTGGCGAGATCGAAGGAGACGTCATGCAGCTTGGTGCCGAGCTGCAGGTTGCGCACCGAAAGCCGAGGATGGCTGTCCGTTCCGGCCGAAGCCTCGCCTGCCACGCGGGCCGCGGCGACGCTGGTCTTCTCGATGCGGGCGCCAAGCATCATCTCGACGATCTTTTCCTCGACGCCCGGCTCGATGTCGACGACGCCGACGGTGGCACCGTCGCGCAGCACCGTGGCGCGGTCGCAGAGCGCGGAGATCTCGACGAAACGGTGTGAGATGAAGATGACTGAGCGGCCGCTGTCGCCCTGGCGGCGCACGACCTCCAGCACCTTTTCGGCGAGGTTGGCGGGCAGCGCCGCCGTCATCTCGTCGAGCAGCAGCACATCGGGCTCGACAGCGAGCGCGCGCGCCAGGTCGAGCACGCGCAAAATAGCCAGCGGAATGTCGCGCGCGGTCTCGCGTATATCGAGGTTCGGAATGCCGAGCTCCCGCACCCAGGCGCGGAAAGGCTCGACCGGCGTGCCGGTGAGCCTGAGGTTGGAAAGGACATCGAGATCGGGAATCAGCGCCGGTTCCTGGTAGACCGGGAGCAGGCCGGCGCGGCGCGCGGCGGCCGGCGAGCGCACGTCGCGGGCCTCGCCGCGGATCAGGACGCGGCCGGCGTCGGCCCGGATGGCGCCGGTCAGGATCTTCACCAGCGTCGACTTGCCCGCGCCGTTGGCGCCCATCAGCGCATGGACCTCGCCCGGCAGCACCGACAGCGAGGCGTTGCGCAGCGCGGCGACAGCGCCGTAATTCTTCGCCACGCCGGTGGCGTCGAGGAGGGGATTGGTAGTCAAAGCGTTCTCGATCCAACGGCTCAAATTATGCGCGCCAAACCAAATGGCAAGGACGCCAGACCTTAGTCCGGCGTCCTCGCGCTCCCGTTTCAGATCAGGCGATTATTCTCCAGGGCCCTTGCAGGCGACGATCTGGTCCTTGGTGTAGGTGGTCCAGTCCGGGATCGCGATCGAGACCGGCCATTCCGGGCTGAGCGACGGATCGGCGGCCGACTTCAGCTTGGCCTTGCCTTCGTCGGTGGCGTTTTCCCAGAGCTGCGGCTCGACGAGCACGGTCTGCTGAGGCGGCTTCTTGCCGTCGAGGATCTGCAGCGCCAGCGTGACACCGGCGCCGCCGATCGAGCCGGGGTTGGTGACGGCCGCGCCGACCAGATCCTTGACCGTGTTGAGCTGGCCGACGAAGCCGGCGTTATCGGCGCCGACAACCGGCACCATCGGCGCCTGCTGCTCGACCAGCGCGTCGACGATGACGTTGTCGATGCCGGAGGTCCAGATGCCGTTGATCGGCGTGCCGGTGGCGAGGAAGGAGAGTATCTGCTGCTTGGCCTGGTCCTGCTGCCAGCCGGTGAAGACTTCCTGCGCGACCTTCACGTCGGGGAATTCGGCCAGCGCCTTCTTGAAGCCTTTGTCGCGGTCGCTGTCGGCCGAGGCGCCGGCGGCGCCGCGCATGTAGAGCACTTCGCCCTTGCCGCCCATCTGCTGGAACAGCCACTTGGCGCCGAGATAGGCATATTGTTCCTGGTTGTTGGAGATGATGTAGGCGGACGGCTCGGTCACCGCCTGGTCGACGGCGACCACGACGATGCCGGCCTTGGTGGCTTCCTCGAGGCCGGCCTTGATGCCGGCCGGATCGGCCGGGTTGACGACGATGGCGTTTACCTTGGCGCTGATCAGGTTGCGGATGTCCTCGAGCTGGCCGGCTGCGTCGGTGTTGCGGTGCGCGATATTGAGCTTCGCCACTTCGCCGGAAGCGAGGGCCTGCGCCTTCATCGCGCAGATCATCTCCTCGCGCCAGCCATTGCCCTGCACGGTGTTGGAGATGCCGATCGTGTACTTGCCCTCGGCGGACGAGACGCCCGCCGAGGCAAGCAGGGCGGCACCGGCAAGAAGCGGCGCCATGGTCAGGTATTTCTTCATTTCTGTACTCCTCCACATTGATTGTCAGTTGCAGTTCAGTTTGCAGTTCCGGGGGACCCCGATCGCGCCGGAGCCAAGCCGTTGTTGCTTCATTTGACGAAGGGGCGCAGCACATCGCGGGCCAGCAGGAAACCGCGCTTCACCTTTTCGTCGCTCCCCTCGAAGCGGCGGTCCTCATGCTCGATGATGACCGGCCCGTCATATCCGGCCCGGTAAAGGCCCGAAAAGATGCTGCTCCAGTTGATGTCGCCCAGCCCCGGCATGCGCGGCACTTGCCAGCCTATGCCAGCCGAAAGGATTCCGCGCTCGTACAAACCATCATGATCGATCATCAGGTCCTTGGCATGCACATGCAGCATGTGCGGGCCGAACTCGCGGATGAAGCGCTCCTTGTCGATCATCTGCCAGACGAGGTGCGAGGGATCGAAATTCATGCCGACGTCGCCGCCCCAGGCCTCCAGGATGCGGCGCCAGACGTAAGGCGAGTAGGCGATGTTGTGCCCGCCCGGCCATTCGTCATAGCTGAAGATCATCGGGCAGTTCTCGAAAGCGAGCTTGACGCCATGCTCGCGCGCATGAGCGATGATGGCGGGCCAGACTTTTTGCGCGGTTTCCCAGTTCGCATCCACAGTCCTCGAGGCATCGCCGCCGCAAAAAGTGTTGACGAGCGGGACACCCATGCGGCTTGCCAGCACGATCACCTTCTTCAGGTGATCGATGACCTCCTCCCGGTGCGCTTGATCGTGATGCAGGGGATTGGGGTAGAAGCCGAGGCCGGAGATGGTCAGGCTCTTGCCGGCAAGCTCGGCGGCAATGTCCTTGGCTTGCGCGGCCGAGGTGCCGGCGGCGTCGATATGGCTGGTGCCGGCATAGCGGCGGCTGGCGCCCGAAGCCTTCGGCCAGCAGGCGATCTCCAGGGCCTCGAAGCCGGCCGAGCGCGCCCATTCGGCGACTTCGCCGAGCGGCGTATCCGGAAATGGCGCCGTGAGCAGTCCAAGCTTCATGATCCCTCCCGGTTCCTAACTATGCAGATCGCGCCGGCTGCTTCAACCGCGCATCCGTTGGCCCAGCACAGACTTGTCTGACAAAGCCCATCGGGTCGTTCGAAAGCAGACCATCAAGGCCGGCGATGACATGCGCGCGGAATGTGGCGTTGGCGGCTAAAGCCGGATCGAAAATGGCGTCGATGGCGAGGATCGCGTCGGCGAGGGCTTTGCTGTCCAAACCGGCGCGGTCGGCAAGAGCAGCGATCTTTTCCGCAAACGGATCCGACACCTGCCAGGTGCGACCGAAGCGTGCGGAGGCCTTGACCAGATAGGCCATCCAGCCGGCAACGGGAACGGAGAGAAGCGCGATGCTCTTACCCTTGGCCAGGCGGTCGCGGATCGGGTTGAGCAGGCGCTGCACGATCTTCTGCGAGCCATCGGTGGCGATCTGGTGGTTGCGATGGCGGATCGCCGTGTTGGTGAGGCGCGAAAGGCTCTGCTCGACATAGGCTGCCGGCGAGATGCCGGGCACCGGCATCAGCGTCGGCAGCGTCTCTTCCATCAGCATGCGGCGGACGAAGGTTGCCAAAGACGGATCGGCAATCGCTTCGAAGCTATGCTCGAAGCCGCCGAGAACCCCAAGATAGCAAAGGGTCGTCTGGGCGCCGTTCAACACCCGCATCTTGAGAAGCTCGAAAGGGGTGACGTCATCGACGAAGGTCGCGCCGACACGATCCCAGCGCGGCACGCGGCCGGCGAAACGGTCCTCGATCACCCACTGACGGAAGCGCTCGCCGACGACGACGGCGCCGTCGCGATAGCCGAAGCGTTTTTCCACCGTGTCGATATCGGCCTCGGTCGTGGCCGGCGCGATGCGGTCGACCATGGCGGAGGGGAAGGCGACGTTGGCGGCGATCCAGTCCGCCAGCCGGTTGCCACGCCGTTCGGCGAACGCTCGCACGACATTGCCGAGGATGGTGCCATTGGTCGGGATGTTGTCGCAGGACAGCAGCGTGACCGGCCGGCCATGCGAGGCCATGCGCAACTCCAGCGCCCTTGCCAGGATGCTGGGCACACTGCGCGGCGCCTCAGGGTTGGCGAGGTCGTGGACGATGTCGGGATGATCGAGGTCGAGCGCGCCGCTCGACGGGATGTGGCAATAGCCTTTTTCGGTCACCGTCATGGTAACCATCTCGATGTCGGGCGAAGAAAGCACCTCGAGCGCCGGCGCCGCACTTTCCTGGCTGTCGACGACACGTACGATGCTGCCGATGACGCGCGCCTCGACTTCGTCGTTGTGGCGGATCAGGCGCGTGTAGAGACCGTCCTGTTGGCCGAGCGTCTGGCCAAGCAGGGGCGGGCGGATGTTGATGCCGACCAGTCCCCAATGGTCGAAATTCTTGGCCAGAAGATCGTCAGTGTACTCGGCCTGATGACAGCGGTGGAAAGCGCCGACGCCGATATGGGCGATGCCAGGCTTGAGCGCGGCACGATCGTAAGCGGGTTTGCGGACCTCGGACGGTAGGTGGTCGAGCAGGGCAGGGCGTAGGCTCCTGGCGGCACTCACCGATTTGCTCCGACCACCCACTGCTCCTGGTCAATCAGCGCGCCGGTCATCGGGCCGGCCGCGTCGGAGAGCAGGAAGACGGCGAGGTTCGCGATGTCGTCCACCGAGAACAGCCGGCCGAAGGGCTGCGCGGAATTGGCCGCGTCGAGCCAGCCTTGCCCCTGGCCGAGCGTTTCGGCCTGCATGACGCGTTCGGCCGGCGTGTCGGTCCAGCCGACATTGATGCCGTTGACCCTGATGCGGTCGAAGCGATGCGCGTTGGCGGCGTTCTTGGTCAGCGTCGCCAGCGCGCCCTTGGTGGCGGAATAGACGGCAAGCTCCGGCGAGCCGCAATGGGCATTGATCGACAGGATGTTGACGATGGCGCCGCCTTCACCGCGCTTCTTCATGTCGGCGATGGCCGCCTGCATCAGGAAGAAAGGCGCGCGGGCGTTGGCGGCGAACAATGGTTCCCAGTCGTCAAGGCTTGCGCTGACGAAAGAGGCGCGGTCGGTCAGAGCCCCTGCATTGACCAGCCCGTCGATGCGGCCGAAGCGCTCGATGCATGCCGCGGCAAGCAGCGCCGGAGTCTCCGGGTCGCCGAGATCGGCGGCGACGAAAGCGGCAGGCGTACCGATCGCCGCCAGTTCCGCCGCGACAGCGTCGCCGCGTTGCCGGTTGCGGCCAGTGATCAGCAGCCCTTCGGCGCCGGAGCGTGCGACCGTCTCGGCGATCGCACGGCCGATGCCTTGCGTCGCGCCGGTGACCAGCACCACCTTGCTGTCGAGCCGAACCTCCATTCCTCCTCCCGGAACAAAGTTTCTATTTTTTCAAATATGGAACGACAGTTCCCTTTAGTCAACCGTGCCGGTCAGCCTGTCCGGCGCGCGACGACGCCGTGGACCAAAGCCATGCCGACGGCCAGCGAGGCGGCCAGAGAGCGGAAGCCGGCGAAGTCGGACTCGACCACCTCCAGCCAGGTGTCGGAAAGTTTCACCAGCGGCGAAAAGGTGCTGTCGGTGATGGCGACGATGCATGCCCCACGCTCATGCGCGACGGCGACGAGATCGGGCGTGATCGAATTGTAGGGGCTGAAGGAGACGGCGAGCACCGCGTCGCGCGGGCTTATGCAGCCGACCTGGTCGAACGCGGTCGAGCCGACATTGTCGACCAGCACATTGCGCACGCCCTGTTGCGACAGCGTCAGCGACAGATAGGTGGTGACGGGGAAGGCACGCTTGCTGCCGATGACATAGATCAGCTCGGCTACTGCCAGCAGCTCCACCATTTTCTCGAAGCTGCCGATGTCGAAGCCGTTGCCGATGCGGCTGAGCGAGGCCTGCGAGGCGCCGACCATGCCGTTGAGGAAATGCAAGTTGCTGCTCTGTTCCTTGGCCGGCTCCTGGCCGCCTTGAGAACGACCCTCCGGCCAGGAGCCCTTGATATGCTCCTTGAACAAGCCTTGGAAATCGGAAAATCCGGCATATCCGAAGATCTGCGCGAAGCGCACCAGGGTCGAAGGCTGCACGCCGGCCTGGTCTGCCACCTGGGCGATTGTGCCGAGCGCAACGTCGCTCGGATGCTGCCATAGGAAGATGGCGACCTGCCGCAGCCGCTTCGGGAAATGCACGGTGCCGGACGAGAGCACGGCGCGCAGCTCTTCGTAGGTTTGTGGTTTCGTGTAGCCAAGTGCCGCCAGCGAACGGCTCCGTTTGCGGGGGACGCTGTCGCCGGCGCCGGCTCGGCCGGGTGAAGTTCGCGCGTTGCTCATGGAACGGGCCGGGTTTGAACTGTCGCGTATGAAGCGATCCAACATTGCGGTGGAGACCGCCAATTGTCCAAGTCGGCGCCGCCCCTCATCCGCCTGCCGGCACCTTCTCCCCGTATAGTGACGGGGAGAAGGGGGCTGGCCGAAACGCTGGCTCTCATCTTGCAACGCTGGCGATTGGCGAAACCGCTGATGAGAGCGCCCCTCTCCCCGTCCCTATACGGGGAGAGGATGCCGGCAGGCAGGGGAGGGGCAGCGCCAGCGCTAGGAAAATCGCGCAAACTCATCGAACCCTCCTTCGACAATGCCGCGCAAGGCTAGCGCGGTGTGGTCGTTTCACAAAACAAAATTTGGAAAAGCTGTTCGAAATTGGCGGAGCGCACTCTATAGTCCTGCGCGGCCAATGACAGCCATCCGGAGGAATCTAGATATGGTCTATGCAACCGCTGACGGAACCGCGCGAAAACGCCTGACGGTCGGCATGGTCGGCGGCGGCCGCAGCGCCTTCATCGGCGCGGTGCATCGGCTGGCAATGCGGCTCGACGACCAGATCTCTCTGGTGGCGGGAGCGCTGTCCTCGGATCCGGAGAATGCAGCCGCCTCGGCCGCCGAGATCGGTATCGCGCCCGAGCGCAGCTACACCGATTACCATGCCATGGCGAAAGCCGAAGCGGCGCGGCCGGACGGCATCGAGGCGGTGGTCATCGTCACGCCCAACCATCTGCATGCGCCGATCGCCACCGCCTTCCTCGAGGCCGGCATCGACGTCATCTGCGACAAGCCGCTGTCGACGACGCTAGCCGAGGCGGAAGCCCTGGTGTCGCTGACGAAAGCCAAGAAGCGCCGCTTCGTCGTGACGCTCAACAACACCGGTTACGCCATGGTGCGCCAGGCACGCGAGATGGTGGCGGCGGGCGCGCTCGGCCGCGTGGTTTCCGTGCATGGCGCCTATATCCAGGACTGGCTGACGCAGCTGATCGACGCGCAAGGGCAGAAGCAGGCCGAGTGGCGCACCGACCCGGCGCGCGCCGGGCAGTCGGCGGTCCTTGCCGACATCGGCGTGCACGCCTTCAACCTGGCGAGCTTCATCTCCGGCTTCGAGGCGGAGGCGGTCTCGGCCGACCTCTTCACCGCCGTTCCCGGACGGCGGCTCGATGACAATGCGCATGTCTTGGTGCGCTGGGCGGGCGGGGCGCGCGGCACGATCCTCGCCAGCCAGACCTCGCCAGGCCATTACAACGACCTTTCGGTGCGCATCTATGGCGAAAAGGCCGGACTCGAATGGTCGGGCACGCGGCCGGAGGAACTGCGCTTCTCGCCCTATGGCGAGGAGACCCGCACGCTGGTGCGCGGCGGCCACGGCTCGACGGCGGAAGCCCGGCGCGTCTCGCGCATGCCGGCCGCGCATCCCGAGGGCTATATCGAGGCCTTCGCCAATTTCTACCGCGACGCCGCCGACATCATCCGCGCGCATCGCTCGGGCGGAACGATCGATGCCGCGCGGGCGGCGCAGGTGCCCGACGTGGTCGACGGCGCGCGCGGCGTGAAGTTCGTGGCGGCGGCGGTGGAGTCGAATGCGGCAGGCGGCGCGTGGACGGCTGCGCGATTTGAGTGAGGGACAGTCGCACTCTTGACGGCTTGCCGAACTCGGCCTCCGATGGCCGCAAACGCAGATGAAGCTGCTTGGGTGAACCATGAAGCGCGCGCAGATCGAAGAGCAGAACCGTTACCTCCTGCGGCGCCAGCGCGAATTCCGCCAGGCCGCCGATGTCGTCACGCAGTCCTGGATGGCGTTCCCCGAGATCGAGGCGATCGCTGTCATAGGGTCAGTGGCAAAACCGCTCTGGAAGGAGGTCCCCCGGTTCAGCGAATTCCGCCGCGCGCGCGTCGAGGTCTGGCACGAGCGGCGATCTCGATCTGGCGGTGTGGATCGACTCGCAACATCGGCTCGGCGAGTTGCGCCGCGCGGGAGCCGCCTCACTGCGAAAGGCCTTCGAGGCAGGCGTGGGCATCAGCGTCGCCAACCATCAGCTCGACGTATTCCTGTTCGAGCCCGGCAGCGACCGCTACTTTGGCCGGCTCTGTTCCTTCAGCCAATGTCCGAAAGGAAAGGGAGACTGTCTGGTTCCCGGTTGCGGAGCGATACCCTTCAACAAGCGTATTTCGGATTTCCAACCTTACGCCGACCTCCTGGCACCCGTCCGCTATTCGACGCTCTACCGGCGGGATGCCGGCTTGCTGCGTTCCGCGCTCGACTTGCCGAATGTCGATGATGTCGATGGGCAAGCATACGGCGCGACAGCTCTCTCTGATCGGCTCTTACGGACGAGGCCTGGCCCTTCGGATTGATCACTCAGCATGCCCATTTGCGGCAGGGGGATCCGTCCGTCCGCGCTCGTCGCCGATCAGGGGTGAAAGCCCGTCGAGCACCAGGCTCCGGAACATGGCGTCGACCTCAGACGGCAGCAGTCCGGGCTTCCGCTCGAACCACCAGTTCAGTGCCGTAAGGAAGGCGCCGACGATGAATTGCACGACGAAGTCGCGCGGCATCGTATCGTCGTGGAGGGTGGAGGACAGTTCCTGCCGCACCATTTCCGACAGGATCAGGCGGATCTCGTTCTCCGTCACGGCGCCGCCTCGCCCGCCGATCATCGTCCGGTAGTGATCGGCATACCGGGCCGCATGCTCGAACATGGCCGTGCTGAAGCCAAGCGGATCGTCGTGTAACGCCCCGGCTCTTGCGCGCATCGCGGATTGCGCCTCCTTGAGCTCCTCCCGAAGCAGCTGGAAGCCGCTGCGCAGCAGGTCCTCCTTGCCGGTATAGTGCGCATAGAAGGTCGAGCGGCCGACATCGGCTTCATCGATGATGTCCTGCACAGAGAGCGCCTCGTAGCCCTTGCGCAGCATGAGCGTCAGAAGCGCCTGATGAAGGGCGTTGCGGGTCCGGGCGGCCCGCCGATCGATTCCGCGCGGCATGGATCACTCCTCCCTTTGCGCACCCAACCGTTTGAGCGCCTCTCCCGGTACCCTTTCCAGGACGGCAAGCCCGGATTGTCCGTTAACGGACAATCCGCCCGCATCGTCTGTCGAAAGTTCCGAACAGGATGTCCATTATCATACTTACTGTTTCGAAGCTTCACCAGTTGGGCAATCGATGTGCCGGCATTCGCCGGCTCTCGCGCTGTCGAAGAAAGGACGTGACGAACATGCACCATATGCGAAGCGAAGCGCATACCGCTGGCGCTGCAATCGGCCCGAACGCGAACAAGGGCATTGGCTTCCCGCGTCTTTATGACCTGCTCGTTCTCGTGCTGACGCGTGGGCGGGACCTGGCCTATCGCGAGGCTCTGCTCGATCTGGCCGGCCTTGGGCCGGGCTTCCAACTGCTGGACGTCGGATGCGGCACCGGCACGCAGGCGATTTCCGCCTGGCGCCGCGTGCAGCCCGGCGGATCGGTGGTCGGTGTCGACGTCTCCGAAAAGATGCTTGCCGCCGCTCGCCGCAAGGCGAGCCGGGCTGGCCTCGATATCGCGTTTCATCATGCCGATGCGGCCGAATTGCCGTTCGCGGACGGACGCTTCGATGCAGTCACTTTCACCACGGTGCTGCACATGGTGCCGGAAGCGCGACGCAGCCTTTGCCTGCGCGAGGCTGCGCGCGTTCTGCCGCCCGGCGGACGGCTGTTGCTGATCGACTATGCCGGCCCCGTCAGCGAGCGCGGACACATGTCGGCAAAGCACGGCCTGCATGGCCAGTTCGACCTGCACCGCCTCCGCGAACCGCTGGCGGCAGCCGGCTTCGAGCGCATCGAAGGCGGTCCGCTCAACTGGCTTGGCCTGCATTTCCTGCGCGGTATCAAGGTGTGAGGATTGCGGCAGCGCCGTTGGTGGCTGCAGGCATCCGACGTGAAGCTATGGCCGAACGACCTACCCCTTGATCGCCGAGCCCATGATCGAGTCGACGAAGAAGCGCTGCAGGAAGACGAATAGGATCAGCGGCGGCAGCACCGCGAGCGTTGCGCCGGCCATCACCAGGCCGGTGTTGACGGCGCCGCGGTTGTAGCTCAGCAGCCGGCTCAGGCTGATCACGATCGGATAGGCGTCGGCATTGCCCTGCAGCACGGTGAGCGGCCAGAGATAGCTGTTCCAGTGATAGACGAATGCGAACAGCGCCAGCGCCGCGATCGCCGGTGCCACGCTCGGCGCCACGATCTTGAACAGGATGAGCAACTCGGAGGCGCCGTCCATGCGCGCGGCGTCGATCAGATCGTCCGGCACGCCGGCAATGAACTGGCGCATCAGGAAGATGCCGAAGGCATTGGCGAGATTGGGCACGATGATGCCGGCGAGGCTGGCGTTCAGCCCGATCGAGCCGACCATGCGGTAGAGCGGGATCAGCGTGACGATCGGCGGCAGGAACATGGTGGCGATCAGCAGCGAAAACAGCAGCGAGCGGCCTGGAAACGAGTATTTGGCGAAGGCGTAGCCGGCCATCATGCTGGTCACCAGAATGCCGGCGGTGGTGACAGAGGCGATGACCAAGGAATTCCACATCGAGCGGCCGACATTGATGACGCCGGCGACCTTTTCGTAAGCCTCGAGCGTCGGCGTGCGCGGGATCCAGACCGGCGGCACTTGCATGGTCTCGGCCGGCGTCTTCAAGCTGGACAGCACCATCCACGCAAGCGGGAAGGCAGAGGCCACGGCGACTAGGAGCATCAGTGTTGCAAGCAGCGCTGTGCGCCCCGAGGGACGCTTGCGGGTGAGCGAATGGGTTGCCGCGCTCATTCGCTGTCCTTCCGGTTGACAAGTGAGAACAGCGCCGAGACGCAGACGATCAGCGACAGCATCAGCATCACCGCCATGGCCGAGCCCAGCCCGCCTTGCGCGCGTTCGATCCCGACGCGGCGGATATGGTAGGTCAGCACATTGGTCGAGCCGACCGGCCCGCCTTGCGTGATCAGCGCGACCGGCTCGAACACCTGCACCGCGTTGATGATGGCGATGACGGCGCTGAAGAGAAGCGTGCGCCGAAGCAAGGGCAGCGTGATGAAACGAAACTGCTCGCGTCGGTTGGCGCCGTCGAGCGTGGCCGCCTCATAGAGGCTGCCCGGGATTTGCGTCAGTCCTGCAATCGCCAGCACGGTGAAATAGCCGACCTGCTGCCAGACATTGAGGAAGACGATCGAGATCAGCGCCGAGCGCGGCGAGGAGAGCCAGGGCTGCGGGCCGATGCCGATAAGGCCGAGCAGCTGATTGAATGGGCCTTCGCTCGGCGAATAGAGTTTCGACCAGACCAGCGCCACCGCGATCATCGGCACCATGTAGGTGGAAAACAACACCGTCCTCAACGCGGTGCCGCCGGCGACGTCACGCTGATAGACCATCAGGCCGAAGACGACCGAGAGCGGCAGGATGAGGACGACCGAGAGAGCGGTGTAGACCGCGGTGTTGAACAGCGCGGTCTTGAAGTCGCGCCCGATCGAGGTCGGGCCAAAGATCTCGTGGAAATTACCAAGCCCGACGAAGCTCGCGTCGGAAAAGGGCGTCTGCGTCGACCAGTCCTGGAAGGAGAGCCAGATGGTGAGCAGCATCGGCACGAGCACGAAGACGCCGATCAATGTCACGGCGGGCGCAAGCATGATGCCCGCCGAGGCACGAAAAGTTTTGGCCATTCATCAGACCCAAAACACGCCAGGCCGGAGGGCCTGAGCTTACTTCGCCGCGCGCTCCAGGATCGACGTGGCGTCGGCCTCAGCGCTCGCCTGCGCATCCTTGGCCGAGACCTGGCCATACTGCAACGCCTCGAGCGTCTGCTGCAGGGATTCCGAGAACTCCTGGCCGCCGGGCACGACGGGGAAGGGCCGAGCGTCAGCCAGCACGCTGACATAGCCGGAGAGGAATTCGGAGCCGAGCTTGTCCTTGTGCGCCTCGATGTCGGAACTGCGCGAGGGCAGGATGCCCATCGACATCAAAATGTCGGACATGGCCGAAGCGCCGTTCTTGCCCGACTTCGGGCTGTTCAGCCAGGCGAGGAATTCCCAGGCCGCCTTCTGCTCGGCCTCGCCGGCCTTGGCGTTGACGACAGTCATCCAGGAATAGGAGATCGAATGCGGCTTGTCGCCGCTCGGGCCGACCGGGATCGGCGCGGTGGCGACGTTTGCGAACTTGTCGCCCATGCCGGTCTTGAGCGCGCTTTCCCACCAGTTGGCCATGATGATCATGCCGGTCTTGCCGGAGACGAAATTGTCGAGGAACGGACCGGTGGTGTTGGCGTCGGCCGTCGCCATCGCCGGATTGCTGGCGCCGGACTTTATCAGGTGTTCGTAGAGCGCGAAGGTCTCGCCGGCCTGGGCGCTGTCTAGCGCCGGCTTGCCATCCTTGACAAGGTTGCCGCCATTGGAGACGAGCAGCGAGGCGAAGGGATGGACCACGCCCGCCGCCCAGGAGTTGATCATGCCGAAGCCCTGCTGGCCCTTATCCTTGTCGGTCAGTTTTGCCGCGGCATCCTTGAATTCGGCCCAGGTCTTGGGCGGCGCGGCAATGCCGGCCTCCTTGAACAGTTCCTTGTTGTAGTTCAGCGCGTAGACGTCGATCTCGTTCGGAATGCCGTAGAGCGTGCCGCCGACCGAGGCGGCGCTGACGACGCCCGCCGGCCAGGCGTTCTTTACCTCATTGGCTATCGCTTCGGGCGCAGGGGCGACGAGTTTGTCCCTTGCCAGTTCCGGCAGCCACAGATCATAGATGCCGGCGATCGTTGGCCCGTCGGAGGAGCCGCCCTGTGAGCGCAGCGTGGTGAGCAAGTCGCCGAAGGGAACGGCGCGCACGGTGATGCCGACATCGGGATTGGTCTTGGAAAAATCCTTGGCCGCCGCTTCGAGCAGGGCCACCGTCTCCGGCGACCAGTGGGTCAGATAGGAGATGTTGACCGATTGCGCCCAGCCGGCGGCGGGAAGCGCAACGAGACCCGCGGCAAACGCCAGTTTCGAGATCCAGGCAGACGACATCGGCATTCCTCCACATAAGCCGCGATAAGAGCAATGACGTTATGACAAGTTTGAGCCGAGGCGCAAGCGGTTACCTTCGAACGCGCGGTCAGCGCTTGTGGATCAAGAAGCCTCGATTGTGACTCTTCGGGAAAATTTACATTTGAAATTCAAATAGATAACCTTATTCTTCCCTCTTCATTCGAGACTGCCAGATGGCCTCCATGGTTTTTGGCTCTTGCGACAAGCATCATGTCGTTATAATGACTTTATGAAAAAGCAGATGACTCTCCCGCGGCTTCGCTGCCGCGCGAGCCTCAGAAACAGAAAAAATGGGAGAACTGGCAATGAGCATGCTTTCAATCCACCGGCGCGCCGCGCTCAGCCTGATCGGCGGCCTCGCCGCCGCCTGCGCCGGCGTTTTCACGACGCTTCCGGCCCGCGCGGACAGCACGGTGACGCTGTGGAGCTGGCGCACCGAGGACGAGGCCGCGATGCGCCGCATCTTCGATGTCTTCGAGAAGAACAATCCGAGCATCGAGGTGGATATCCAGTTCACGCCTGACGCCGACTACCAGAACCGTCTGAGCACGGCGCTGCGCGGCGGCCGCGGACCCGACATCGCGCAGCTCAAGGCCTATGGCGAATTGCAGCCCTTTGTCGAAGGCGGCTATCTCGACGCGCTCGACGACAGCGTGGCGGAATTGAAGAACATGCCGGACGCAGCGCTTGGCGGCGCGCGCGGCCGTGCCGACGGCAAGCTCTATGGCGTGCCCTATTCGGTGCCGATGATGGGCGTCTTCTACAATGAGGACATTTTTGCCGCGCAAGGCATCGAGATCCCGAAGACCTACAAGGACTTCGTCGCAGCCTGCGAAAAACTCAAGGCGGCGGGCATCACGCCGATCGCCAATGGCGGTGCCAACGGCTCGGCGTGGGAGTTGGAGATCGGCGTCGGCGTCATCGGCCCGACGATCTACGGACCTGGCTTCTATGACGAGATGATGAGCGGCAAGGCGACGTTCGAGGATCCTCGCTACGTTGCGGCGCTGAAGCGTTTCGCCGAACTGAAGCCCTATTATTCCGACGGCTTCGCCGGCATCGACTACACCACCGCCACGCAGCAATTCATCGGCGGCAAGGCGGCGATGTTCTTCGGCGGCTCGTTCGAGAACGGCAGCTTCAAGTCGCAGAACCCGAAGCTGAAATTCTCGATCTTCCCGTTCCCCGCCGATGACGCCTCGACCAAACTCTACACGTCGGCCTTCTCCGACGGCTCCTATGGTCTCGTCTCGGAGAGCCAGAACAAGGAGGCGGCGACCAGGGTGCTCAACTTCATGGCCTCGGCCGAGTTCGCGCAACTCTTTGCCGACGAGCTCGGCTGGCCGCCGGCACGCACCGACGTCACCGTCAAGGATCCGGTGCTCGCCAAAATGATGGAGATGTCGAAGAATTCGACGCCCTATCTCACGCTTGTCGGCTTCCGCTGGCAGACGCCAACGGCGTCCTCGGTGATGCAGTCCGAGATCATCGACATGGTCGAGGGCAATGTCGCGCCGGAGAAGCTGGCGGCCGACATGCAGGCCGCCGTTGCCACCTGGTTCAAGCCAAAGCAGTAAGGCATTCAGCCGGCCGCGACGCGGCCGGCGCTCCATCCCGACAGAAAACAGCCGATGATCAAGCTTCGCCGCATGACCAGCCTCCAGCGCACGCAGCAGCGCATGGCCGTGCTGTTCATCCTGCCGGCTTTGGCCGTCTACGGGCTGTTCGTGCTTTACCCGCTGCTGATGTCGCTATGGGGCAGCTTCTTTGCCTGGAAGGGGCTGCGCATGCAGGAGTTCGCGGGCCTGGCGAACTTCTCGCGCCTGTTCGTCTTCCCGAGCGGCGCGCGGCTCTATGGCGCGCTCGGGCACAATGTCGTCTGGTTCTTCGGCATCATGCTGCTGCAGAACGGCCTCGGGCTCTTGTTCGCCTGGCTGCTCTTCCTGCGTGACAAGGGAGCGGCCTTCTTCCAGTCGGTGTTCTTCTTCCCCGCGGTGCTCAGCCCCGTCATCGTCGGCGCGCTGTGGCGGCTGCTTCTGGCGCCGGGCGGCATCGTCGAATGGGCGCTGAACGGCCTCGGCCTGCATCAGGCCAGCCTGACAGTGCTCGGCAACAGCCACACGGCGCTTGGCATGCTCATCGCCGTCGATGCGTGGAACTGGATGGGCCTGCCGGTGCTGATCTACACGGCTGGCTTGAGACAGATCTCCGGCCAGATCTTCGAGGCGGCGAAGCTCGACGGAGCCGGCAATACGCGCATGCTGTTTTCCATTGCGCTGCCGCTTTTGATGCCGGCGCTCGGCACGCTGACCACACTTTCCTTCATCAACACCTTCAACCAGTTCGACATCGTCTATGTGATGCAGGGCGTGCAGGGCAATCCGAGCTATTCGACCGACACGCTGGTCACCTATTTCTACCGGCTGGCCTTCGGCGCCGAGGGCGCGGTCGGCATCACCGATATAGGGCTGGCGCTGGCGCTCGGCACCATGCTGTTCCTCATCCTCAGCATCGGCACGCTTTTGATGCTGCGCTTCTTCGACAAGCGGACGATTGAGTTATGAGCGCGCTCGCTATCCCGCAGGGGCTGGCGCGGCTGCCCGGCTGGACCGTCCTTTTGCTTTGGACGGCGGCGGTGCTTTTGCCGCTCTACATCCTGGTCGTCTCCTGCTTCAAGACGACGGCCGAAATCTACGACAACCGGCTCGGCCTGCCGCAGAGCTGGGCTCTCGACAATTTCGTCCGCGCCTGGACACGCGCCGACCTCGGCCACAACTTCATCAACAGCCTGATCGTCACCGGCGGCGCGGTGATGCTTACCATCGTCGTCTCGGCGATGGCCGCGTATCCGCTCAGCCGCTACAGGCTCGGCTGGAACGCCATCATGCTGGGCCTCTTCCTTTCCGGCATCATGCTGCCGATCAGGCTCGCATCGGTGGAGCTTTTCACGCTGATGCGCAGCCTCGGTCTGCTCGATTCGCTGACCGGGCTGATCCTGGTCTATTCGGCGATCCGCATTCCCTTCGCCGTCTTCATCTTCGCCAATTTCATGCGCGTGCTGCCCTCCGAGCTAGACGAGGCGGCGCGCATGGACGGCGCCGGCGAGACGCGCATCCTGTTCCAGATCGTGCTGCCGATGGTGAAGCCGGCGGTATCGATCGTCGCCATCTTCACGGCGATCGCGGTGTGGAACGACTTCTTCTTCCCGCTGATCTTCATCTTCGACGACCGCTACAAAACGGTGCCGCTGGCGATCAGCGTCTTCGTCGGACAGTTCCGCACGGATTGGGGCCTGGTGTTCGCTTCGCTGGCGATCTCCATGGCGCCCATCCTGATCATGTATTGTGTGCTGGCGCGCCAGATTCGCGAGGGCGTCGGCGCCGGGGGAGGCATGAAATGATCGAGGACAAGGTCTATGCCGCGCGCTCGATCCTGGTCGTCGGGGCGCATGCGTTCGACGCCGAGGTGATCGCCGGGCCTCTGGCCGCGGTGGCTGCCAGGGGTGGCGCTCAGGTCACCTTCCTGCATCTCTCGATGGGCGAGCAGGGACACCCTTGCCTGATCCCGGAGCAGTATTCGGCGCAGAAGGAGGACGAGGCGGCGAAGGCTGCGGCTCGGCTTGGCGTGTCGATGCTGAGTATGAAGCTGCGCGACGCCTTCCTGCCCAACGACAACGCGACCGCTCTACAGGTCTGCGACGTCATACGCGAGGTGAAGCCGGAGGTCGTCATTACCCACTGGCATGGCAGCTGGCACAAGGACCATCGCGCCGCGGCGCACCTCACCCAGAACGGCATTTTCTTTTCGGCTCTGCCGACGCTGAAACGTGCCCATCCCGCGCATACGCCGCAGCTCTTGCTGTTCGGCGAGAATTGGGAGGACGACGAAGGTTTTCGCCCAGAGCATCTGGTCGATGTCAGCGCCGGCTTCGAGGCCTGGCACGAGGCGGTTATGGAGTATGAGCTGGCGCGCGGGCTGAGCAGCTTTCCCTATGTCGACTATTACAGCGCGCTCTACCGGCTGCGCGGCTGCCTGCGCGGCACGCGCCATGCGCAGGCTTTTGCTGCCGCCTCGCATTCCTGGAATGCCGGCAGCGGCCTGTTCGCGCCGCCTGCCGACCGGAGGCGCGACACATGACGCGGGTGCTGGCCATCGATCTCGGCGGCACCAATCTGCGGACCGCCGTCCACACAGATGATATCGCCGCGCTAACACAGCAGAGCCACCAGCCGGCGCCGGAAAACCTCGATGGTTTCGTCGCGCGCGTCCGTGCCTTTGCGGCTGCCGACAACGTCGAAGCGCTCGGGCTCGCGGTGCCGGGACTGGTCGAAGGCTCCGTCTGCCGATGGATCCCGAACCTGCCGTGGCTCGACGGCATCGATGTCGCGGCGCTGTTTCCCGACATCAGTGTCGCGATCGGCAATGACGCGCAGATCGCGCTGCTCGCCGAAGCGGCCGAAGGCGCGGCCAAGGGCATGTCCGACGCGATCCTGCTCGCGATCGGCACCGGCATCGGCTCGGCGGTGTTGGCCAACGGCCGCATCGTCGCCGGCGCGCATGGCGGCGCCTGCTCCTTCGGCTGGGCCTGCGCCGACGTCGACGACCAGGGCGAGGAGCGCAGCGGCTGGCTGGAGCGCGTGGCCTCGGGCCGCGCGCTCGATGCGCTGTCCACGCGGATCGGGCTCGCGAATGGCGGCGAATTGATCGCTGCCGGCCGGGCAGGGAACCGCGCGGCACTTACCCTGCTGGAAGAACCGGCACGCCGGCTGGGTACCGCACTCGCCGGTGCCGTCGGCCTGCTCGATCCGGGTGTGATCCTGGTGTCGGGCGGCCTGGCCGATGCGCTGGATGCGATTGCACCGCCGCTGCTTGCGGCATTACGGCGGCAACTGCCGCCGCATCTGCGCGGCATCGAATTGAGGCCTGGCGCTTTCGGCCCGCGCGCGGGTCTGGTTGGCGCAGCACTTGCCGGGCAGGCGGGGAGCGGGTGGAGACAGATCCGATGAGCGAAGCGAGCTTTCAGCAGCCGGACCGCAGGCGGCCCGAACCGCTCTGGTATCAAGTCGAGGAGGCGATCCGCGCCATCGTCAAGAGCGGCGAGTGGGCGACCGGCGACCAGATCCCGGCCGAGGACCGGCTCTGCGCGCTGTTCGGGGTCAGCCGCATCACACTGCGTCACGCGCTGCGCAATCTGGAGGAAAGCGGGCTGCTGAGGCGCGAGCATGGCCGGGGCACCTTCGTGCGTTCCACCACGCTGGTCGCCGGAACGCGCGAGCTCACCTCCTTCACCCAGGAAATGGGCAATATCGGCGTCGTCGCCGGTTCGCGACTGCTCGACTGCAGCCTGACAACGGCCAATGCCGCCGCCGCCGGCGCGCTGGAGATCGAGGAGGGCGATCCTATTGTGCGCATCCGGCGGCTCAGGCTCGGCAACAGCGAGCCGATCGGCATCCAGACGGCGCAGCTGGCAGCGGCGCGCGTGCCTGGCTTCCTCGATGCCGGCCTGCTCAAGGGCTCGCTCTACGAGGCGTTGGAGAACCAGTACGGCATCGTGCCGGTCGAGGCGCGCGAGAACTATCGCGTCGGCGCCGTCAGCGGCGCCGATGCCGAACTGCTCGATTTACCGGCTGGCAGTCCCGCTTTCGTCGTCGAGCGCATCACCATCGACGAGCGCGGCCCGTTCGAATTCACCGTCTCCGTAATGCGCGGCGACCGCTACGAGATCCGCTCGACGCTGCGCGCCGGCCGCCCGAACACCAGAAGCTGACACGATAACAGGAGTACCGAAAGTGTCCGATCTCTACATTCCCCGTCTCGCCGCCCTCATCGAACAGGCTTCGAAGGCCAATTCGGAAGCCTTCGGCCAGGCGGCGAGCCGCTTCGCCGACACGCTTGAGAAGGGCGGGCTGGTCCATCTCTACGGCTCGGGCCATTCGGTGCTGCCGGCGCAGGAGATGTTCCCGCGCTACGGCAGCTTTGTCGGCTTCAATCCACTCACCGATCCGCGCGTGATGTGGCACAACGTGCTCGGCGCCGGCGGCGTGCGCGAGCTTTTGTGGCTGGAGCGGACGGAAAAATATGCCGAGAAATTCCTCGACCATCAGCCGCTCAACAAGGGCGATTCCATCATCATCTTCGGCCATAGCGGCCGCAACTCCTCCGGCATCGATACCGCGCTCTATGCCAAGAAGCGAGGCATCTTCGTCGTCGCGGTCACCAGCAAGAACAACCTCGACAAGTCGGCCACGCATTCCTCCGGCAAACGGCTGGCGGACGCCGCCGATCTCGTCATCGACACCTGCTCGCCGATCGAGGACGCGGTCGTGCCGATCGAAGGCTGGAGCCGGCCGGTGTCGGGTTCCTCGACGGTGCTTGCCATGATCATGGCGCATGAGCTCTTGGCGCGCACGGCCGAGCAGCTGTCGAAGCGCGGCATCGAGCTGCCGGTCTTCGCTTCGCCGACCATCGCCGGCGTGACGCTGCACGACACCGACGTCATCTACGGCGTCTACCGCGAACGCATGATCGAGGCGCAGAAGAAGCACCTGCCGGCCTTCCAGGCGACGATGCGCGGGGAATGAACGGAGGGAAGCGGGAGGCCCGACCGCGCCCCTCGCTGGCCTTTGCGGCTAGAGCGTTTCACCGTTTCACGGAAACGGCGAACCGCTCTATCTCTTTGTTTTGACGCAATTCCGGACGGAAAACCGCTCACACTTTTCCTGGAATTGCTCTAGCGCTGAATCGTGCCCGCTCCCGAGTGCTTGGGCGGCACATCGTTCTCATCGGGATTGGGGACGGGTTCCTCGTCCGGCAGCCTCTCCGGATCCGGCTCGCGCATCGGCTTCGGGTCAGGAAAAGGCGGCGGCGTGGGGACCGGCGTGGGCGTCGGATCGGGATTGGGGAGAATGGCCATAAAGTGTTTTCCCTCGTTGCGCTGGCCGCCGTCGGCGTGATGCGGTTTCCGGCAACCGGATATCTGCCCGACCAGAACATGACGGATTGATCGCCGCACCTGGCGCTCACCGAGCGCCCGACTGGCGGCTGACGCTGGCAGAACGGACATGCCGGCGGATGGTTCCACATCGGTCCGGCTGCGTTTCGGCGCCGGCACGACTGAATGACGATCAAATGATTCCCGTTGCCCATTTCGGCTCTTGCCGGCGTCGTGCCGCGCCTTAGTTGCCTTGGGGGCGGGTGGATCATCTGCCGACATAGGAGGCGGCCTTGAAGCACCAAACTGTAGACCAACTCAATGCCGTTGCCGACGTTCATGCTGAAGCAGCGGTACTCTTCGCCAGTCGAGGCCAACGCCTCGAACGCTGGGCGCAACTTCTCGAGCAAAATCCCAGCCGGCGCCTCTCGGCGCTTGCGGGCACCGAATACGCCACTCCAGAAGTGCGCGAAAGAATGCGTTCCGCCGGATCGCCAATCACTGTCGCCTTCGAAGACCCGATCTTTCGTGCGCAGGGTTTGCAAGACGACACCTACGGCGAAGCGAAGCGCTTCTTCGAGCTCAGCGACTGGCAGTTGCATGAGGTCGTCTGCCATTGCCATGTCGGCGCCAATTTGCCGGCACGCTGGGCGGCGTCCCGCGTTCGCGCGGCGATCTCTCCGGGCTCAGGCATTCTCGCCTGGCTGAGATCGGTGTTCATGCACTGAGGCGATAGCCGCGGTTCGCGGAACCGCGGCTAAGTTCAATACCGGACTTTGCCGGAGGCGGAGGGGAGTTGCCTGCTCTTCCCGCCGACCGGCAGGGTTAAGCCTGGCAGCCTGGCGTCATCAGATCCGTTCAGCGTTCTGTGGAAAGCAATTCCGGACGGAAAACCGCTCACACTTTTCCTGGAATTGCTCTAGTTCTCCGGACGGCTTCAGTCAGCGATCGATCTCGCCGAACACGATATCCAGCGAGCCTATGATGGCCGCGACGTCGGCGATCATGTGCCCGCGCGACAGATAGTCCATCGCCTGGAGGTGGGCGAAGGACGGCGCGCGTATCTTGCACCGGTAGGGAACATTGCTGCCGTTCGAGACCAGATAGACACCGAACTCGCCTTTCGGGGCTTCCACCGCGGCGTAGACTTCGCCAGGCGGCACGCGATGCCCTTCGGTGTAGAGCTTGAAATGCTGGATCGTCGCTTCCATCGAGCGCTTCATGGTGGCGCGCGGCGGCGGCGTGATCTTCTGGTTGGGCGCGGCGACCGGCCCCGCGCCGTCGGCCGAACGCAGTTTCTCGAGACACTGACGCATGATCCGCACCGACTGCCGCATCTCCTCCATGCGCACGAGGTAGCGGTCGTAGCAGTCGCCGTGCTTGCCGACTGGAATGTCGAAATCCATCTCGGGATAGCACTCGTAAGGCTGCGCCTTGCGCAGATCCCAGGCCGCGCCCGAGCCGCGCACCATGGGGCCGGAGAAGCCCCAGGCCCAGGCATCGTCGAGCGAGATCATCCCGACATCGACATTGCGCTGCTTGAAGATGCGGTTGTCGGTCAGAAGGTCCTCGAGATTGTCGCAGGCCTTCAGGAACGGATCGCAGAAATCCCAGATGTCGTCGAGCAACTGCCCCGGCAGATCCTGATGCACGCCGCCGACCCGGAAATAGTTGGCGTGCATGCGGGCGCCGGACGCGCGTTCATAGAAAACCATCAGCTTCTCACGCTCGGCGAAGCCCCAGAGCGGCGGCGTCAGCGCACCGATGTCCATGGCCTGCGTGGTGACGTTGAGCAGATGCGACAGCAGTCGGCCGATCTCGCAGAACAGGACGCGGATAAGCTGCCCGCGCCGGGGAACCGGTAGTTCGAGCAGCCTCTCGGCGGCGAGACAGAAGGCATGCTCCTGGTTCATCGGCGCGACGTAGTCGAGCCGGTCGAAATAGGGCAGGGCCTGCAGATAGTTCTTGTATTCGATCAGCTTCTCGGTGCCGCGGTGGAGCAGACCGATATGCGGATCGGCACGATCGACGATCTCTCCGTCCAGTTCCAGCACCAGCCTGAGCACGCCGTGCGCCGACGGGTGTTGCGGTCCGAAGTTGAGCGTGAAGTTACGGACTGAGGTTTCGGCCATGGCCGGCCCTTCGTGGAATTTGGTTTCTTTCTGGCTGGTGCCGGTCCGGTCCACCGCGCCCCGCGGCGCCGATCATGTCGTCGTCTGGATGATCAGCGTCAGCGTGCCGTCGCCATCGATGTTGGCGGCCACGACCTGCGAGGAATTCAGTCCGTTCGCATGCAGGACCGATACCGCCTCGGGCGAGGCATCGATCGATTTCTGCAGCTTGGCCAGGTCCTTGGCAGTCGTCCTGGTGACCACGGCTTCCGCCTGCGCCTTCACTTCAGCCGGAAGATCCTCGATCGCCACCACCACGACGTTGGTGAATTTCTGGCCGGAATTGTCCTGATCGGGTTGTGCCTGCGGCTGGTCGGGCGCAGGTTGCTGTGCCGGCGGCAAGGCCTGCGGAGGCTGCGGATCGGCGTGTTGGGCTGAGGCCGGCTGTGCCAGGGCCAGCACTGAAAGCGTGAGGACCATCGTCAATGTCCGCATCGTCTTTCCTCCATGTCTCGAAGACTGACGACACAACCCCTCCGCCGGGCGATGGTTCCCGGTGAAGGGTGGCAAGTAGACGGCGAAGCTCGGCGGAGCCGGCATGGCCGTCATCCGCCGCCGAATGGAAATTTCAAACAGCCAGCACCGACAGCGCCGCCGCCTGCAGGCGCTCGAAAGCCGCAAAGCGCCTGTCGTGCCAGGCGGCTAGCGACGAGTTGGGCGAATAGACCTCGCCCACCTCCGACATCGCCGCCATGGCCGCCGGAAGGTCGGGGTGGCGGCCGGCGGCGACGGCGCCGAGCATCGCCGAGCCGAGCAGTACCGGCTCTGGAGACGTCGGCGCGTAGACCAGTTTGCCGGTGGTGTCGGCGATGAGCTGCCGCACCAGCGGGCTCTGCCCGGCGCCGCCGCTGATGGCGATCGTGTCGATATTGATGCCGCAGGCGCGCATGGCTTCGAGAATCTGCCGGGCGCCATAGCCGAGACCGCAGATGCCGGCGAGATAGAGCGCGACGAGGCTGTCGGTGCCGGTCGCCATGTCCAACCCGGCAATCAGTCCGCGCGCGTCGGGATTGGCCAAGGGGGCACGGTTGCCGAGAAATTCGGGAACGACGTGCAGTCCGCCGATGACCTTGTCCGCCCTGGCCGCGCCGCCGTGCCGCTCAGCCTCTTGCGCCAGCCACTGGCTGAGGCTCCGGCCGCTGCGCGCCGCGATTCCGGCAAGCTCGACGGCGGCAGGGTGCATGCCGACCAGGCGATCGATGGCGGCGCCGGCCGCCGACTGGCCGCCTTCGTTCAGCCACAGGCCCGGCACCATGGCGGAGAAGTAGGGGCCCCACACGCCCGGCACGAATGCCGGTTGCTCGGTCGTCGTCATGGTGCAGGCGGAGGTGCCGAAGACATAGGCCATGCGCGTCGTCACGCCGCCGGCGCCGCCGCGCGCGCCGACCGAGCCGATGCCGCCGGCATGGGCGTCGATCATGCCCGCCGCCACCGGCGTTCCAGGCGGCAGGCCAAACTCTGCCGCCGCCTCGTTCGTCAAGCCGTTGGAGAGCGCGCTCCCGGGCGCCACGATCTCGGTGCCGATCCGCGCGAATTTCTCATCCGCAAGCGCGCCAAGCCCGACTTTACGGAAATAGGCGTCGTCCCAGCGCGCCTCGTGGGCGAGATAGGTCCATTTGCAGGTCACCGTGCAGGTCGAGCGCGCCAGGCTGCCGGTCGCCCGCCAGGTCAGGAAATCGGCGAGGTCCATGAACTGCCACGCCGCGGCGAAAGTCCGCGGCATGTTCTCGGCGAGCCACAAAAGCTTCGGCGTCTCCATCTCCGGCGAGATGCTGCCGCCGACATAGTTGAGCACGTCCTCGCCGGTTTCGTTGATCCTGCGGGCCTGCTCGGTGGCGCGATGATCCATCCAGACGATGATGTTGCGCTCAGGATCGCCCGACGGGCTCACCGTCAGCGGTGCGCCGCCCGGCCCGAGGACGACAAGCGAGCAGGTCGCGTCGAAGCCGATGCCACGTACCGACTGGGCAGAAATGGCGGCGAGCGTCACGGCCTCGCGGACGGTGGCCACAACGGCGCGCCAGATGTCGTTGCTCGATTGCTCGACGATATGGCCTTCGGCATGCCAGACGGCGATGTCGGCCTTGGCGGATGCAAGGAGCGCGCCCGCTTCGTCGAAGACGCCGGCGCGCGCGCTTCCCGTGCCGATGTCGATGCCGATGAAATGGCTGCTCATGACTTCAGATCCTTCGCCCGATCCGTCCGGTTCCTATAGAGGTCATTGCTTTGCGGCGGGATGACAAGGTCGCGAACGGTGATGTTGCGCGGCCTGGTCAGCATGAACATGGCGCCACGTCTCGATGCCGCTGTTGTCGTGCCGGCCGGCTAGGCCGCTTTCGCCATGTTGATGTTGTGCAGTGTCAGCCGCCGGAAGTGCGAGGGCGTCATGCCCTTTTCGGCGAGGAACTGCCGGTTGAAGTTGGAAAGGGTGTTGTAGCCGACCTCGAAGCAGATGTTGGTGATCGAAGCCTGCTCGTCGCTCATCAGCATCTGGCAGGCCAGGTTGATGCGCAGCCGCTTCACATACTGCACCAAGGTCATGCCGGTGTGCTGGCGGAAGGAGCGGGAAAAGACGCTGGGCGACTGGCCGGCGATGGCGGCCAGGTCCGTCTCGCTGAAGGGCTGGGTGAGGTTCTCGCGCAGATAGGCAAGCGCCTTGTTGATGCCGGCCGACATGTAACCGGACGGGTCCGGCAAGTAGCTTGCGCTGGCCAGCATGCACGCGCCCTCGGCACGGCTGAGCAGGCCCATCATCATCATGAACAGCTCGATGCGGCGCACGCCTTGCGAGTTCATGATCTCTTCCATCAGGGGGCCAAGCTGCCGGCTGGTCTGCCGGCTGAACAACACCCCGCGGCGCGAGGCTTCGAGCACCGGCGTCAGGGCAGCGAGCTCGGGGAAGGTGTTGATGGCGCCGTCGATGAAGCCCTCGTTGAACTGGATGATGCGGCAGCGCAGCGGCACCGTCGCGTCCTTCGGCACATCGCTCACCCAGTTGTGCGGCAAATTGGGGCCGGTCAGCACCAGATTGCCGGGTTCGAACTCGCCGATGAAATCGCCGACGAAATAGCGCCCGCGCGTGGCGACGATGAGATGCAGCTCGTATTCCGGATGGAAATGCCAGCGCACCGTGCGAAAAGGATAGCCGTGCGACCAGGCGGTGAAAGATTCGCCCGGCCTGATCTGCACAACCTCGAGATCAGGTTTCATCGCTGTTCCTCCGTGCAAGGCCGTCAGCGCGATCGCCTCGTCGACGCGTCTCCTCCCATCGGCCTCATGCCAGCCAGACTACTGAGCCGACAAAACCGGCGCCACTATGTTCCCGTCCGATCATTGGTACTTTTTTGACTATCCTGAGCCTCCACTGAGCCGCGTCTCAAACGACGCCGCGCTCCTCGCTTCGGATGCGGAAGGCGTCGACGGCGATCGCGAGCAGGATCATCGCCCCGCCGATCATCTGGATGTAATAGGCCGACACATTGATAAGCTGCAGGCCGGTCTGGATGACGGTGATCAGCAGCGTGCCGCCGAGCATGCCGATGACGCGGCCGCGGCCGCCGAACAGCGAAACGCCGCCGATGACGGGTGCGGCCACTGCATAGAGCAGCGTCGTGCTGCCGACGGTGACGCTGACGCCGCCGAGATAGGAGGTGTAGAGGAAGCCGGCCACCCCGGCGAGGAAGCCGGAAGCGGTGAAGGCGCCGAGCCTCGCGCGCTTGACGTTGATGCCGGCGGCATTGGCCGCCCGGCGGTTGCCGCCGGTAGCGTAGAGGTTCCGCCCCCAGGCCGAATAGGCGAGCACGACATGGGCCAGGAGATAGGCGACGAAAAGGGCGATCGGCATCACCGGCCAGTTGCCGATGGTGGCGCTGCCTATGTAGCTGTAGCCTTCGTCGGCGACTACCATGGTGCGCGCCTGCGTGGCGCCGAGCACCGCGCCCTGCAGGAAAAGCCCCATCGCCAGCGTCGCGATCAGCGAATTCATGCGCAGATAGGCGACGAAATAGCCGTTGAGCAGGCCGACCAGGACTCCGGCGACGATGGTCATCAGGACGGCCAGCGTCCAGTGGACGCCGAACTGCTGCATGGCATAGGCGCCGACCATGCTCGAGAAGACGAGATTGCCGACCACCGACAGATCGATCTCGCCGATCAAAAGCGTGAAGGAGACCGCAAGCACCAGCACGCCCAGCGTGGTTGCCTGCACCAGCACATTCTGCAAATTGCCTTCCGAGAGGAAGAACGGATTGAGAAAGCCGGCGAGGATGCTGAACACCACGATCAGTATCCAGACCACATTGTCGAGAAGGAATTTCTTGCTGGCCATCTGCGAGCCTTACCTCAAAACTTTCATCGCGCCGTTCTCGCCTCGGCGATCGCGTCGATGGTTATCTCGGCGCCCCGCAAGGTGCGCGCGATACAGCCCTTGGAGAAGATCACCACGCGGTCGACGAGGCGCTGCATCTCTTCCGGATCCTGCGCCAGCAGCAGCACGCTGACGCCCTTCTTCGTCGCATCGTCGATCAGGCGGTGGATCTGTTCCTTGGCGGCGACGTCGACACCGACGGTCGGCTCGTCGAGCAGGAGCAGCTTCGGCCTGCGCTCCAGCAGCCGGCCGAGCAGCACCTTCTGCTGGTTGCCGCCCGACAATTCGCCGATCTCCTGGCCGCCGCTGCCCATGACGATATCCATGGCGCCGCGCGCCTCGCGCATGCGGCGGTTCATGCCGGCGCCGCTTACCAGCCAGCCGAGCGACCGCGGCCAGTTGCCGAGGTTGAGATTCTCCGTCACCGACATCGAGCCGACCAGGCCTTCGCCGATGCGGTCATGGGTAAGATAGGCGACGCCCGAACCGAGACTCTGCCCCGGCGAGCCGAGCCGGACTTGGCGGCCATCGATGAGGACGCTGCCGGCTTCGACGGGTAGCAGGCCGCCCAGTGCCCGCATCAGTTCCTGCGGCCCTTCGCCGAGCAGGCCGACGAGGCCGACGATCTCGCCGCGGCCGATCGTCAGGTCGATCGGCCCGCCGCCGGGGAAGGAAAGCTGGCGGAGCTCAATGGCGGTGGGGTGATCCTTGCGGCTGCGATGGAATTCGGCGACGTCGGCGCCGGTGATAACGCGCGCCATGGCATCGGCCGACAGCTCCGCCGCCTTGCCGCCGGCGGTCACCTTGCCGTCGCGCAGCACGGTGTATTCCGAGCAAAGCTGCCGCACCTCGTCATTGTGGTGCGAGATGTAGATGAAGGAGGTACCGCGTTCGGTGAGGCTCTCGACCCACTCCAGAAGATGCAGCCGTTCCGCCGCGGCAAGGCCCGCCGTCGGCTCATCGAGGATGATCAGCGAGGCCTCGGCCGCGACCGCCTTGATGATGGCGAGCCTTCGCCTGTCGCTGGCGTTGAGATCGCCGGCGCGCCGACGCGGGTCAACCGGCATGCCGTGGCTTTCGAGCTGTTGCGCCGCAAGCCGATGGAGTGCTGTCCAGTTGGTCAGGCCGAAGCGCTTCGGCAATTCAGGCAGCAGAAGGTTTTCGCCGACCGAGAGGTCCTCGAAGATCTCCGAATGCTGCGAAAGAAGATGGAGCCCGCGCCTCTTGCGCGCCGTCAGCGGCAGGGCCGATACGTCCTCGCCGTTCAACAGGATGGTGCCGCTGTCATGGCGCAAAAGGCCGGCGATGATGTTGGACAGCGTCGACTTGCCGGCGCCGTTCTTGCCGAGCAGGCCGTGGATCGCCCCTTTCGATACGGTCAGCGAGACGCCGTCCAGCACCGCAAGCGGGCCGAAGCGCTTGAAGACGTTGTCGACGGTCAGGACAGCATCGGCGCTGTCCGGCGCATGACTATCGGGCACGATCGTGCCGTCGGCGACATTCATCTGGATAACCGGTAGTTCCGAAATAGGGTGAGAACGCGACGGCGCGTTCTCACCCTTGCTGGCGGCCAATGCATGTCGCCCAAAAGTGCGCAGCGGTTTTGGGCGAACGACATGCACCAAAAACAAAGGCTTAAAGCACGTCGACTGAATCCGTTTCTGCGCGACGCGCTTTAAGATATCAGCCGGCGTTCTGCTGCATCTTCCACACCTGGGTCACCACATTGGCCCAGTGGCGCGGGTCGTCGGCATTTTCCTTGGTGAGGAAGTAGGGCGGGATGGTCAGCAGCGGACCGGAGGGGCTGTCGGCGATGGTGCCCTTCTCCCAGAAATATTTCTTGTTCTCGTAAGGTCCGATCGGAACCGGCTTGCCCTTCAGCGTGTATTCTTCCAGCAGATCGACGACGATCTCGACATAGGCGATCGGATCCTGCGCGATATCGGCGTCGATCTCGCCGGCCTTCACCCATTCCAGCGCGTTCGGCGAGGCGTCGATGCTGGTGAGGATGATATGCTTCTCGTGGCCGACCGGGAACAGCCGCTTCTGCGTTTCCAACGCCTTACGCGCATCGACGACGAAGATGTCGGTCGGCATGTGGATGGCGTCGAGGTCCGGCCGCTCGCGCAGCGTCGCCGACACCACCGCGAGCGCCTGCTCATGCTGGTTGTTCTGCGGCCGCGAGATGATCTCGATCTCGGGGTACTTGCTCTTCAGCGTGTCCTCGAAGCCGTCCTTGCGGTCGCGCAGCGCGACCGCGGTCAGCGAGCCGTAATTGTTGAGCACGCTGCCCTTCGGCGAGCCGTGTTTCTTGGTGAGCAACTCGGCGGTCTTCTCCGCCGCCATGACGCCGGACTGCTTGTTGTCGAACGTCACCGATGCGGCCACCTCGCCGCCGGTGAGCACGGTGTCGACCATGCCGAGCGGCACGCCGAGCGACTTCGCCTTCTTGCTCAGCGGGATGAGCAGTTCCGAGTCCAGCGCGTCGGAAATGAGGTAGCGCGGCTTCTGCAGGAGCAGGCTGTTCCAGTCGTTGACCTGCGCGTTGGCATCGCCGTTGGCGTCCTTGCCGACGAACTCCAGGCCGAGGCTTTCGACCTTGCGCTTCAGCGCCTCCTGCAACACGACGAAGAAGAAGAAACCGAGATAGCCGGTTTCCCAGGCCACCACCTTGGATGCCGCGCCTTGTGCCACGGCGCGCTCGCCGCCTGCCAGCAACAGGCCGCCGGCAGCGGCTGCCGCGCCCTGCAACAGCATGCGGCGGTTCATCGTAAAGCTCTTGGTCTCGCAACCCATGTCTCGCTCCCTGAAATGGTTGGAATCCTTTGCCGGCGCGGCTTTTCCACCAAGCCCGCTCGGCGGGGCATGCAGCCCCGGACATCTCCCGGGACGTCTCCTCCCCCGGCGATCCGATGTCGATTTCAGGCTAGGCGCGCGCTGTCCGGCCAGCCACCACGTTCCAGGGCGGGTGTTAGTACTTTTTTGATTCCGCTCGGGAAAACCGATACCGCGGCTGCGCCGGTACCCCGCGGAGGCAAAGGGCTGGCCCGCCAGCTCGCGGTCAGATGAGTCAAAAATGTATGGGTCGTGGAAAGCGCAACCGGTAGCCCGCGTCGCGCGCTGCGGCTATCTGTGTTCGCGAGGGGCTGCGCGCCGAAACCGAAGGGATGGAGAGAATGGAGCACTGGATCGGAACCTGGAGCGCGAGCCCGATGAATGTATGGCCGGGGGACGCCGTGCTCTACGGCTTTCACCAGCAGACGGTGCGCCAGGTGTTGCGCGTCAGCACGGGCGGCGACAGGTTGCGGTTGAGGCTTTCCAACGAATATGGCGCCTCGCCTATCCGGATCGGCGCCGCCACCGTCGCCCTTGCCGCGAAAGATGGCGCGGTCGACGCCGCGACCATTCGGCAAGTGAGGTTCGGCGGCGAGAGGCAGACCGATCTCGCGCCCGGCGCGCCGCTGCTCAGCGACGTTGTGGACCTCGCGGTTCCCGATCTCGGGCAGATCGCTATCAGCCTCTATTTCCCCGACTTCGCGCCGATCGAGACTTACCACTACGAGGCGCAGCAGACCGCCTACATCTCCGATTTCGGCAATTTCGCCGAAGCGCCAGAACTGCCCCTGCAGCAGACCTCGACCAGCCGCTATTTCCTCAGCGCCGTGCTGGTCGAGAGCGGACCGGGCAGCGGCTCGCTGGCTTGTCTCGGCGATTCCATCACCGACGGCTTCGGCTCGACCATCGACGGCAATGCCCGCTGGCCGGACCGGCTGGCGGAGCGGCTTGCAAAAAGCGGCCGGCTGTCAGGCATCGGTGTCCTCAACCAGGGGATCGGCGGCAACCGTGTGCTCGCCAGCCGCGCCCGCGGCGCCAACGCGCTCGCCCGCTTCGACCGCGACGTGCTGAGCTTTCCCAACGTCAAATGGGTTTCGGTGCTGGAAGGCATCAACGACATCGGCTGGCCGGAGACCATGCTTGCCGGAGGCCAAGAGGCTGTCGCCGCCGAAAACCTGATTTCGGCCTACCGGCAGATCATCGCGCGCGCCCGCCTCAACGGCATCAAGGTGCTGCTCGGCACGCTGCCGCCCTTCGGCGGCGCTTTCGAGGGCCTGCCGCTAAAGACCTTCTACTCTGCGTCCAAAGAGCGCGACCGGCAGGCGGTGAACGCCTGGATCAGGACATCGGGCGAAGCCGATGCCGTCGTCGATTTCGAGCGCATGCTCGCCGACCCCGCCAACCCGTCCAGGCTGCTCCGCGCCCTCGATTGCGGCGACGGCCTGCATCCGTCCGACGATGGTTATGCCGAGATGGCCAAGGCGTTCGAGATGGCCTTCGAGGGCTTGCTTGTCGCCCAGGAGGACAGGTCGGCTCCGAATTGATGGCGGAGGGAGCGCGGACGGTTCAGGTCGCTCCCGCCGCCGTGTCCGCCGCTCAGGCGGCGTATCTCGCCATCGCGGGCTGTCTCGACCACTGAGCGTACCAGGCGTCGAACAGCTTGAGCTGCTGCTCCGCATAGCCGCGCTGGCTGTCGCTCAGCGCATCGGTCTCGTTGAAATGCAGCTTGTATTCGGGGTTACCCTTGAGCACCATCATGTGCTTGAAATAGAGCACCAGGTCGGGACCTTCGTCGAAGGAGGAGAGGACGGCGAGCGCGGCGTCCAGCTCGAGCGCCAGCCGGCGCGCTTCGGCATCGCCGTTGGCGGCCGCCTGGCTGAGGCCGACGAGATGCAGCACTTCCTTGGGCAGCACATTGCCGATGCCGGTGATGGCGCCGGACGCTCCGCAATTGACGAAACCGTGGAAGACGGCGGTGTCGACGCCGATCATCAGTGCAACCTCATCGTCGCGGCTGGTGATGTTTTCCGCCGCATAGCGCAAATCCGCCGGGCCGCCGAACTCCTTGAAGCCGACAAGGTTCGGATGCTCGGCCCGCAGCGCGAAGAACAGATCGGCGCGCGTGGCAAAGCCGTAATAGGGGCTGTTGTAGATCACCGCCGGCAGATCGGGCGCGGCGGCAAGGATTGCCTTGAAGTGGTGGCGCTGTGCCATCACCGAAGGTCCGCGCGACAACACGCGCGGGATCACCATCAGGCCCCGAGCGCCGACCTTTTGCGCATGGGCGGCATGCGCCACGGCACTGGCGGTGTTGACCGCGCCGGTGCCGACGATCACCGGCACGCCGGCTTTCACCAGCCGCTCGACGCCTTCCATGCGTTGTTCGTCGGAGAGCAATGGCCAGTCGCCCATCGAGCCGCAATAGACGACCGCCGACATTCCGGCGGCGATCAGCTCGCGTCCCTTGCGCACCAGCGCGTCGAAGTCGGGGATGCGATCATTGGTGCAAGGCGTCATCAGCGCCGGCATGCAGCCGGAAAAGACATTGGCGTTCATTCGGATTCTCCTTGAGGCCGGCACGCAGATTGGTCAGTTTGTCCCGGAGTGATACTGCTTGCCAAGCAGATAGTCTTGGTCGACAGGGAGAAACAATGCGTACCAGATCCAGCATTCGCGTCGTCGGTTGCCATGCCGAGGGCGAGGTCGGCGATGTCATCGTGGGCGGGGTGCTGCCGCCGGCGGGCCGCACGATGATGGAAAAGATGATCACCATGGAACGCGATCACGACCATATAAGGCGCATGCTGATCTGTGAGCCGCGCGGCAGCGTTGCTCGGCATGTCAATCTCCTGGTTCCCTCGACGCGCGAGGATTGTGTCGCCGGCGCCATCATCATGGAACCGACGGAATACCCGCCGATGTCCGGCTCCAATACGATCTGCGTCGCCACAGTGCTGCTCGAGACCGGCATGGTGCCGATGAACGAGCCCGAGACCCGTTTCAAGCTGGACATGCCCGGCGGCGTCATCGAGGTGCGCGCCGAATGCCGCGACGGCAAATGCCTGTCGATAACCTTCCGCAACGCGCCCGCCTTCGCCGAACGCCTCGACGCCAACATCGAGGTGGAAGGGGTCGGCACCCTGAAGGTCGACATCGCCTATGGCGGCATGTTCTACGCGATCGTCGACGCGGCCGCGCTCGGCTTCTCGGTAACACCCGACGAGGCGCGCGAGCTGGCCGTCATCGGCGAGAAGGTCCGTCACGCAGCGCGCGAACAGCTCGATGTCGTGCATCCGGAATTCGACAATGTGCGCGATGTGTCGATCGTGCAGTTCGCCATGCCGTTCCAAGGGCCGGGCAACGTCACGCGCAACACCTGTATCGTGTCGCCCGGACGCTCCGACCGCAGCCCGACGGGAACCGGCACGTCGGCCCGCATGGCCGTGCTGCAAGCCCGGGGTCTGATGGGCGTCGGCGACGTTTTGATCCATGAATCGATCATCGGCTCGCGCTTCACCGGCAGAATTCTCGAACTGACTGAAATCGCCGGACACAAAGCGATCGTTCCGCAGATCACCGGCCGCGCCTGGATCACGGGCGAGCACAACTACTACCTCGATCCGATGGATCCTTATCCGCAAGGCTATGTGCTGTCGGACACGTGGGGCACGTCGACCTCGATGAAGCAATAGTGCGATCTGAGCGACGTCATGCGCATTGAAAGGATAAACATCTATACGACTGCGCTGCCGGTGAAGGGCGGCGTCTATCGCATGGCGAGCGACAATGTCGAATCGCTGGACAGCACGCTTGTCGAGATCGTCACCAATGACGGGCTGACCGGCTGGGGCGAGACCTGTCCGATCGGGCCCGTCTACCAGCCTCATCACGCATTGGGCGCTCGCGCCGCAATCGCCGAGATCGCGCCCGGGCTCATCGGGTCCGAGATCGCTTCGATCAGGCTCTTGGCAAAACGCATGGACGAGCGTCTGAACGGACATGGCTACGCCAAAGCCGCATTCGACATGGCGTTTCTCGACCTTCTCGGCCAGAGACTGGCCGTGCCGGTCTCGACGCTGTTGGGCGGGGCTTTGACCGACCGTGTGCCTGCCTATTACTCGCTGATCGTCGGTTCGCCCGAGGAAACCGCCCGCATCGCGGCCGACAAGGTCAAAGCGGGCTATCCACGCCTTCAGGTGAAAATCGGTGGCCGCGATCTCGAAGAGGACGTGGCGACCGTTCACAAGGTTTGGGAGGCGGTAGGCTACAAGGCGCGCATCGCGGTGGACGGGAACCGGGGCTTGACGGTCGCCTCCGCCATCCATCTCGACCGGCTTTGCCAGGCAATCCCCTTCGTCTTCGAGCAGCCCTGCAATACCATGGATGAAGTCGCCACGCTGAAGGGCAGGGTGACGCATCCGGTGTATCTGGACGAGAATACCGAGGACCAGAACGCGGTGCTGAGGGCTATTTCGCTGGGGATTGCCGACGGCTTCGGCTTCAAGGTCACGCGCCTCGGCGGTCTCACCAAGATGACGACGGTGCGCGACCTTTGCGCTATCCGCTCCTTACCGCACAGCTGCGACGACGCCTGGGGCGGCGACATCATCGCGGCGGCGTGTGTCCATCTGGCCGCCACGGTCGAGCCGCGCCGCATGGAGGGCGCCTGGATCGCCCAGGAATATATCGACGGGCATTTCGACCAGAAGAACCCGGTCGTTATCGAAAAGGGGCACATCGCCGTGCCGCAGCGGCCAGGCCTCGGCGTGAAGCCGGAACCCGGCATGTTAGGCAAGCCGGTGGCCACATACGGGGACTGATGAACGCGCCGGCGAACATCGACTGCGGTCAATGCTCGCGCAGCCCTTGCTGGGAGATGTCCCGTCTGATTCCGTAGGCTTGGTGGGGGTCGCCTGATTCGCGTGCTCGCGCGGCGGGTGCTTCCGTGGAGAGATCGCAATGACCGACAAGCCGGAAATCCTCGAGATGAGGCCTAAAATCACTGTGGTTGGCGTTGGCGGCGGTGGCGGAAACGCCATCAACAACATGATCACCGAGGGCTTGCAAGGCGCGGAGTTCGTCGTGGCCAATACCGACGCGCAGGCGCTCGCCATGTCGAAATCTTCGCGACTGATCCAATTGGGTGCCCATGTCACCGAAGGCCTTGGTGCCGGATCATTGCCCGACGTCGGCCGCGCTGCCGCGGAAGAGTCCATCGACGAGATCATGGATCATCTGGCGGGAACGCATATGTGTTTCGTCACCGCGGGCATGGGAGGCGGGACCGGAACGGGCGCCGCACCCGTTATTGCGCGTGCCGCACGCGATGCCGGAATTTTGACCGTGGCCGTCGTCACCAAGCCCTTCGTGTTCGAAGGCAAGCGCCGGACCCAGGCCGCCGAGGAAGGCATAGAGCGCCTTCGCGCGAGCGCCGATACCGTGATCGTCATCCCGAACCAGAACCTGTTCAGGGTCGCCGACGCCAGGACGACGTTTGCCGACGCGTTTGCGATGGCAGACCGTGTTCTCTACGCGGGCGTCGGCTGCATCACCGACCTCATCGTGAAAGAAGGCCTGATCAATCTCGACTTCGCCGACGTCAAGGCGGTGATGCGGGACATGGGGCGAGCGATGATGGGAACCGGTGAAGCCTTCGGAGAGGGCCGTGCAAAGAAGGCTGCCGAGGCCGCAATCGCCAATCCGCTGCTGGATGAGGCCTCCATGGCCGGCGCCAGGGGCGTGCTCGTATCGATCAGCGGCGGCATGGACATGACACTGTTCGAAGTCGATGAGGCCGCGACACGGATACGCGAAGAGGTCGACGCCGATGCCAACATTATCGTTGGCGCCATCTTCGACCAAGCGTTGGCTGGGAAGTTCCGGGTGTCGGTCGTCGCCACCGGTCTGCGGCAAGGCGCAAACATGATCCAACTCAACCAGATGACCGCCTGATCGACCTTCCGAGGTGGGTGTCGTAGCTAAAGATCTTGCTAACAGCCGCTTCCCTTGAGCAGGTCAGGCACCCGCCTGCTTCATAACGGAGGTCATCTGCCGCCGATCCCTACTGCCCCGGCTTGGGGGAAAGCCGATCCAGCGCGTCTCGAAGCGCAATGGCGGCATCGCCACGCTCGTCAGCGGACATCAGCTCTGGTTCAAGTTCCAGCCTGAAGTGCGGCAGCTCGGTTCGAACAGCGCGACAGGCGCCCGCTTGATTGGCCTTCAGATCGATGACGCGGTAGGTGGCGACGGGATAGGCGATCCCCTTGACCTGGACGTGCCCCATCTCCTCACAATCGATCGTGTCCTTCACTTGCGCAAACGTCTCGTAGGAAATGAGGATGGCCCCCGGTGCCGCCTCCTGTTCCAGGCGCGAGGCGAGATTCACGGCGCCGCCGATTATCGTGTAGTCCATCCGGTCCTCGCTGCCGAAGTTACCGACGGTGCAGTAGTCGGTGTGGATGCCGATGCGGCAGCGCAGCGGTGTTTCGATCCCCATGTCCCGCCAGACATCGGTAAGCTCGGTGATCCGCTTTTGCATGGCAAGCGCCATCTGTACGCAAGCCAGCGCGTCCTCGTGGACGCCGCGCGTCTCAGGGTCGCCGAAAAACATCAGGATCGCGTCGCCGACGTACTTGTCGATCGTGGCACCATGATCCGACGCGATTTTCGACATTTCCGTCAGGTAGTGATTGAGGAGCTGGGTAAGATCCTCGGACTCCATCTTGTCGGTGGTCTCGGTAAAGCCGGCGATGTCGGAGAAGCATATGGTCAGCTTCTTGCGTTGACTGGCGATTCTAACGTCTTGGCGGCCGGTGAATATCGAGCTGTACACTTGCGGCGCCAGATATTTGGCCAGCTTGCTGGAAAGCGCCTCTAGGGCCGTGGACTTCTCGGCAAGGTTCTCCTCCCTTTGCTTCAGCTCGGTGATGTCCGAATAGACGGCGACCGTGCCGCCGGCGCTGATCCGCCGCTCGCTTATCATGATCCATCGTCCGTCGCCCCGCCGCTGCACCCATGGTTCGCCGGGGTTGCGGTGCCGCCACAGGCGCTCGGCAACCCACTCATCGACCCGCCCCTCGGCATCCCTGATGTAGCCGCGCTTGGCGGATCGGCGAATGATCTCCTCGAATGCAGTGCCAGGGGCTAGCTCGGCCTCCAGACCGGCGTATAGCAGTTCGCGGTAGCGGCTATTGCTGAGGACAAGCCGGTCCTCTCTGTCATAGAGAGCGAAACCTTCGGAAATGCTTTCGATGGCATCGACTAGCCGCTGACGCGCTTCTGCAACGTCGCGCAGGTTCTTTTCCTCGACCTCGACAGCGGTATCCCGGAAGAGGCTCAGCGCCTCGGCCATGCGCCCGATTTCGTCGCTGCCCGCGGCCGGCAGCGGCGCACGAAGATCGCCGCCCGCGATCGCGAGCATGCCCTGGCTCACCGCTCCCAGACGGGCGAGAAGGCTGCGGTCGACATAGAACCAGACGACCAGAACCGAGCTCAACAGGCTGAGAAAAGCGGAGCCGAGGACAACTCCGGTGCCGTAGCGCTGGACCAACGCGGCTTCGCGACCGGAGGCAGCGATCTCGCGGTCCGCTGCTGCGACAAGACGATCGACGGCAGCGGTGAGACTGCGCGACAGCCGATTGTTTTCGGCCAGAAGCTTTTCGCCCTGCGCGAGGACCGCAAGCTCCTCCTCCCGTGCCTTCGGGATGCTGCTCTCACCATCGGTTAGTGCCTTGAACTCGTCCATCCGCTGCCGAAAACGGGTCTGCAGCTTTTCGTCGATCTCCGAGGAAGCTGTTTCCAGAGCGGCAAGCGAGCGGCGCAGCGGAAACAGGATCAACCCCAGGTCGCCCCGCGTCGGCGCGGTCGCGGCCTTCACCAGCGCGTCGTTCACCGCCGAGATCTCCAGCAGCGCCTTCTGCTGGGGGATGTAAGCCGCCATCGCCTGGACCATGTCGGCCATTGCCGCTGCGCGTCGATCGGGCGACAGCGACGTATCGGCCGCGACCGCCCGCCATTGCGGGAGCCTAGAATCCATCACCAGGATGCCGGTGGCCAGAAGGCGGTGGCTTCCGGTCGTCGTCGCGGCGAGGCGGTTCAGGAGCTCCTCCTTGCGGGCGACGACGTCGAGCCGGGCGACAACCAGAGAGTCGAGCTCCTTCAGGTTGCGCCTTAGAACAACCGCGGCTTCCTCGATCTCAGCCAAAGGCACTGTACCCAGCGTAGCATCCCTGAGGTCCGTACGCAGGGCCTCGAGGCGGGACATCTCGAGCGCGACGGCAGCCGAGACCTCGCTGTGCTGAGCCCTGCTTGTCGCCGCCAGCACCGATGGCGCGGCAGCAGCGACCCGTTCGGCCTGGCGCGACAGCTGGAGGGAGGCCAGCGCCGACGGCACCCGATCCGTGGTAATTCGGTCGACGACGTCGCCGACTTGGAGGAAGGCATAAAGCGCGGCAACGGTTGCCAGCACCGCAAGGGCGCTGATCCCGAAAAAGGCCAGCAACAGCCGACCGCGTATGCCGAGGCGTTCAAGCATCGCGGTGAGTCGGAACAATCCAGCCACACTGGTCTGCATCAGACTAGACGTCTCAGGCGGCACGCCGGCGTTCGGCGAACCCTATTCAACCGGCACGTACTCCCCGCCCCGCCAGACGTACCAAACCCAGCTCTGCCTCGTGAGGTCGCCCTTGTCGTCGAAATCGACCCGGCCAATGACGGTGTCGAATTGCTGTTCGTGCAGTGTCGCTATGACCGCCTTCGGCGCCAGCGAACCTGCCTTCGCGACCGCCTGGGCCCAGACCTGGACCGCGCAGTAGCTCAACAGCGTGTAGCCCGCGGGCTCGAAGTTCTCCGCACGGAACTGCTCCACGATCGCGGCCGCGCCGGCATTTCGCCGCGGGTCCGCCGGGAAGGTGAACAGGGTTCCCTCCGCCGCTGAGCCTGCGATCAGGGCGAATTCCTCGGTAGCCAAGGCATCTCCGGATATGAGCTGAACCGTGTAGCCACGGTCGTGTGCGGCGCGAGCGATCAGCGCAACGTCGGCATGATACCCGCCCACATACAAGGCTGAGACGCCGGCGGTCTGCAATGCAGCGACCTCGGCTGAATAGTCGTCCATCCCGGGCGTGTATGCGTCGTAAACGGCTTCAGTCACGCCCCGTTTGTTCAGCTGCTTCCTAGTCTCGTCGGCGAGACCCTTCCCATAGGTCGAATTGTCGTGAAGGATCGCAATCTTCTTGTCGCCCCAGCGATCGGCAAGGTAATTGCCAGCTATGAAACCCTGCGCGTCGTCGCGGCCAATGGTGCGGAAGACATTGCCGCGGCCCAGTTCGGTCAGCTGCGGATTGGTCGAGCCTGGCGATATTTCGACGACGCCAGCCTCCTCGTACACTTTCGATGCGGGGATCGAGGCCCCGGAGCAATAATGCCCGACGACGAACACCACCCCGTCAGCCACCAGCTTCTGGGCGGCCGCGACCGCTTGCTCGGGATCGCAGAAATCGTCGACCGAGATGAGCCTCACCTTCTGGCCGAGCACGCCGCCCGCCGCGTTGACGTCGGCCACCGCCATCTCCGCGCCGCGCTGTCCCTGCTCGCCAATCCAGGCAAGCCGTCCTGTCATCGCAGACGAGACCCCGATCAGCACTTCAGCCCTCGCGGAACTGAACATGGCCGCGAGAACGACGATCGCTATGGCGATGATACGGTGCATGTGTGCACCCCATAAGGACAGCTAGCTTACGCTAATCCCGTCAGACCCGACAGCCCCTTCGGCAAGCGCGAGTTTCTTCGTTCGCCGAGGTCGGAATCGCGCGCCAAATCCAGCCCAAACTCGACGTTGGCTGGTTGGATGTTAAGCGTCGACGCCTGTCGGTTGCAGATACTGTTCGTACTGTCGCCCTTCGTCGGGAAAAGCCGACTTTGCCTGATTGTCCCTCAGGAAGCGCTTCCCCGACGATAGGCTCTTAGGAGCATCGTGCCATGCTGAAGGAAGCTGCTAGGTGTCGGAATTGCAAAACTCTTGGACAGCTTGGCGGACTAAGTGGATTCGTAGCAGCTTGTTACACAGATCAAGGATGCAGGCGCCCATCGATTCTGCCAAATACTTGAAAAGATTACGTTATCAGGAAATTAATGGCGGAGAGAGCGGGATTCGAACCCGCGTTACGGTTTCCCGTAAACACACTTTCCAGGCGTGCGCCTTCAACCACTCGGCCACCTCTCCGTCTTTGCATGGCGCGCCGGCCGGTTTCGCCGCGCGGGTTGGGGAGATGCACCTCCCCCGGGAAGTCCTCGACGGACTATTTGGGGTGCCTTCAACCGGCGGGCAACCCTTTCCCGGCACCTCTAGCCGTCTAGGCAAAACAGGCGCGGGGCTCATCTAGTCGATCCTAAGGCGAATGCCAAGCCATAAAGGCGGTGCAAAGGCTTTTGCCGTGGATGGCTCGAAGGCGGGCTCGATAAAGCGCTGCCGACCTTCGAATGATGTGCACAGGGCGGGCCGCAGCCTCTGCCGCGCTTGACTTCGATCTTTGCCACCTGTCGACTGACTGAAATATTCGGTTTTGCGCAATCGCGGATGGAAAACCGCTGCGCGCGTTTTGGGCTTTGCAAGGGGCATCGTCCTGACATGACATCGATCGACCAGGAACCCGCGGGCCGGCCGGACAGCGGGCTTACCCTCATCCCGGTGGCGTGGCTGATCGTCGTCATGGGCCTGTCGGCCTACGGCCTGATCTCGAGCTGGCGGCTGATCGGCGACTTCAACCTGCCGGAAAGCGTGTTCTTCCTGATCTATGGCGGTCTCGCCGGCGGCCTCGTCACCATTTTGTGGGGGCTTTACCTGCTTAGCCTCGCCTTCAACCGGTCGGCGCGTTTTCCCCGCCATTACACCATTTGGCAGGTGACGATCATCCTGTGGCTCATTGTGCGCCAGGCCTACACGCTTCTGGTGCCCGACTTCGTCTTTTCCGCCGAGGCGCTGGGCTTCACGGCCGCCGAGATCGCTATCGGCATGCTTTGCATCTACCTGTTGCGGCGCGGCGCCGGCGCCGAGGCCGTTTATGCCAATCCCGAGACCGAACGCCCGCCGCTGCTGGTCTCGCTGCTTGCGGCGCTGCTCGGCATTATCCTCGGCGGCGCCATCGGCGCCTGCGCCGGATTCTTTGCCGGGTCGCTGATCGCCGACGCCACCCATATGAGCTGCTTCGAGGGCGCCTGCGGGTTTTTCGCCGCTTTCATCGGCCTCGCAGGCCTGATCGTCGGAGCCATCGCCGGCGGAATCTTCGCCATCTGGCGGGTCAACCGGCGCAAAACGGCAAAAACAGTCTAACCTCAAAATCACGTGTCGCGATTGCCTGGCGATTGCGCTCGCTCTATGTCGGTTGCGGGGCAAACGGGAGCGTTCCCGGGGAGTGCGTTGGATGTTGCGTTTCATCTTTCGGCTGGCGGCCATGGTTGCATTGTCGATTTCCGTCATCATGGCGGTGATCGACACCACGCGCTCGGTGGCGGCGTCGGCGCTGGTCATGACGCCGCTCAACGCAAGCTGGCTGGCGGTATCGCCCGACACCCGCGCCGCCTTCGAGACCTATGTGCGCGCCAAGGCCAGTCCGCTGGTCTGGGACGGCGCCATCGCCTGGGTGCTCGGCCAGCCTGGGTTCGCGGTGTTCGCCGCGCTGGCGTTCCTGCTCTACGCCCTCGGCTACCGGCGTCGACGCCACGAATTCGCCCCGACCAACTGACGCGGACGTTTCGCTCCGCCCGGAAACGGGCATGTTGGTCGCTTTTTCCAACAGGTCAAAATTCCACGTGAATTTTGTTTCGGGCCGTGCCAGATTGGCCGCCAGCGGGGAGGGGCATACACTTCCTGCCTGACGTCGCGTGCCTGCCGGAGAACCGGGCGGGAATGCGGTGCAACGGAAAAAATAACCGACAGGGTGTGGATCACATGAAACGTATCGTTCTCGGCCTCCTGGCCGCAACCGCAATGGTTCTTCCGGCTTTCGCCGCGGATGTCCAGCCGGCCATCCTCTACGATCTCGGCGGCAAGTTCGACAAATCCTTCAACGAGGCCGCCTTTCACGGCGCCGAGAAATTCAAGACCGAAACCGGTGTGGCTTACGTCGAATTCGAAGTCTCCAACGCCTCGCAGCGCGAGCAGGCTCTGCGCCGCTTCGCCGAGGACGGCCGCAACCCGATCGTGATGGCCGGCTTTGCCTGGGAGGATGCGCTGAAGAAGGTCGCGGCCGAATATACCGACCTCAACTTCGCCATCATCGACGATGCCGTCGACCTGCCCAATGTCCGCTCGCTGGTATTCAAGGAGAACGAAGGCTCCTACCTCGTCGGCATCATGGCCGCGATGGCGTCGAAGTCGAAGAAGGTCGGCTTCGTCGGCGGCATGGACATCCCGCTGATCCGAAAGTTCGAGTGCGGCTATGTCGGCGGCGCCAAGTCGGCCGGCGCCACCGACGTCATCCAGAACATGACCGGCGACACGCCGGCCGCCTGGAACGACCCGGCCAAGGGCGGTGAAATCGCCAAGACGCAGATCGACCAGGGCGCGGACGTGGTCTACGCCGCCGCCGGCGGCACCGGCGTCGGCGTGCTGCAGGCCGCAGCGGATGCCGGCAAGCTCGGCATCGGCGTCGATTCCAATCAGAACGGCCTGCAGCCCGGCAAGGTGCTGACCTCGATGCTGAAGCGCGTCGACGTTGCCGTCTACACCGCCTTCATGGACGGCAAGAACGGCACCTTCAAGGGCGGCGTCCAGAATCTCGGCCTCAAGGAAGGCGGCGTCGATTACGCCATGGACGACAACAACAAGGCGCTGGTGACCGACGAGATGAAGGCGGCGGTCGAAAAGGCCAAGGCCGATATCATCGCCGGCAAGACCGAGGTGCACGACTACACCGCCGACAACAAGTGCCCGTATTGATCGGCAACTGAATCAAGTTTTTGGACCGCCGGGCGAAGTCCCGGCGGTTTCATTTTGGGCGAGCGCGATGCTGCCGATTATCGAAACAATGGCCGAGCGTGACGTCGAGGCCATCGCAAGGCTGCGCCTCGCCGCTTTTTTCGAGGGCACCGGCCGCACGCTCGAAGAGGACATGGCCGGGCTTCGCGGACTGATCGCGAGCGGCGGGTTCGAGGCGGCCTTCGTCGCTCGCCTCGGCGGTTCGCCGATCGGCAGCTGCCTGTTTGTCTGCAACGAGATCGATCCGGCGCATGATCTGACGCCCTGGCTTGCGGGGCTGATCGTGGACCAAAATTATCGGGGTCGGGGTGTCGGCGCGGCGCTTCTCAAGGCCGTTGAGGCCCATGCGGCGTCTGTCGGCGTGGACAAGCTCTATCTCTACACTTGGCAGGCGCGATGCTTCTACCAAGCCCTCGGCTGGACTGCGATCGAGACCTTCGAGCAGGGCGGCGAACCGATGGTGCTGATGGAACGATCTCTATAGGGTACCGGCGAGATAGCCGAGCGCAAACGCCGCCAAGAGCGCCATCGCGATGACAAATCCAAGCCGGCCACCCAGGGAATGCAGGCCGACGCCGTAAGGCTTGCGCTCAAGCCGGTGGATCACGATCGGCTGCGGTTTCGCCTCCCCATTGGTCAAGCCGGCAAGCCGCATCTGCGGCAGTTCGCCGAGGCGGCGCTGGACGAGCTGCCAACGTTGGTCCGAAGCGGCATTCGACGCTCCCGCCGGCTCCAGGGCGCGCATACGTTCGGCGAGCCGCAGCACCGTGTCGCGAAAGGCGGGATCGATCTCAAGGTCGCGCTCGGCGCGGGCGCGCTCCCTTTCGTCCATCAGGCCAAAAACGTAGTCGCCGGCCCTTGCGATGCGTTCTCCTTCACCGGCCATGACCGTTCTCCCTCATGGCTCGCCCCAATGCCCGCTCACCAATGCGGCGGCTTGGTCACCGGCACATCGGGAGCAGCCTGCTCCTCAAGGGCCAGGAACCGGTCGGTCAGGGCAGCGAGCTTGCGTTCCATGCGCTCGATCACCTTCCACTGCTCGGCGATCTGGCCGGACAGCTCCTCGATCGTCTTTTCCTGCTCGGCGGCGCGGATTTCCAGCGTCGTCAGCCGGTCGTCAGATTTGGTCATTCAAAACCCGGGTTCTGTGAATGTGAAGCTCTCGGCCACCTTCGAAATTGACAAGCGCGCGGGGATTTGTCGAGAGTGAATGACGTTCCGTGCCAATTGGCACGGGCGGGGCATCATGCTAGGCACTTTGACCAAGCGATAAAAAAACTGAGTGGGACAGGCTGCATGGCGCTAGCCGCAATCGAGCTCATAGGCATCAACAAGAGTTTTGGCGCCGTGCGCGCCAACCGCGACATCAACCTGGAAGTCGCGCGCGGCACCATCCACGGCATTGTCGGCGAGAACGGCGCCGGCAAGTCGACGCTGATGTCGATCCTCTATGGCTTCTACCAGGCCGACAGCGGCGAGATCCGCGTCGGCGGCAAGCCGGTGTCGATCAACACCTCCAACGACGCCATCGCGCTCGGCATCGGCATGGTGCACCAGCATTTCATGCTGGTCGACAATTTCACGGTGCTGGAAAACGTCATTCTCGGCGCCGAGAGCGACGCGCTGTTGAAGAAAAGCATCGCCAAGGCGCGTTCGGAACTCGAGCGGCTGGAGCGCGAATACGGCCTCGAGGTCGATCCCGACGCCATCATCGAAGAACTGCCGGTCGGCCTGCAGCAGCGCGTCGAAATCCTCAAGGCGCTGTATCGCGGCGCCGAGATCCTGATCCTCGACGAGCCGACCGGGGTTCTGACGCCGGCCGAGGCGGACCATCTGTTCCGCATCCTCAAGCAATTGAAGGAGCAGGGCAAAACGGTGGTGCTGATCACCCACAAGCTGCGCGAGATCATGGCCATCACCGACACCGTCTCGGTCATGCGCCAGGGCACGATGGTGGCAACCAGGGCGACGAAGGAAACCACGGTCGGCGAATTGGCCGAGCTGATGGTCGGCCGGCGCGTGCTCTTGCGGGTCGAGAAGGGCCAGTCGGAAGCCGGCGCCGTGAAGCTCTCGGTCAAGAACCTGACGGTCAAGGATTCACGCGGCGTCACCATGGTCGACGACGTCTCCTTCGACCTGCGCGGCGGCGAGATCGTCGGCATCGCCGGCGTGGCCGGCAACGGCCAGTCGGAGCTGCTCGAGGCGATTTCCGGTATCCGGCACGCCGTCTCGGGTGAAGTCATGCTCGAAGGCAAGCCGGTCGACCTGACCGGCAAGGCCGACCCAGGCGAGTTGCGCGACCGGGGTCTCGCCCATGTGCCGGAGGACCGCCACCATGTCGGGCTGGTGCTCGCCTTCGAAGAGAACGAGAATTCGATCCTCGGCTATCACGACGACGAGCGGTATCTAAAGGGACCGTTCCTCAACGTCGATGCCATCCGCAACGATGCCAAGGACAAGATCGGCAAATACGACATCCGTCCGGCCGACTGCAGGCTGAGGACGGCCAATTTCTCCGGCGGCAACCAGCAGAAGATCGTACTGGCGCGGGAGATGGAGCAGGACCCAGGCGTGCTGATCGTCGGCCAGCCGACGCGCGGCGTCGATGTCGGCGCCATCGAATTCATCCACAAGCGGCTGATCGCCATGCGCGACCAGGGCAAGGCGGTCCTGGTGGTGTCGGTCGAACTCGACGAGATCCGTTCGCTCTCCGACCGCATCCTGGTGATGTTTGCCGGCCGTATCGTCGGCGAACGCGGGCCGGAGGCGACCGAAGGCGAGCTTGGCCTCTTGATGGCCGGTGTCGAACACCAGGAGGCGGCCGAATGAGCACGCCTTACGCAAAACTGCCGGCCTGGGCCGACTACGGACTGATCCCGCTGATCAATCTGTCGGTGGCCTTCATCGTCGCCGGCTTCGTCGTCATGCTGGTCGGCGAAAATCCGTTCCGCGCCGCCGTCATCCTGGTTGAGGGCGCTTTCGGCAAGGGCACGGGCATCGCCTTCACCTTGTTCTACGCCACCACCTTCATCTTCACCGGTCTGTCGGTGGCGGTGGCGGCGCATTGCAGCCTGTTCAACATCGGCACCGAGGGCCAGGCCTATATCGGCGGCCTCGGCATCGCGCTCGTCTGCCTGAGCTTCGACAGCGTGTTGCCCTGGTGGGTGATCTTTCCAATCGCGATCGTTGCCGCGGCGGTGTTCGGCGCGCTCTGGGGTTTCATCCCCGCCTACCTGCAGGCCAAGCGCGGCTCGCACATCGTCATCACCACCATCATGTTCAACTTCATCGCCGCCTCGGTGATGGTCTATCTGCTGGTCGGTCCGCTGAAGCCGGCCGGATCGCAGGCGCCGCAGACGCGTAATTTCCTCGCCGGCGCGGAATTGCCGAAGCTCAACTGGATCATCGAATTGTTCGGCGCCAAGATCCGCTCGGCGCCGCTTAACATCTGCTTCCTGCTGGCGCTGGCGATGGCGTTCCTGGTCTGGCTGCTGATTTGGCGCACCAGGCTCGGCTACGAGATGCGCACCTATGGTCATAGCCCGAAGGCGGCGCGATATGCCGGCATTTCGGAAACCCGCATCATCCTCACCGCGATGATGATCTCGGGCGCGCTGGCCGGCATGATGGCGCTCAATCCGGTGATGGGCGACCAGCACAATGTGGCGATCGATTTCGTCTCGGGCGCCGGCTATGTCGGCATTGCGGTGGCGCTGATGGGCCGGCTACATCCGGTCGGCATCGTGCTGGCGGCGATCCTGTTCGGCATGCTCTACCAGGGCGGCGCCGAGCTTGCCTTCGAGATGCCGGCGATCAGCCGCGACATGATCGTCATCATTCAAGGGTTGGTGATCCTGTTCGCCGGCGCGCTGGAGCATATGTTCAGGCCCTATATTCAGGCGCTGTTCGCCTCGTTCAGCCCGAAATCGGTCGGCATGCAGGCGGTCAAGGGGACGGGGGCCTGAGATGGATAGCTTCAACGCAATCGTCCAGGTTCTGGACTCCACCATCCGCCTCTCGGTGCCGCTGCTGCTTGCCTGTCTCGCCGGCCTCTATTCCGAGCGGGCCGGCATCTTCGACATCGGTCTCGAAGGCAAGATGCTGGTCGGCGCTTTCGCCGGCGCTGCCGCTGCCTCGGTCTTCCATTCGGCCTTCATCGGCCTCGGTATGGCCATCCTGATCTCGGTCGCCTTCGCCATGGTGCACGGCTTCGCCTCGATCACGCATCGCGGCAACCAGATCGTCTCCGGCGTCGCCATCAACTTCGTCGCCGCCGGCTCGACCATCATCCTCGGCCAGGCCTGGTTCCAGCAGGGCGGCCGTACGCCGGCGCTGCAGCCGGGCGAGCGTTTCGAGGCGATCGTCTGGCCCGCTGCCGAAGCCGTCCGCAACGTGCCGATCCTCGGGCCGATCTACGCCGAGCTGATCTCCGGCCATTCGATCCTGGTCTACTTCGCCTTCGCGATGGTGCCGTTCACCTGGTGGGTGCTGTTTCGCACCCGCTTCGGCCTCAGGATGCGCGCCGTGGGCGAAAACCCGGCCGCCGTCGACACCGCCGGCATCTCGGTCGCCTGGCTGCGCTACCGCGCGCTGATCTGCACCGGCATCCTCACCGGCGTCGCCGGCGCGTATCTCTCGATGGTGCAGAATGGCGGCTTCGTGAAGGACATGACCGCGGGCAAGGGCTATATCGCTCTTGCCGCGCTGATCTTCGCCAAATGGAAGCCGGTCAACGCCATGTTCGCCTGCCTGCTGTTCGGCTTCCTCGACGCGGCGTCGATCCGCCTGCAGGGCTCGCCGCTGCCGATCATCGGCAAGGTGCCGGTGCAGTTCATGCAGGCGCTGCCCTATGTGCTGACCGTCATCCTGCTCGCCGGCTTCATCGGCAAGGCGATCCCGCCGCGCGCCGGCGGCGTGCCCTACGTCAAGGAACGCTGAGGCTCGGACAGCTTCGGCAACCGGCATTTGAACAGGATCGTGGGAGAGAAGAACTGAATGTCGCATGATCTGTTCGAGGCGGCGAAGACGGCGATGGCCAAGGCCTATGCGCCCTATTCCAAGTTTCCCGTCGGTGCGGCGCTGCGCACCGAGGACGGCCGTGTCTTCACCGGCGCCAATATCGAGGTGGCCTCCTATCCCGAGGGCTGGTGCGCCGAGACCACGGCGCTCGGCCACTACGTCATGGGCGGCGGCGGCAAGATCACCGAGATCGCGGTGATCGCCGAGCGCATGGCCAAATGCTCGCCCTGCGGCGGCTGCCGACAGCGGCTGGCGGAGTTCTGCCGGCCGGAAACGAAGCTCTATCTCTGCGACAATACCGGCGTGGTCGAGACGGTCACCATGGGCGACATGCTGCCTTACGGCTTCAGGGGCGACATTTTGAAATGAAGAGCGGGTTGAAATGAAGGGCGGGTTGGAATGAAGGAAGCGCTGGATCATCTGGTCGAGAAGCTGGACGGCTTGGCCCCGACCGCGGCGCTCGTGCTGGGCTCCGGCCTCGGCGGGCTCGTCGACCAGGTCGAGGACGCAAGGCGCATCTCCTATGCCGAGTTACCGGGCTTCCCGCGCAGCGGCGTTTCCGGCCATGCCGGCGAGGTCGTGGCAGGGCATTTCGCCGGCACGCCGGTGCTGATGCTTTCCGGCCGCGCGCATTACTACGAGCACGGCAACGCTGCCGCGATGCGCCCGGCGCTGGAGGTGCTTGCCGGCATCGGCATCTCGCATCTCATCCTCACCAACGCCGCCGGCTCCGTCGACCCGGACATGGGGCCTGGCTCGGTGATGCTGATCACCGACCACATCAACTTCTCTGGCTCCAACCCGTTGATCGGCGAGCCGAGCGATCGCCGCTTCGTCGGTCTCACCGAGGCCTATGATGCCGGCCTGCGCAAGGCGATCGAGAAGGCGGCGAACGAGACCGGCACGGCGCTGCACAAAGGCGTCTATATGTGGTTTTCCGGCCCGTGTTTCGAAACGCCGGCCGAGATCCGCATGGCGCGCGTCATGGGCGCCAATGCCGTCGGCATGTCGACGGTGCCGGAAGTCATCCTTGCCCGCTTCCTCGGCCTCAAGGTCGCCGCCTGCTCGGTCATCACCAACCTGGCGGCCGGCATGACCGGGGCGGAACTCTCGCACCAGGAAACCAAGGACATGGCGCCGGTCGGCGGCGCGCGGCTGGCGACGATCCTCGAGCATGTGTTCCGGGAAGGTTTGCCGGATGTCTGAGGCGGTCTTTACCCTCCCCCTTGTGGGGAGGGTCGACGAGCGGACCTTGCGAAGCAAGGTCAGCGAGACGGGGCGGGGGGACTTCATTCGCACCGCCGCTGCCCCCACCCCGCTCCGCTTTGCGGAGCGACCCTCCCCACAAGGGGGAGGGTAGGGTCGTGCTCCCCCAGGAAATCATCCGCCGCAAGCGCGACGGCCACAAGCTCTCGGCGGCCGAGATCGCGGCCTTCATCGAGGGGATAACGGCCGGCACGCTGTCGGAGGGCCAGATCGGCGCCTTCGCGATGGCCGTGTTCCTCAAAGGCATGAGCCGCGAGGAGGCTGTGGCGCTGACCACCGCCATGCGCGATTCCGGCGATGTGCTCGACTGGTCCGACCTGCCGGGTCCGGTCACCGACAAGCACTCGACGGGCGGCGTCGGCGACAACGTCTCGCTGATGCTGGCGCCGATCGTCGCCGCCTGCGGCGCCTATGTGCCGATGATCTCCGGCCGCGGTCTCGGCCATACCGGCGGCACGCTCGACAAGATGGATGCCATCCCCGGCTACACCAGCCAACCGGATGTGGCGCGTTTGCGCAAGACGGTGCTGGAAACCGGCTGCGCCATCATCGGCCAGACCGCCGATCTGGCGCCGGCAGACCGCCGGTTCTATGCGATCCGCGACGTGACGGGGACGGTCGAGTCGGTGCCGCTGATCACGGCCTCGATCCTGTCGAAGAAGCTTGCTGCGGGCTTGGGCTCGCTGGTGCTCGACGTCAAGGTCGGCAACGGCGCCTTCATGGAGAAGTCGCGCGATGCGGTCGCCCTGGCGAACAGCCTGGTCGAGGTCGCCAATGGCGCGGGCCTGAAAGCGTCGGCGCTGGTGACCGGCATGAACGAGCCGTTGGCCTCGGCCGCCGGCAATGCGGTCGAGGTGAAGAACGCCGTCGATTTCCTGACCGGCCGTTTCCGCGGCCGCCGGCTGCAGGACGTGACGCTGGCGCTGGCCGCCGAAATGCTGCAGTCGGCGGGGATTGCCTCGTCCAACCAGGACGGGATCAGGCGCGCCGCCGAGACGCTTGCCGGCGGCCGCGCGGCGGCGGTGTTCGCGCGAATGGTGACGGCGCTCGGCGGTCCCGCCGACTTCGTCGAGAACCCTGAAAAATACCTCCCCGAAGCGGCGGTGGAATTGGCGGTGGACGCGGCGGCGGACGGCTTCGTCGCCGGCATCGCGACGCGTGACATCGGGCTAGCCGTCGTTGCCCTCGGCGGCGGGCGCACCCGTCCGGACGACAGGATCGATCACGCCGTGGGCTTGACCAGTCTGTTGCCGGTCGGTGCCGAGGTGCGGGCGGGCGAGCTGCTTGCGCTGGTCCACGCGCGCACCGAGGCGGACGCCGAGGCCGCCGCCGCCGCGGTGCGTTCCGCCTATTCGATCGGCGCCTCGAAGCCGCCCGCCGAGAAGACGGTGCTCAGGCGGATCCTGCCGCTTTGAGGTGAAGCAATCCTACTGCACCAGCAGCAGCGCGCCGTTCTGGACTTCGTATTTCTGCAGCCGCTGCAGGAAGCTCATGCCGATCAGGTTGGTTTGCAGCGCCCGGTCGTCGAGCACCACCGCTTGGACGTTATCGAGGGAGATCTTGCCGATCTGCAGATGGTCGACGGTCACCACCGCGGCCTTGATGGCGCCGTTCGCGGTGTTCACCTGGTGATTGAAATCCGACTGGTTGAGCGAGATGCCGATCCGGCGCGCCGTCGATGTGTTGATAGCAACCAGCGTCGCGCCGGTGTCGATCATGCCGTCGATCTGACGGCCGTTGAGCTTGAAGGCGGAGGTGAAATGACCGCGTTCGTCGGCATTGACCAGCACCTGGCGGCCGAGCGGCATCGGCGCCGCCGGCTTGGCTGGAACCGAGGCAAGTTTGACGTCCGGCTGGACCTCCGGGGCCGCCGGCTTCGAGGCGACCGCCAATCTCAGCAGGCTTTCGACCATCCGCGGGTTCGACTGATAGACGATCGGGATCGATGCCGAGCTTCCGACAAAGACGCCAAGGAGGAGAAGCTTGCGCAGCATGGATCGACCTTCGTGAAGGTTCGATCCTTAAGCCGACATGGTGTTTTCAGCTTTAACGGGCGCCGGAACCGTGGTCTTTACGTAAACAAGCGGTAAAGAAAACGCTCACTTGGTCCCGTACATGCGGTCGCCGGCGTCGCCAAGGCCAGGCATGATATAGCCCTTTTCGTTCAGCTGGCGATCGATCGAGGCGGTGAAGATCGGGACATCCGGATGTGCCTTGGTGAAGCGCTCGATGCCTTCGGGCGCCGCCAACAGGCAGAGGAAGCGGATGTTGGTGGCACCGCGCCCCTTCAGCTTGTCAATCGCCGCAATCGCGGAATTCGCCGTCGCCAGCATCGGGTCGACGACGATCACCAGCCGGTCGGCAAGGTCGCTCGGCGCCTTGAAGAAATATTCGATCGCTTCCAGCGTCTCGTGGTCGCGGTAGAGGCCGATATGGGCGACGCGCGCCGCCGGCACCAGGTCGAGCAGGCCTTCGAGCAGGCCGTTGCCGGCCCGCAGCACCGAGGCGAAAACCAGCTTCTTGCCCTCCAGCGTCGGCGCTTCCATTTCCTCTATCGGCGTCTCGATGGTGGTTGTGGTCAGCTCGAGATTGCGGGTGACCTCATAGCCCAGAAGCAGCGAGATCTCGCGCAGCAGCCGCCGGAAGCCGGCCGTCGAGGTCTCCTTCTTGCGCATGATGGTCAGCTTGTGCTGGACAAGGGGGTGGTCGACGACGGTGACGCCCTGCATGGTCTGCTCCCGTGACTGGTGAATGGTGAATGGTGAATAGTGAATAGTAAGCGGGTTTGCGAGTCCTGATGGTCGATGATTACCGTTGACAGGCCGAAGCGCGCCGGCAAACCATTCACCATTCACCATTCACCATTCACCATTCACCATTCACCATTCACCATTCACCATTCACCATTCACCATTCACCATTCACCATTCACCGGCCTTTGGCGTCGAGCCGGCTCAGCAGCGCCGCCTTGGTCTTCCGGTCGACGAAGGCCGCCTCGATGGCCGTTCTGGTGACGGCGGTGAGCGCCTTGTCGTCCATCGCGAAATGCTCGGCGGCGATGTCGTATTCGCGCTTCAGCGAGGTCCAGAAATAGGGCGGATCGTCGGAGTTGAGCGTCATCTTGCAGCCGGCGGCGCGCAATGCCGGGAAGGGATGGTCGGCGAAACTCTCGAACACCTTTAGCGCGATATTGGAGCCGGGGCAGCATTCCAGCACCACGCCTTCGGCGGCGATGCGACGAACGAGGTCAGGGTTCTCGATGGCGCGCACGCCATGGCCGATGCGCGACGGGCGGATATGGTCGAGCGCTGCCTTGACACTTTCCCAGCCCATCAGCTCGCCGGCATGTATGGTGATGCCCAGACCTGCCTCGCGCGCGATCTCGAATGCCCGCACATAATCCTCGAAATCGCCGATGCGCTCGTCACCGGCGACGCCGAAACCAGTCACCAGCGGATGGCCGCAGCGCGCCGCGAAGCGCGCAGCCTGCTCGATCGCCTCGACGCCGACATGACGCACGCCGGTGACGATCATGCGTCCCTCGATGCCGGTCCTGGCCTTGGCGCGGACCATGCCTTCGCCAAGCGCGTCCGTGTAGGCCTTTGGCGAGAGACCGGCCTTCTTGGCATGATCCGGCGAGGTGAAGACCTCGGAATAGATGGCGCCGTCGCGGGCGAGGCTGGTCAGATAATGATCGGTCAGCCGGGCGTAGTCCTCCTCGGTGCGGAACAGGTCGGAGGCAAAGTCGTAGGCCGCGAGGAAAGAGCTGAAATCGTGCCAGACGAAGGAGCCGTCCTGGATATAGGGCGAGGGGTCCTTGCCATATCTGCGGGCCTGGCTGACGACGAGGTCGGGCGCCGCTGCCCCTTCGATGTGGCAGTGCAATTCGGCTTTCAAAATCATGCGGCCATCCCGTCCGGTATTTTTGTCCTGACGCCGATTCCGGGCGGAAAATCATGCGAGACCCTGCCCGAACCCGTCTCCAAGGCGCGGCCGAAAACCGCGCCTTGGACAATAGCGCCAGCCCCATCGATCGGCTATGGTCCCGCCGGTTTTATGGCGGATCAAAATAATGTCAGTTGAGAGAACCACGGCCACGGGCGGCATGGAAACCTCCTATGGTTTCAGGAGGGTGGGCGCAGGCGACAAGCAGTCCCTGGTCAACGATGTCTTCCATAAGGTGGCCAATCGATACGACCTCATGAACGATCTGATGTCGGGCGGGTTGCACCGGCTGTGGAAGGACGCGATGGTCGCCTGGCTCAATCCGCCGAAGCGGGCGGGCTGGAAGGTGCTCGACGTCGCCGGTGGCACGGGCGACGTCGCCTTCCGCATCATCGAGGCCAGCCACCGCCACGCGCACGCTACGGTGCTCGACATCAACGGCTCGATGCTCGAAGTCGGCCGCGACAGGGCCGAGAAGAAAAACCTTTCGGAATACACCGATTTCGTCGAGGCCAATGCCGAGGCGCTGCCCTTCGAGGACGACACGTTCGACGCCTATACGATCGCATTCGGTATCCGCAATGTGCCGCGCATCGATGTGGCGCTGAGCGAGGCTTTTCGCGTGCTGAAGCGCGGCGGGCGCTTCCTCTGCCTCGAATTCTCGGAAGTCGACATGCCGCTGCTCGACAAGGCCTACGAGGCCTGGTCGTTCAACGCCATTCCCAAAATTGGCAAGGCGGTGACCGGCGACGGTGAACCCTATTCCTACCTGGTGGAATCGATCCGCAAATTCCCCAATCAGCAGAATTTTGCCTCCATGATCACCCGCGCGGGCTTCGATCGCGTCACTTATCGCAACTATTCGGGCGGCATCGCCGCGCTTCATTCGGGCTGGAAGCTTTGAGGCAAGCGCAGCGATGACTACTGTCGGCGCTGGTTTCAGGCTCGTGCGAGCCGGCTGGGTGCTGGTCCGCGAGGGCGTCGTTGCGGCGCTGCCCGGCGAAGAGCTTTCCGGCATGCCGAAGCTTGGCTGGCGTCTGGCGCGCGTGCTTACCCGCCGTCGCGCCAGGAAGCATCAACGCGGCGACCGGCTGGCGCAGGCGGTGGTGCGGCTGGGGCCGTCCTATGTCAAGCTCGGCCAGTTCCTCGCGACACGGCCCGATGTCGTCGGCAACGACATGGCGGTCGACCTCGCCCTGCTGCAGGACAAGATGCACACTTTCCCGAAAGCGGAGGCGATCGCGGCGATCGAGGCTTCGCTCGGGCGCAGGATCGACGATCTCTATGCCAGCCTCGGCGAGCCGGTGGCGGCCGCCTCGATCGCCCAGGTGCATAGTGCCGAAGTCGTCCGCGACGGAATGATTTCGCGCGTGGCGGTGAAGGTGATCCGGCCGGGCGTGCGTCGCCACTTCTTCCACGATCTCGAAAGCTATTTCCTCGCCGCCCGCCTACAGGAGAAATACATCCCCTCGTCGCGCCGCCTGCGACCGGTCGAGGTGACCGAGACGCTGGCGCAGACCACCAAGATCGAGATGGACATGCGGCTTGAGGCGGCGGCGTTTTCCGAGCTCGGCGAGAACACCAAGGACGATCCGGGCTTCCGCGTGCCCACAGTCGACTGGGAAAGGACCGGCCGCGATGTGCTCACCATGGAGTGGATCGACGGCATCAAGATGAACGATCTCGCCGGCCTTGCCGCCGCCGGTCACGATCTCAAGGCAATTGCCGCCAATCTGATCCAGTCATTTCTTCGGCACACGCTGCGCGACGGCTTTTTCCACGCCGACATGCATCCCGGCAACCTGTTCGTCGAGGCCGACGGCACCGTCGTCGCCGTCGATCTCGGCATTGCCGGTCGGCTCGGCAAGAAGGAGCGCCGCTTCCTCGCCGAGATTCTCTACGGCTTCATCGTGCGCGACTACCGGCGCGTTGCCGAGGTGCATTTCGAGGCCGGCTATGTGCCGCGCCACCATAATGTCTCGGCCTTCGCACAGGCGATCCGCGCCATCGGCGAGCCTATCCACGGCCAGTCGGCCGACACGATTTCCATGGCCAAGCTGCTCACGCTGCTGTTCGAAGTCACCGACCTTTTCGACATGGCGACACGCACAGAACTGGTGCTGCTGCAGAAGACAATGGTGGTGGTCGAAGGCGTCGCCCGCACGCTCGATCCGGCCTTCAACATGTGGAAGACGTCGGAGCCGGTGGTCAGCGACTGGATCGCCAGCAATCTCGGGCCGCGCGGCATGCTCACCGACGCGCGCGACGCCGGCAAGGCGCTGGTGGCGCTGGCAAGACAGGCGCCGGACATTGCTGCCCGCACCGAGCGATTGTCGCGCGAGATCGACCTGATGGCCGAACATGGCCTGCGTTTCGACGAAGCGACCGCGCGCGCCATCGGCAAGGCCGAGGCGCGCCATACCCGCTCGGGCCGCGTGGCGTTGTGGGTGATCGCGCTCACGCTATTCTATATCGCCTGGCGGATTTTCTGACCGACGCTCGCCTTGCTGCGGTTTGATTGCATTGCTATCATTGCTTGCGTCATTTTTGAAGTGTGTGCAATCAGATGGCTAGCATCACGATCCGCAACCTTGACGACGAGGTCAAGGACTTGCTCCGGCAACTCGCGGCCGAAAATGGTTGCTCGATGGAGGAGCAGGCGCGGGCGATGATCCGCGCGGCGGTCGAGGGCAGGGCAGGGCAGGCGGGCCGCATCGACCAGATCGAGAAGACGCTGCGCGCGCTGACAGACCCTGGCCAGAACGCGACGCCCCTCTCAGTTGGATCCAGCAAGCCATCAATTCGGGGAAGGCTTTCCGGCAAACGCATCCTGCTCATCATTGGCGGCGGCATCGCCGCCTACAAATCACTCGACTTGATCCGACGCCTGCGCGAGCGGGGCGCCTCGGTCCGGGCGGTGATGACGGCTGCCGCGCAGGAGTTCGTCACCACGCTGTCGATCGGCGCGCTTTCGGCCGACCACGTGTTCACTGACCTTTTCGATCGCAATGACGAGCATGATGTCGGCCATATAAGGCTGTCGCGCGAGGCAGATCTGATGGTCGTGGCGCCGGCCACCGCCGATCTGATGGCCAAGCTCGCCAACGGCCATGCCAACGACCTTGCCTCGACGGTGCTTTTGGCCACCGACAAGAAGGTGCTGATGGCGCCGGCGATGAACCCGAAAATGTGGTCGCATCCGGCGACGCGCCGCAACCGGGCGACCTTGCAGAAGGACGGCATCGCGTTCGTCGGCCCCGCCAAGGGCGAGATGGCGGAAAGCAACGAGGCCGGCGAGGGCCGCATGGCCGAGCCGCTGGAGATCGTCGCCGCGATCGAGGCCATGCTCGACGAGAGGTCGAAGCCGCTTGCCGGCCGCAGGATCATCGTCACCTCGGGGCCGACGCATGAGCCGATCGACCCGGTGCGCTACATCGCCAACCGCTCCTCCGGCAAGCAGGGCCATGCGATCGCGGCCGCACTTGCGAAGCTCGGCGCCGACGTCCGGCTGGTATCCGGTCCGGTCAATATCGCCGATCCGGCCGGGGTTACGACCACGCATGTCGAGACCGCGGCCGAGATGAAGGAGGTGGTCGAGCACCTTTTGCCGGCGGACGCGGCGGTTTTCGTCGCCGCGGTCGCCGACTGGAGGACGGCGAACGCAGCCGGCGAGAAGATCAAGAAGGTGGCGGGCGAGGGACCACCGTCGCTCAAGATGGCCGAGAATCCCGACATCCTCGCGGGAGTGGGCCATCACAGCCAGCGGCCGGGCCTCGTCATCGGCTTCGCCGCCGAGACGCAGGATCTCATCAGCAACGCCCAGGTGAAGCTGAAGAAAAAGGGCGCCGATTTCATCGTCGCCAACGACGTTTCGCATGAGAGCGGTATCGGCCCGTCCGGCGTGATGGGTGGCGACCGCAACAAGGTGCGCATCGTCTCCCGCTCCGGCGTCGAGGAATGGCCGGAGATGGGCAAGGACGAGGTGGCGGCGCGGCTCGCCGCCTTGATTGCCGAGCGGCTGCGGACGATCGTCGTCTAGCCGATCGCTTGCTGGGGCCGCATGGCCGGCACGGCAATCCTTAGCGCTGCGATGCAGCCCAGGATCCCAAGCGGCACGAAGGCCAGGAACAGCCAGCCGGCGACGCCTGCGGCCGCTTCGAGGCTCAGGCCTTCGGAAAAACCGCTGGCGTTGGCGACGATGCCGGCAAGGGCTGCGCCAACCGCATAGCCGATGCGCTGCATGGTCGGCACGGCGGCCGACGCGATCGTCTGCTCGCCCTCGCGGGCCGAAGCGACGATGACGCGTGTGAGGAACGGCCAGCAGACGCCGAAGCCGCCGCCCTGCAGCAGGGCGCAGAGCAGGATCAGCGGGATCGAGCCTGACGGGATGGTGTAGGCAAAACCGGCGAGGCCGGAGGCGATCATCAGTGCGCCGATGACGATGATCACCCGCTCGCGTTCCAGCGGCGCATTGGCGATGAGGATCGACAGGATCGACCAGGCGATCGATTCGGCGGCGATGATGTAGCCGGTGGTCAATATCGGAATGCCGTGAAGCGTGGTCAGAAGCAGCGGCCCGTAAATGGTGAAGGTGCAGGTGGCCACCGAGAATGCCGCAACCATTGTCATGCCGCTGCCAAGCGGCGAGCGCCATGAAAACAAAGGCGACGGAAAGAGGCGCGAGCGTGGCCTCAGCGCATCGATACGGAAGAACAGCGCCAGGCCGATCAGGCCGACGAGGAGCAGCAGCGACGAGCGCAGCAGGGCAATGTCGACGCCGGCGGCGGCGATCAGCACCACGCTGATGGCGAGACAGGCAAGTGCGGCATAGGAGAAGGGCGGCGCAGTGCCGTTGCCCGCCTGCGGCTTCGTCGCCTCGGGCGTGTCGAGCACGATGAAGCTCGCCAGCGCCATCGCCGCGCCGCCGAAGGTGAAGACGCCGAAGGCCCAGCGCCACGACAGGAACTCGGTCATAACAGCGCCGAGCATCGGTCCGCTGAAGGCGGCGACGCCCCAAATAGCCGACATGATGCCGAAGAGCTGTGGCCAGATGTTGCGTGCAAACAGGCGCTCGACCGAGACAAAGGCCAGCGACACCAGTGCGCCGCCGCCGAGGCCCTCGACCAGGCGCCCGGCGAGGAACAAAGGCATGGAAGGCGCCGTGGCGCAGATCAGCGCCCCAGCCGCGTAGAGGAGGGCGGCGACCATCATGTTGGAGCGCAGCGCGACATAGCTTACGAGCCGGCCTGCGGCGGCGCCGGCGACAATGGCGCCGAGCTCATAGATCGCCAGCGACCAGCCGACCAGTTGCACGCCCGCCAGTTCGCCGACCATGGCGGGCATCACCGTCGCCACCATCGTCTCGTTGGTGGCATGCAGCAGGATGCCGAGGCTGATGAAGCAGAAGCGCGCCAGGTCGCCGCTTGCCCACAGCGCCCGCCAATCCACCTTGTTACGGGCCACCTTGTTGCTGCCTGCTGCCGTCACGTCGATCTCCTGCTTGCCATGTGCAACTTCATTCGCTTTCGAAGAAGGTGCCAGATCCAGTTCGGCAGGGCTTGTAGAACCTCAAGCGCAGTTGAGCTCAAGAGGCTTCTTTCTGCGATATCGCGGCCAGGGACAGAGCCGCGGATTCGTGCACAAGCGATCAGCGCGCCAAAAAACATGCGGCCCGGAACGAGTGTCCCGGGTCGCATCCGTTCTGATCGAACGGCTGATCGAAAGCTTCACTTGTAGGAGTGGACGAGGTCCAGCGAGGCCACGGTGACGGCCAGATTGACGCCGGTCTGCGCCTGCACGCTGAGCGGCTCCAGCATGAAGGCGCCGTCCAGGCCGCCGACCAGGAGATTGGCGCCGCCGCCGGTCACGACGCTTGCCTCGGCGTTGACCCCGTAATAGCTGCCGGCAAGATCGCCCGCGTCATGGCTGCGGGTTGCGGCGAGAACCGCCCAGACGAGCTGGCCCTGATGCGTCTTGCCGACATCGACGCCCAGCTTGGAGATCATGCCCGTATAAATCTCGGCCGGCCCGTGATGGGAAGGGCGGAAGACGCAGGAGACGCCTTTGTTGGAGGTGATGACATAGCCGGTACCACCGTCGATGGTGCAATCGAGCGTGCCGAGCCGGAGCGTGCCGGCATTGACTGGAGAAGCGAGGACCGTGGCGGCAAGCGCGGCGGCGGCACAGGCAAGTGTCTTGATCATTGGAAAGGTCCTTTCGCGAAAATTGGCCTCGGTTAACGGTCGAGGTGCGTGGAGCGTTCCGCCGAAAACTTGGCGCGAGCGTGGCAAGGGATGACGCATTTCGCCGGGCGGTTAACGGATCGCAACCGGCGTCTCAGCGCCGCAACACTGCGATCGCCGGCGACGACCGGGAGCGTGCCGCACACTCAGCGTCAGCCTCCGATCAGCTGGCGCTGCCGGAGGTGCGCGACAGGCCGTCCTTGGCCGGCTGGTAGTTCGGGTCGAGGTGGACAGCTTCACGGTAGGACTTGGCCGCCCTGACCTTGTCGCCACGCCGCTCGTAGATCAGCGCCTGGTTGGCCCAGGCCTCGGCGTTCTTGCCGTCGAGCTTGATGGCCATGTTGAAGTCGGCGAAGGCGTTGTCCTCGTCGCCGGTCGCCAGATAGGAGAGGCCGCGGCCGTTGTAGGGCTCGGCGGCGTCCGGCGCCAGCGAGATCGCGGTCGAGAAATCCTCGATGGCAAACTTGTGCTGGCCCTGGCTCTGATAGATGAGGCCGCGATTGTGGTAGGCACGGGCGTCGGTCGTGTCGAGCTGGATCGCCTTCTGGAAGTCGTTGAAGGCATCCTGGGTGCGGCCACCCTTGCGGTAGAGATTGCCGCGGCCGATATAGGCGGCGTCGTAATTCGCGTTGATCTGGATCGAGCGGTTATAGTCGGCAAGCGCTGCTTGCTGGTTGCCGAGGAAGCGTTGGATGAGCGCTCGGTTCGAATAGGCCTGGTAGAAATTCGGGTTGAGCTGGATGGCCTGGTCGAAATCCTTCAGCGCCGCCTGGTACTGGCCGCCGCGACCATAGGCCGAGCCGCGCACATTGTAGCCTTCGGGATCCTGCGGGTTACGCTGGATGACCGCCGATAGCGAGGAGATGTTCTCGGTCGACCCTTGCGCCTTGTCGATTGAGCTGAATTCGCCAGTCGGGGTCGTCTGGCATGCTGCAAGCGTCAGGCCCGAAAGCAGGGCCGCCGTCAGGGCGAAGCCGCGAAAAGCGGTTCTGCGCTCCACGGTAATTGCGTTCATCTTTGTCCTCACTGCCGCGGCGCCGTCAGTCCGTTCCCTCTCCGAACCGGCTCGAATGCATAAACAAAAAGGTGGCGGCGATTCCGCATCGCGCCACCCTCGGTATCCTTCGAAAAGGACGAAAAATTGGCGTTATGAGCGCGGCGAGCGCGATGCGCCGGCAGCACCAGCCGGAGCCGGGCGCGGGGTCATCGGCAGCAGGCCTTCGCGCTGAGCGCGCTTGCGGGCCAGCTTGCGAGCGCGGCGCACGGCTTCAGCCTTTTCACGGGCACGCTTCTCGGACGGCTTCTCGTAGTGACCGCGCATCTTCATTTCGCGGAAAATACCTTCGCGCTGCATCTTCTTCTTCAGCGCGCGAAGCGCCTGGTCAACGTTGTTGTCGCGGACGAGTACCTGCACGTGCAATCCTGTCTTCGAGTTTGAAATCAATAAGGCAAACGACCATAGCCATTGTGCCTCCGCGGCGGGTTGCACCGCGAATTGTGGCGGCTGATAGCAGAATCAGGCCGTGCTGTCCACCGTTGATTACAGGAAACCGCGATCAGAAGCCGGAGCGCGCCGCGCCTTGCCGGTCTGAGCCCTAAGCCGTCGCCAGATGCAGGCGGGCGAAATCCTCGAAGAACTCGCCGTAATCGCAAGTGATTTCCTCACCGGCCGCGATATCACGAATGGCGGTCGCGCCGCCATATTGCGAGAAATCCGTGTTCGGTCGTTCCGAATGATTCATGAAACGGCCGTTATCGACCTCATAGACCATGAAACCGGGCTTGTCGGGACTCGGATAGGCGTAGCGGTCGAGCAGTTCCTTGAGATGCGGCGGCGCCGTCTCGTATTTCTCCATCGGGATCAGCCGATCGAAATCGGGATCGAGCCGCCAGATCGAGGCGCCCTTCCTGATCGGCTCGGCCGCGAAAACACCAACGCCTTCGATGGCGCTCTGGGCGACGTAGGTTCTGATCAGCAGCATGGTTCCGGTCCGTCCTCCACGAGGAAAACGGAATCGTCAAATCGGGCCGGAATGCAAGGCCGGATCGCAATATTTCAGCGGTTGAGCACATCTGCCCACGGCCAACCGGATCACGTCCGGTTGATCGACACGCCGCCATCGGCAAACAGCGCCGTGCCGGTGGTGAAGCTCGAGGCGTCCGAGGCGAGGTAGAGCGCCGAACGGGCGATCTCTTCGGGCCTGGCCATGCGTTTCAGCGCGTGGATGCCTTCGACGAAGGCGCGAGCCTCCGGGGTGGTTGTCGTTGCGCCGGGCGTGTCCGTGCCGCCCGGCAGCAGCGCGTTGACGCGCAGACCTCTCGGACCGTATTCAGCGGCCAGCACCTGCGTCAGTCCGATCAGGCCGGCCTTGGCCGCGGCATAAGCCGCCATGCCCGGCATGCCGGCGGTATAGCCGACGAAGCTCGAGGTGAAGATCAGCGAACCGCCGCCGCGCTCCAGCATCGCCGGGATCTGGTGCCTGGTGGCGAGGTAGGCACTGGTCAGGTTCGTGTCGATGGTCTCGTGCCAAGTCGCCGGCGCCATGTCCGGCACCGGTCCCATCGCGCCGACGGCGCCGGCATTGTTGAAGGCGATGTCGAGGCCGCCGAACTTTTCGACGGCAAGCTCGACCAGAGCCTTCGCATAGGCTTCGTCCCGGACGTCCCCGGCAAGCGCGGCCGCGCTGCCGCCAGCCTCTTCGATCTCGGCGACGAGCGCGTCGAGTTCAGCTTGGCGGCGTGCTGCGACGGCAAGGCAGGCGCCGTGCTCGGCGAACAGTTTCGCGGTGGCACGGCCGATGCCGGAGCTGGCGCCAGTGACGATGGCGACCTTGCCTGTGAGTGCGAACATTTTCGTCATCCTTCCTCTGTGCCGGGCTTGCCGGCGGTTGGATGCTTGGTCGCAAATCGTCATGGTAGCGGCCACCCGAAACCCGCAAAGACCGCTGTTGCCCTACTGCCGCAACAGCCAACCCAGTCGGTCCAGTGAGAAGGCGTAGCTGAGGGCAATCAGCAGAGCCATGACAATGCCCGCGACCGCATGACCGGCCAGACAGAATCCAATGGCACCGCCGAACAGTATGATAAGTTCGAGCACCAGCCTGACGGCGCCTGGCACCGGCACCGGGGCCCGGCCCGATCGGCTCGGATCATTGAGCACGGCGAAGGTGCCCCACAATACGGCCGCGACGAGTGGCAAGGCCAGGGCGAGAATCCAGCGCCAGAACTCGGCCGGAAAGCTCCAGCCGGCCATGCCTAGGCCAAGCAACGCAGAAAGCTCGAGCAGAAAGCGCAGGGTCAGATTCCACCAGGCGTTACCCATCATCATCCTCTTGCGTCACGCGACAAGAGTGTCGCCGAAGACAGCCACGGAAGCCAGATCGGATGTATCATTTTGACTGCGGCGCAAAACGGCAAGCGCCGTCGCAAACAGCGCAAGGATGGCAGCGCGGTTTCGCTAGTGATACACCTCGCGTGACGGGAGAGGCCCGGACGACATCCGCGATTTTTGGCGCGAGGCTATAACGTGAAGAAATACTCGGTATTCGCCATTGCCCGCGAGGCGATGCGCGGCCACAAGGGCTGGGAAGAACAGTGGACCTCGCCCGAGCCGAAGAAGGAATACGACGTCATCATCGTCGGCGCCGGCGGCCACGGCCTGGCGACGGCCTATTACCTAGCGAGCGAGCACGGCATCACCAATGTCGCGGTGCTGGAAAAGGGCTGGCTCGGCGGCGGCAACACCGGCCGCAACACCACCATCATCCGCTCCAACTATCTCTATGACGAGAGCGCCGGTATCTACGATCATGCGCTGAAGCTGTGGGACGGGCTCAGCCAGGAGCTCAACTACAACGTCATGTATTCGGCGCGCGGCGTCATGATGCTCGCCCACAACGTCCACGACGTCCAGGTGCTGAAGCGCCACGTCCACGCCAATCGCTTGAACGGCATCGACAATGAATGGCTGACGCCGGAACAGGCGAAGGAATTCTGTCCGCCGCTCAACATCGCCAGGGAGGCGCGCTATCCAGTGATGGGCGCAGCACTTCAGCGCCGGGGCGGCACGGCGCGCCACGATGCGGTCGCCTGGGGTTATGCGCGCGGCGCCTCGGCGCGCGGCGTGCATATCATCCAGAACTGCGAGGTCACCGGCATCAAGCGCGCGGCCAATGGCGCGGTCGCCGGCGTCGAGACGTCGCGCGGCTTCATCGGCGCCAAGAAGGTCGGCGTGGTCGCGGCCGGCCATTCCTCCGTCATCATGGACATGGCCGGCGTGCGCATGCCGCTGGAGAGCTATCCGCTGCAGGCGCTGGTGTCGGAGCCGGTCAAGCCGGTGGTGCCCTGCGTGGTGATGTCGAACACCGTGCATGCCTATATCTCGCAGTCCGACAAGGGCGAACTGGTCATCGGCGCCGGCACCGACCAGTATATCTCCTACTCGCAGACCGGCGGCCTGCACATATTGCAGCACACGCTCGACGCCATCTGCGAGATGTTCCCGATCTTCACCCGCATGAAGATGCTGCGCTCCTGGGGCGGCATCGTCGACGTCACGCCAGACCGCTCGCCGATCCTGGCCAAGACACCGGTCAAGGGCCTCTACGTCAATTGCGGCTGGGGCACGGGCGGCTTCAAGGCGACACCCGGCTCGGGCAACGTCTTTGCCCACACCATCGCCAGGGACGACCCGCACCCGATCAACGCGCCCTTCACCCTCGAGCGCTTCCGCACCGGCCGTCTCATCGACGAAGCGGCCGCAGCCGCGGTGGCGCATTGATGATGGCCGAGATGGCCTGCCAGAGGCTTTGCGATCAACCCGCCGGCGCGCGCGTCGGCCATGGCGAATTGTAGGATCAACCCAGATGCTTCTCATCCGCTGTCCCTATTGCGAGGAAGAGCGCCCGGAACTCGAGTTCCGCAATGCCGGCGAGGCGCATATCGCGCGCCCGACCAACATTGCCGCCGAGAGCGACGACGATTTCGAGAAATTCTTCTTCATCCGCTCGAACCCGAAAGGCGTCATTTATGAGCGCTGGCGGCATATCCATGGCTGCGCGCGCTTCTTCAACGCCATGCGCGACACCGTCACCGACAAGTTCGTCATGACCTACAAGGCCGGCGAGCCGAAGCCCGCGAAGTTGCCTGGAGCCTCGAAATGAACGCCGCCTTCCGCATCTCCGGCGCCGGGCGCCTGAAGCAGGCCAAGACCGCCTCCTTCAGCTTCGACGGCAAGTCGTATATCGGCATCGAAGGCGATACGCTCGCCTCGGCGCTGCTTGCCAATGGCGTGCATCTGGTCGGCCGTTCCTTCAAATACCACCGCCCGCGCGGCTTCCTGTCGGCCGGCGCGGAAGAGCCCAACGCGCTGGTTCAGGTCGTGCGCGACGACGCGCGCAAGACGCCGAATGTGCGGGCGACCGTGCAGGAGCTCTATGACGGCCTCACTGCCCATTCGCAGAACCGCTGGCCCTCGCTTGCCTTCGACGTCGGCGCGGTCAACGACATTGCCTCGCCGCTATTTTCGGCCGGCTTCTACTACAAGACCTTCATGTGGCCGAAGTCGGCCTGGAAGAACCTCTACGAGCCGAAGATCCGCGCCGCGGCCGGCCTCGGCGTTTCTCCCGATCGGCCGGACCCCGACCATTATGCCGCGCGCTATGCGCATTGCGAGGTGCTGGTGCTGGGCGGCGGTGCCGCCGGCATCGCCGCTGCTCTCGCCGCGGCCGAGACCGGTGTGCGGGTCATCATCGCCGACGAGCAGGCCGAGTTCGGCGGCAGCCTGCGCTTCGAGAGCGGCGCCAAAATCGACGGCGAGAATGGCTATCCCTGGGCTCAAGGCGCGATCGCCAGGCTCAAGACCATGGACAATGTCCGCGTGCTCCCCCGCACGACTGCTTTTGGGTATTACGCGCAGAACTTCGTCGGGCTTGTCGAGCGGGTCAGCGACCATCTCAAGAGCCCCGGCCGCGAGCTGGCGCGCGAGCGCCTGTGGCAGATCCGCGCCAGCCGAGTCGTGCTGGCGACCGGCGCCATCGAGCGCCACATGGTGTTCGCCAACAATGACCGTCCGGGCGTCATGCTTGCGTCGGCCGCGCGCACCTACCTCAACCACTATGGCGTCGCGGTCGGCAGGAATGTCGGCGTCTACACGGCGAACGACTCGGCTTACGCGGCCGCGATCGACCTGAAGAAGGCCGGCGTCAATGTCGCGGCAATAGTCGACCTGCGCGACAACCCGTCCGGCCCGGTGATCGACGAGGCGAGAAGCCTCGGCATCGAGATCAATTTCGGCCGCGCCGTAGTCCGCGCCGGCGGCAAGCTGCGCGTCTCGTCGATGACCGTGCAGCCGAAGACCGGCGGCGGCGAGCGCACGATTCCCGTCGACGCCATCCTGATGTCGGCGGGCTGGACGCCGTCGGTGCATCTCTTCTCGCAGTCGCGCGGCAAGGTCGCCTTCAACGAAGAGACGCGGCGCTTCGTGCCGGGGACCTACGCGCAGGACTGCGTGTCGGTCGGCGCCTGCAACGGCACGGACGGGCTCTCCGCGACGATCGACGAGGCCTATGCGGCCGGCGCCAAGGCGGCGAAGGAAGCCGGCGGCAAGGGCGGCAAGGGTGCCAAGCCGAAGGTCGACGCCAGCGAAAGCTGGTCGCGCGGCATGCTGGGCGCCGCGCCCGGCGCCGGACCGGACACCACCGTCAAGGCGTTCGTCGATTTCCAGAACGACGTCACTGCCAAGGACATCCGTCAGGCGGTGCATGAAGGCATGCACTCGATCGAGCACGTCAAGCGCTTCACCACCAACGGCATGGCGACCGACCAGGGCAAGACCTCGAACATGCACGGCCTGGCGATTGCGGCCGAGACGCTCGGCAAGCCGATCCCGCAGGTCGGCCTCACCACTTTTCGCGCGCCCTACACGCCTGTCACCTTCGGCTCGATCGTCGGACACGCGCGCGGCGCGCTGTTCGATCCGACCCGCAGGACGGCGACCCATGGCTGGGCAGCCACCCAAGGTGCTGTGTTCGAGGATGTCGGCCAGTGGAAGCGCGCCTGGTATTTCCCCAAGGCCGGCGAGGACATGCATGCCGCCGTCAACCGCGAATGCGTGACGGTGCGCAAAACGGCCGGCCTGTTCGACGCCTCGACGCTCGGCAAGATCGAGGTGGTCGGGCCTGACGCGGCGAAGTTCATGGAGCTGCTCTACACCAACCCGTGGGAGAAATTGGAGCCCGGCCGCTGCCGCTACGGCATCATGCTGCGCGAGGACGGCTTCATCTATGACGATGGCGTGGTCGGCAGGCTGGCGCCGGACCGCTTCCATGTGACGACGACGACAGGCGGCGCGCCGCGCGTCATGCACCACATGGAGGATTACCTCCAGACCGAGTTCCCGCATCTCAATGTCTGGCTGACCTCGATCACCGAGCAATGGGCGGTCATTGCCGTGCAAGGCCCGAGCGCGCGGAAGATTATCGAACCCTTGGTCGAAGGCATCGATATGTCGGACGAGGCGATGCCGCATATGTCGGTGCGCGAGGGCAAGATCTGCGGCGTGCCGACGAGGCTGTTCCGCATGTCCTTCACCGGCGAGCGCGGCTTCGAAGTCAATGTGCCGGCCGATTATGGCGAGGCGGTCTGGGAAGCGCTGTGGGCCGAAGGCCAGAAGCATGGCGCGACCGCTTACGGCACCGAGTCCATGCACGTGCTGCGCGCCGAGAAGGGCTACATCATCGTCGGCCAGGACACCGACGGCACGGTGACGCCGAACGATGCTGGGCTCGACTGGGCGGTCGGCAAGAAGAAGACCGACTTCGTCGGCATCCGCGGCATGGCGCGGGCGGACCTCGTCGCCAAGGGCCGCAAGCAACTCGTCGGCCTGAAGACCAAGGACCCGAAGGTCGTGCTGGAAGAGGGCGCGCAGATCGTCGACGACCCGAAGCAGGCGATCCCGATGAAGATGATCGGCCACGTCACCTCCAGCTACTGGTCGCAGAATTGCGGGCGCTCGATCGCGCTGGCGCTGGTTGCCGGCGGCCGCGACCGCATGGGTAAGACGCTCTACGTACCGATGTCGAACGGTACGATCGAGGTAGAGGTCACCGGCATGGTGTTCGTCGACGAGAAGGGGGAGCGCCTCAATGGCTAAGGCTGCCACCAAGACAAAAGCCGCTGTTGGTTCAGCTTCCGTCGAGCGGCGTCCGGCGCTTGCCGGTCGCGCGCTGTCGGCGCCGGGCGTCAAGGTCGAGATCCTGCCTCCGGCCGAACGCATCTCGCTGCGCGCGCCGCAGGCTTCTGTCGCCGCGCTCTCCAAGGCGCTCGGCGTGACGCTGCCGGCGAAGCCGAAAACCTCGGCCACGAAGGGCGAGCGCACCGCTCTGTGGCTCGGGCCGGACGAGTGGCTGATCATCGACGAGGCCGGCAAGGATCCGCTGGCCGATTGCGCCAAGGTGTCGGCGCTGCACTCGGCGGTCGGCATCTCGCATCGCAATGTCGCGATCTCGGTCGCCGGGCCGGCGGCCGCGGTGACAGTCAATTCGGGCTGCCCGCAGGACCTGTCGCTCGAAGCATTCCCGGTCGGAGCGGCTTCGCGCACCATCCTCGGCAAGTCCGAGATCGTGCTGTTGCGCACCGCGGCGGACGCGTTCCGGGTGGAGTGCTGGCGTTCCTTCTCGGACTATGTCTTTACTTTGCTGTCGGAAGCGGCAGGCGACGCGGCGAACTGATTTTCCTGACCGTCGTTAACTGGAGGCGGCGTCGCAGGAACCATCGCCGATCCGTCCCCGTTGTTTGCGACTAGCGAGGGAGAAGGCCGATGCTATCCAAATCAGCGCCGAAGTCGCCCAAGAAGACCGCGGCAGTCCGTTCACTGGAGCGGGAGCAGCATCACGACATCGAGGATGAGGAACTTGAGGAAGGCCTCGAGGACACATTCCCAGCCAGCGATCCGGTTTCGATCACCAGCACTTCGATTACGGGCGCGCCTGCGAAGCCGGCCAAAGCCAAGACAGTGTCGCGACAGAAACCGCGCAAGAAATAATTCCGTTCACTTCGGGCGCTCGGGAGCGCCGGCATAAACGAAAACGGGCGGCCAAATGCCGCCCGTTTTCGTTTCCGATTTTGCAGTGCTCAGAGGCCGGGCACGAACCACGGGTTCACGTCGATGCCGAGCCGCGGGCCCTTGGTGCTCTGGGTCTTGCTGGCGTCGGCCTTTTCGACCGAACCGGTCGCCGTGCAGTCGAGCGTCACATTGGTGTGGGTCTGAGCGCAGGCCGCGGGAGCGTGCTTGGCCGGCTGGTTCGCGCCGGCGAAAGCGACGCCCGATAAGGCCAGCACGGTGGCGAGAGCGAGGATTGTCTTTTTCATCTTCCGTCTCCAGTAAATCTCTTTTCGTACATGTACGATACGACGTACATATACGGTTAACGGAAGCTGAATTCAAGGGGGAATTTGTACGCGTACGACAAATTTTCTTGAACGTAGGAGTTAACCGTCGCGAATCAAGCGATAGGCGTCCATTGAAATAGGCGCGACAGCCGGTCAGCAGTGGACGGGTGTTTCGGTGAGGGGAGGGATGTCCTGCGCCGACAGGGAGGCCAGCATGAAGTCGCACATCCGCTTCACATAGGCCTGGGGGTCGCCGAACGGATAGAAGGGAAAGGTGATCAGCAGCGAGATCGTGCCGTGGCCGACCGTCCACAGCATGGTGGCGATGGCACGCGGGTCGCCCTTGAGCTTGCCGGCAGCGACGCAGGCCTCGACCCTTTTGATCAGCACCTTCATCGCCGGATTGCCCTCTTCCATCTCCTCGTAGCTGCGGCCTTCCGGCAGCTTGGTCTTCTCGGTCATGAACACGGTGCGATATTCATTGGGGTTGCCGAGCCCGAAGGCGGCATATTCGGTCATCACCGCCCGCAGCGCCTCGATCGGGTCATCGGCGGGATGCTCCTCGATGCGCCGGGCAAGCGTCTCGAAGGCGTCCTCGGCCAGCGCGAACAGGATGTCCTGCTTGTCGGCGAAATAGGAATAGACCGACATCGGCGCGTAGCCGACCCGCTTGGCCAGCTTGCGGATGGTGAGCCCTTCGTAGCCCTCTTCCTGGACGAGCTTGTGGGCCGCGTCGACCAATTCGGAACGAAGCTCGGCCTTTTGTTTCTCGCGGCGTTTCTGAACGCTCAGCGGCAATATCCGCCTGCCTTTATGGTTGGTTGCCTGACGAAATTATATACGCTGTACGGAAACGGACAAGGGAGCTGCCTGGTTCCCTAACGTCTGCCTTAACTCCTTGTTCTGACGCAATTCCCTGACGGAAAGCCGTTGCGCACTTGTCCCGGAACTGCGCTAGATCGCGCCGATGCCGCCGTCGAGCGCCAGCGCGTGGCCGGTCATGAAGGAGTTGCCAGGGTCTGCGAGATAAAGGATGCCGGTCACGATCTCGTCGACCTCGCCGACCCGCTTCATCGGCACGCCGCGGGTGAGCTCCGCGAGCGCGTCTGCTTCCGGCGCTCCGGTGGAGCGCACGAAGCCGTCGACCATCGCCGTCCTGGTATGGGCGGGACAAACGGCGTTGATGCGTATCCCTTTGCTGGCATATTCGACCGCCGCCGACCGTGTCAGTCCCATCACGCCATGCTTGGCGGCAGCGTAGACGGACAGCTTCGGCGCGCCGGAGAGACCGGCGACCGAGGCGACGTTGACGATGGCGCCGCCCTTGCCGCTTTCCCTGAACTGGCGCTCCATCTGCGGGATCTGGTGCTTCATGGCGTAGAAGACGCCGAGCAGATCGACCTCGAGCACCCGGCGCGCTTCCTGCGATGTCACCTGCGGCAATCGCACGAAGGCGTGCACGATCCCGGCATTGTTGACGGCAATGTCCAGCCGGCCGAATTTTTGCACCGCCAGCTTCACCAGATCCTCCGAGAGCTTTTCGTCGGCAATGTTGCCGGCAAGAAGCGCGGTCTCGGCGCCTAGCGTCGCCGCGAAATCGCCGAGCGCCGCTTCGTCGAGATCGGAAAGGACCAGCCGCGCGCCCTCAGTGGCGAAGGCCTTGGCCGCGCCGCTGCCGAGCCCGCCGGTCGCACCGGTTATCAGCACCGTGGCTCCATCGAAACGGCCCATTGCTCAACTCTCCCCGTATTCAAGTCCTGTCGATCAGGTCCACCGCAAGCGCGGCGAGCAGCTTCACCGCCTCGCCATAGGTCCTGGCCTTTTCCGGATTGGAGGCGTTGCCGTCCAGCGCGCGGCGGTAGACACCCTGGCAGATCGCCGCCAGCCGGAAGAAGGAGAAGGCGAGGAAGAAGGTCCAGTTGCCGATACCCTCGATCCGGCGCCTGCGGCAATAGGTGGCGACATAGGCTTCTTCGGAAGGCAGGCCGAGCCCGGCACGATCGACGCCGCCGAGGCCGCGAAAGCCGGAAGCATGCGGCAGCCGCCACTGCATGCACTGATAGGCAAGGTCGGCAAAGGGATGGCCGAGCGTCGATAGCTCCCAGTCGAGCACGGCGATCACTCGCGGCTCGTCCTTGGCGAAAATCATGTTGTCCAGCCGGTAGTCGCCATGCACCAGCGAGACCCGGCCGTCATCGGCCGGCATGTGCGTCTCCAGCCACGCAATCAGCCGATCCATGGCAGCGATCTCTTCCGTTTCGGAGGCGCGATACTGGCTGGTCCAGCGGGCGAACTGGCGCTCGAAATAGCTGCCGGGCTTGCCGAAATCGCTTAAGCCCACGGCCTCGACATCGACGTCGTGCAATGCGGTAAGCGTCGCATTCATGGCGTCGTAGATCGCGGCGCGTTCGTCATTGCCGGACGCGTCCGGCAATGACGGATCCCAGAAGATGCGGCCGTCGAGGAACTCCATGACGTAGAACATGCGGCCGATCGGGGAATCCTCGCCCGAAAGATGCAGCATGCGCGGCACCGGCACGGCGGTCGCGCCAAGCGCCTGCATGACCCGGAATTCGCGATCGACCTGGTGCGCGGATTTCAGCAATTGTCCCGGCGGCTTGGCGCGCAGCACGTAGCGGCCGCCGGCGGCGGTCAGCAGATAGGTCGGGTTCGATTGCCCGGATTTGAATTTCTCGATCGCGGAAAGGCCGGCAAAACCCGGGATATTCGCTTCGAGATATGGCGCAAGCGCTGCCCGATCTAGCGCGTTGGCATCGTCGTTCATGCGGTCTCTGGCTGGCGCTCGATCAGCGTCAGGGTCAGCCAGCGCGCGGTCAGCGCCGGCTTTTTCGATCCTTCGATCTCGATAGTCACGTCATGCGCCGTCTGCACCCAGCCGGACGGCCGCACCTTGACATCGGCCAGCACAAAATGGGTGCGGATGCGCGAGCCCGTCTTGACCGGCGCCAGGAAACGCAGCGTGTCGAAGCCATGATTGACGCCCATCTTGGTGTTTTCGATCGGCGGCATGGTCTCGAAAGTCATCGCCGACAAAAGCGACAGCGACAGAAAACCATGCGCGATGGTGCCGCCGAACGGCGTTTCGCGCGCGGCACGCTCGGGATCGCAATGGATGAACTGGTGGTCGTCGGTGGCGTCGGCGAACTGGTCGATCATGCGCTGCGTGACCGTGCGCCAGGGCGACACGCCGACTTCCTTGCCGACGCTGGCCAGAAGCGTATCGAGACTAATCGGTTCCACGCTGATGTCCTCCGCACCCCCGCCCGGACCGCGATTGCTTGAACCGGACGCCTTATTCCTTGAACAATGTCATCCCGTGCTGCACCGACTGGCCGCCGTCGATCGGCAGGATGGCGCCGGTGACATAGCTTCCGGCACGGCTGCACAAATAGAGCGTTGCGCCGGCAATGTCATCCGGTCCGCCGATACGGCCCAGTGGAACGTGGTTACCGACATGTTTCGCCTGCTCCTCGGTGGCGGTGGCAAACGCCGTCATCCGGCTCTGGAAGGGGCCGGGCGCAAAGGCGTTGACGGTGATGCGGCGCCCCGCGAACTCGATCGCCAACGTGCGCGTAAGGTGATGCACGGCGGCTTTCGAGGCCGTGTAGGAATAGGCATCGTCGGCCAGCGGCTGGGTGCCCATCACCGAGCCCAGATTGATCACGCGGGCAGGATCCTCGTCGCTTGCGGCGGCATCGAGCAGCGGCAAAAGTTCCCGCGTCAGGTGGAAGACGGCGGTGACGTTGACGCCGAAGACCTTCGCCCAGGCGTGGTAGGGGAATTCCTCCAGCGGCGCCCCCCAGGAAATGCCGGCATTGTTGACCAGGACATGCAGCCGGTCCGTCCGCACTTTCACCTCGGCGACCAGAGCTGCGATACCTGTTTCACTGGACACGTCGCCGGCAAAGCCTTCGGCCCGGCCGGCGCCGCCCTGCGCATTGAGCTCGCTGGCGACCCGGACGCAGTCCTCGCCCTTGCGCGAGGCGATCATCACGGTGGCGCCGGCCCGCACCAGCGCGGTCGCGGCCATGCGGCCGATGCCGGTTGCGGCACCGGTCACCAGCGCGGTCTTGCCGGCGACCGAGAACAGCTTGTCGAGATAGCTCATCCAAATTCCTCCCACGTGCCTCGTCCCGGCCGGAACCGAAGGACTCGCGTTGACAAGGCTAGCCGAAGTACGGTCATCCTTGCCACGGGTAAAGATGCATCTGCGAAAGGGCCTGAACCGATGGCGGACATGAATCTCGGCATGACCGAGCGGCTGAAGCCGATCCATCAGCGCGTGGCCGCGATGGTGCGCGACGAGATCGCGCCGCTCGGCGAGGAGTTTCTGGCCGAGGTCGGCAAGAACGGCGACCGCTGGGCCTACACGGCGAGGCAGACCGAGATCCTGGAAGGGCTGAAGCAGACGGCGCGCAAGCGCGGCCTGTGGAATTTCTGGCTGACCGATTCCAAGCGCGGCTACGGCCTGTCGACGGTCGAATACGCCTATCTGGCGGAGGAGATGGGCAAGGCGCATCTCGGCGCCGAGACCTTCAACTGCTCGGCGCCCGACACCGGCAACATGGAAGTGCTGGAGCGCTACGGCTCGGAGGAGCATAAGCAGGAATGGCTCGAGCCGCTGCTCGAAGGAAAAATCCGCTCGGCCTATCTGATGACCGAACCGGACGTCGCCTCATCGGATGCCACAAACATCTCGATGCGCTGCGAGCGGAGCGGCGAGGATTATGTGCTCAACGGCGAGAAATGGTGGGCGTCGGGCGCCGGCGATCCGCGCTGCGCAATCTATATCGTCATGGTCAGGACCGGGTCTGACGACGAGCCGCAGCATCGCCGGCATTCGATGATCCTGGTGCCGGCGCACAGCAAGGGCATCACCAAGTTACGGCCGATGCAGGTCTATGGCGACGACGACGCGCCGCACGGTCATATGCATCTGAGGTTCGAGGACGTGCGGGTACCGGCGGCAAACCTGATCCTCGGCGAGGGCAGGGGGTTCGAGATCGCGCAAGGGAGGCTGGGGGCCGGCCGCATCCATCACTGCATGCGCGCCATCGGGCAGGCCGAGATGGCACTGGAGATGCTGTGCCAGCGCTCGGTGCGGCGCGAGGCCTTCGGCCAGTCGCTGGCCAAGCTCGGCGCCAATTTCGACATCATTGCCGAGTGCCGCATGGAGATCGAGATGGCCAGGCTGCTCTGCCTCAAGGCGGCGTGGATGATCGACCAGGGCGATGCGCGCGCCGCCGCGCCCTGGATCAGCCAGATCAAGGTCGTGGCACCCCGCGTCGCGCTCAAGGTCACCGACGAGGCGGTGCAGATGTTCGGCGCGCAAGGCATCAGCCAGGACACGCCGCTCGCCCGCTCGTGGACGCATTTGAGAACGCTGCGGCTTGCCGACGGGCCGGACGCCGTGCACCGGCGGCAGGTGGCCCGCAGCGAGCTTAGGAAATACACGCAGGAAAGGGTGTGATCGTCATGGCGCTTCCGTCGGAAATGAAGGCCTTGCTGCTTGTCGGCGACGGCTACACCAAAACGCCTTCGGCCGGCGCTTTGGAGGCGATGGAGCCTTATCTTCGGCCGGGCAGCATCGCCGTGCCGGCACCCGGTCCGACGCAGGCGCTGATCAAGGTCAGCCTTGCCTCGATCAACCCTTCCGACATCGCTTTTATCAAGGGACAATACGGCCAGCCGCGTGTGAAGGGCCAGCCCGCAGGCTTCGAGGGCGTCGGCATCGTTGTCGCTACCGGCGACGACCCGTATGCAAGGAGCCTCGAAGGAAAACGCGTCGCCTTTGCCACCGGTGTGTCGAACTGGGGTTCGTGGGCCGACTATGCGGTGGCGGAGGCCGCGTCCTGCATTCCGCTGCTCGACACGGTGCGCGACGAGGACGCCGCGGCGATGATCGTCAATCCGCTGACCGCGCTCGCCATGTTCGACATCGTCAAGCAGGAGAGCGACAAGGCCTTCATCATGACCGCCGGCGCCAGCCAGCTCTGCAAGCTGATCATCGGCCTGGCGAAGGAGGACGGTTTCCGCCCGATCGTCACCGTGCGCCGCGACGAACAGATCCCTCTGCTGAAGGAGCTCGGGGCCGCCCATGTGCTCAACGAGAAGGCGGCGGATTTCGAGGCCAAGCTGCGCGAGGCGATCAAGGCCGAGCAGCCGCGGATCTTCCTCGATGCAGTGACCGGCCCGTTGGCCTCGGCCATCTTCAATAACATGCCGAAGCGCTCGCGCTGGATCGTCTACGGCCGGCTCGACGCCGAGCCGACGGTGATCCGCGAGCCCGGCCAGCTGATCTTCCAGCACAAGCGCATCGAAGGTTTTTGGCTGGCCGAATGGATGCGTGCTTATCGCGACCGGATGGGGCCGGCGGTGCTGGAAGCGCAAAAGCGCTTTTCCGACGGGCGCTGGTCGACCGACGTGACGGCGGTGGTGCCGCTGGACGAGGCGATGGCGCGGCTGCCGGCCGAGTTGGCCAAGCCGAACGGCAAGGTGTTTATCAAGCCGTAAGCGCTACTCCGCCGGCTCGAGATTGGCGTAGGCGGCTTCCTCGAGCTCGCGCTTCAGCCGTGCCTCCTCATGCGCCTTGGGCGTGACGAAGCGGCCGAGCAGAAGGTAGGCGACAGGGGTCAGGAACAGCGTCGAGACGGTGGCCAGCCCGAGGCCGCCGACGATCACCCAGCCGAGAGCGATGCGCGCCTCGGCGCCGGCGCCCGATGCCAGCACCAGCGGCACGCCGCCGAGCACGGTGCAGATCATGGTCATCATCACCGGACGAAGGCGAATGGTGGCGGCCTCCTCGATCGCCTGGCGCACGCCAAACCCGCGGTCGCGGAGCTGGTTGGCGAACTCGACGATCAGGATGCCGTTCTTGGCCATGACGCCGACCAAAAGCACCAGACCGATCTGGCTGTAGGCGTTGAGACTGGTGCCGGAGAGCAGCAGCGCAAAGATGGCGCAGGCCAAGCCCAGCGGCACCGTCGCCATGATGATGACGGCGCTGACGAAGCTTTCGAACTGTGCCGCCAGCACCAGAAGGATGATGACCAGCGCGAAGCTGAAGACGGCGATCATGGCGCTGTTGCTTTCGCCGAGCGTCGCCGCTTCGGCGAGCGGCAGGATACGCGCGCCCGGCGGCAGCAGCGGCGTCGCGATCTCCTCGGCGCGGGTCAGCGCTTCACCGAGCGCGAAGCCGTTGCCGAGATTGGCGGTGATCGCGACCGACGGCTGCTGCTGTTCGCGCGTCAAAGACGGCGGCACGGCGCGTTCGGTCAGCGTGGCGATGGTCGACATCGGCACGAAGCGGCCATCCGACGTTTTCAGGAAGATGTTTTCGAGATCGGTCGGATCGTTGATCGGGTTGGTGGTCGAGACCAGCTTCACGCCATAGCTGCGGTCGGCTATGTAGACGTCGACCACATCGTTGCCGTCGAGCATCGCCTGAAGCGTGTCGGCGAGCCCGGTGATGTCGATGCCGAGGTCGGAAGCGCGCTCGCGGTCGATGGCGACGGCAAGCTGCGGCTGCGTCGGATCGACGGAAAGCCGCGGCGTCTGGAAGCGCGGATCCTGGCGCATCTCGTCGACAATCTTCACCGCCGCCTCTTTCAACGCCTTGCGGTCGTTGCCGACCAGCGCGAATTGCAGGCCGTTGCCGGCGCCGCGGATGCCGAGGCTGTTGGGCTGCACGGGGAAAACGCGCACGCTCGGCACCTGCTTGGTCAGGCGGCTGATGTCGGCCATGATCTCCTGCTGGCTGCGGCTGCGCTCGTCCCATGGCGCCAGCGTCATCACCATGAAGCCGCTGTTATAGGAGCCGTTATTGCCTGCATTCTCGAAGGTGCTGCGGATCTCGCCGGAATCGCGCAGCGGCTGGATCAGCCGCTCGATCTTGCGCATCTGCTCGGTCGTGTAGTCGAGGCTGACGCCTTGCGGGGCGTTGATACGCAACAAGACGACGGCACGGTCCTCGGTCGGCGTCAGCTCCTGGCGGATCGTGCCGAACAGCGTGAAGGCGGTGCCGGCGAAGATGAGCGCGACGAGCACCACGATCCAGGGCGCGCCGAGGCAGGCATGAAGGCACCGCTTGTAAAGGCGATGCAATGCGCCGCCGATACGGGCGCCGATGCCACTGCCGCCGTCGTGATGGAGGGAGGCGCTGGAGAGCATGCGCGAGGCAAGCATCGGGCAAAGCGTCAGCGCCACCACGCAGGAGAGCAGCACCGACATCGCCAGCACGAAGCCGAATTCGCGGAACAGGCCGCCGGTCTGTCCCGGCAGGAAGGAGATCGGCACGAAGACCGCGACCAGCGTCAGGGTCGTGGCGACGACGGCGAAGAACACTTCCTGGGTGCCGAGCACGGCCGCGGCGCGGGGACCCATGCCCTCATTGCGGCGCCGCACGATGTTTTCGAGCACGACGATGGCGTCGTCGACGACCAGGCCTGTCGCCAGCACCAGCGCCAGCAGCGTCAGGATGTTGACGGAAAAGCCGGCGAGATAGATCGCGGCGATGGTGCCGATCATGGCGACAGGCATCGACAGGCCGGGGATCAGCGTCGCGCGCCAGTCGAGCAGGAAGGCATAGATGACGATGAGCACGATCGAGACGGAGAGCACCAGTGCGATCTCGACTTCGTGCACGGCGCCGTTGACGAAGACCGCGTCGTCACTGGTGACTTTGATCGACATGCCTTGCGGCAGGTTCTGCTGCAGCTTCTCGACGGCCGCCCTGACGCCGGTGGAGATATCCAGCGTATTCGATTCCGCCTGGCGGATGATGCCGAGGCCGATGCCGGTCTTGCCGTCGGAGCGCAGCGAGGTCTGGCCGATGTCGGGGCCGAGCGTCACGGTAGCGACGTCGCGGATGCGGGTTGCGCCGCCGATGACGATATTTTCGAATTCCTCCGGCGTGGTGACGTCGGCCGTCGTGCGCACGATGAGGTCCTGGTTGGTCGTCGTGATCGAGCCGGCCGGCGAATCGAAAGCGACCGAAGCGAGCGCTTTGCGCAGATCCGCCACGGTGAAGCCATGGCTCGCCAGCTTGTTCTGGTCGACATCGATGCGGAAGATCTTGTCGCGGTCGCCATAGACCTGGACGTCGGCGACGCCGGGCACGGCGGCGAGCTCATCCTCGATACGATCCTGCACCAGCACCGTCATGTCCTGCACCGACATGGTGTCGGAGGTGACGGCAAGCCGCATCACCGCGTCGGAATTGGCGTCGGCCTTGACGATGCGCGGGGCGTCGGCGGTCTCCGGCAACTGGTTGGTGATACGGCTGACGACGTCGCGCACGTCGGATGCGGCGACATTGAGGTCGACGCCGTCGTTGAACTCGATGGTGACGCGGCTCTGACCGAAGGACGAAGTCGACGAGATCGACTTGACGCCGGAGACGCGCGCGACGGCGCCCTCGATAGCGTCGGTCAGCTCGCGGTCGACGGTTTCGGCGGCGGCGCCCTCGAAGGTGGTGTTGACGGTGATGACGGGGCGGTCGACATCCGGCAGCTCGCGCACCTCGACGCCCCAGAAGGCGGCCAGCCCTGCGACCGCGATCAGCGTGTTCAGCACGAAGGCCGTGACCGGCCTGCGGATGAAGAGCGCCGTCAGGCCCGACCCTGCGGCCGGATCGCCGGCGGCGCTCATGAGCCTTCGGCCCCGGTGGCGCGGTCCTCGCCGGCGATGCGGACGTCGCCGCCTTCGCTGGCGCTCTGGGTGCCTTCGGTCACCACCATGTCGCCGCTTTCGACGGGAGCGTCGATCAGCACGGTCTCGGTGTTGCGCTGGATGATGCGCACCGGCACACGCTTGGCCTTGCCGTTCTCCACAGCCCAGACATAGGCGCCGTCGGTGCCCCACTGGATGGCCAGAGGGCTGACGGCCGGATAGGTGTCGCCGGGGAATTTCATACCGATCTGGAACGACATGCCGGCGCGAAGCGAATCGGCCGGGTTGGCGATGGTCGCCTTGACGAGCAGCGTGCGGCTGTTTTCGTCGATATGGTTGTCTATAGCCGAAACCGTGCCGCTATAGACCTGATTGGGATTGGCAAGCGGCGTGGCCGACAGTTGCGCGCCGACCTTGACCGCGGCGGCGAAGCGTTCAGGAACCCAGAAGTCGACCAGGATGCTCGAGCGATCATCGAGCGTGGCGATCGCCGACTGGCTGGTGACGTAGTTGCCGGCGGCGATGGGCAGGATGCCGACCGTGCCTTCGATCGGCGCCACGATCGAGCGGCGCTCCAGCGCAAGCTCGGCATCGCGCAATGCCAGCTTGGCATTGGCGAGCGCCACCTCGGCATCGGCGACGGCTACCGGCGTCGCGGCGTTGGAGGCCCGCAGCGACTTGACCCGGTCGAGCTTGGCTTGCGCGTCGTCTAGCCCGACCTTGGCACGGTCGCGCGCGATCACTTCGGTTTCGGAATCGAGCATGGCGATGACGTCGCCCTTCTCGACATGGGTGCCGGACCGGACCAGCAATTCGGTAAGGCGGCCGGCGGAATACGGATTGACCGTCACGGTCGCGTTGGCGCGGCCGGTGCCGATCGCCTGCAGCCTGTCGTTGATGGTGGCGGTGCCGGTGGGCGTGGCAACGATGGTCACGATCTGGCCGGCGCGGCTGCGCCCAGCCTGCACGGAGCCATTTGCGGCTCTTTCCGTCGCGGGAGGCGTCGCCGCAATGGCCCAGTCCATTCCCCAGCGCGCCAATACCTCCGGGGCGCCGGAATAGAACCGCGCCCAGGCGACCGCGGCGGCGGCCACGATCACAACGGCAAGTACAATCTGCTTCCAGCTCGGCATCGACACTCCAGCGGCAGGAATCGTCCGCCGGTTCCAAGTGAAGCCAGGCATAGCGACGATACGGGGCTGGGGGCGAAAACCGGCCACGCCACACCCCGATATCAGTGGTTTATGGCAATTATCACGCGATCGTGCACATTAAATCTCGGTAACGTGAAGCCGGATCGCGTGCCGACTTCCGGTTCGGCTTATTTCACGCAATTCCGAACGGAAAACCGCTACACACTTTTCCTGGAATTGCTTTAGCGTAGGCTTTCCAGGTCGCGGATGCGCTTGGCACCGGCGGCTTCGAGCTGCCTGGTGACCGCTCCGATCAGCGTCTCGGCGACGACGAAGAGCGCGGCCGACGAATCCCAGGCGGACGGCACCGCGGTGCGCCCGGCGATCACATGGCGGGCGAAACGGGCAATCGGCGAGAGCCATTGGTCGGTGAAGAGCACGATCTGCACGCCGCGCTGGTGCGCCTTCTCGGCAAAGCGGACCAGGCTCTCCTGGTAGCGCCTGATATCGAAGATCACCAGCACGTCGCGCTTGCCCATGTCGATCAGCCGGTCTCGCCAGATGCTCTCCTGGCCGGCGAGGTGGTAGACGTCCGGCTGGATGATGGCGAGATGGGCGGCCATGTAGCGGGCCAGCGGGTCGGTGAAGCGGCCGCCGATCAGGAAGGTCTTGCCGCGGCGCTCGGCAAGCCTTGTGGCGATATCGGCCAACTGCTTGTCGGAGAGGTGCCGGAACGTCTCGCGCATGTTGTCGAGCGTCGCCTCCAGCATCGGGGATACGGCGCCGCCGCTGGCGGGCGACGCCGGGTTGAGCGTGCGTGATGCCGGCGACTGCAACTGTGCCGCCAGCTCATCCTGCAGCGCCGACTGGAATTCGGGATAATTCTGGAAGCCGAGCCTGGCGACGAAACGCAGGATCGTCGGTGACGAAACCCCCGCTGCGGTCGAGAACTCGGCCACCGTCTTCAGCCCGGTCAGCGGATAATTGGCAATCAGTGTCTGCGCGGCGCGGCGCTCGCCCGCCGGCATGGTGCCGATGCGGTCCGAGATCAGTTCGGCAATGCTGGAGATCATCGTTTTCCCCACCCTTCGACCTGGTCGGCGCCGTTTTCGGAATTCGCGTTTGACAAAGCCGGGCAAACTGTATGAAATCATCCAAAGGGACGCAATGAGGCAAAATACGTAACATAAAATACAGCGCTCCCCAGGGGACGGCAGTATGGAGAAAGCACGGCCCGCCAGCCTTGCACCGTCGGAGACCGTAAGGGTGACCAACCCCGGCGGCTCGAGCCCCTTCGTCTTCACCTGCGACCACGCCTCGAACTTCCTGCCGGCGGAATTCGGCACGCTTGGCTTGGCTGCGGAAGACCTTTCCCGCCATATCGCCTGGGATCCGGGCGCGCTTCCCGTCGCCAGCCGCATGGCCGAGGCGCTCGACGCCACGCTGGTCGAAACCCGCGTCTCGCGCCTGGTGATCGACTGCAACCGGCCGCTCGACGCGCCGGACCTCGTCCCGCCGGTCAGCGAAACGACGGCCATTCCCGGCAACGCCGGCCTTTCGGACAAACAACGTGGCGCGCGGATCGACCTGGCGTGGCGTCCATTCCACGACACGATTGCGCAGATCATCGAACAACGGCTGGCATATGGCCAGGAGACGCGGCTTGTGTCGGTGCATTCCTTCACGCCGGTCTACAAGGGCAAGAGCCGGCCCTGGCATATCGGAATCATCCACGACGACGACCGCAGACTGGCGGCGCCGCTGATAGCGGCGCTGCAGCGGCTTGCCGGCGTCAGCGTCGGCGTCAACGAACCCTATTCGCCGGCCGACCGCGTCTATTTCACGCTGGAACGGCATGCGCGCTCGCGCGGCCTTGCCTGCGCGATGATCGAGATCCGCAACGACGAAATATCCGGCGAGGCCGGGCAGCGGAAATGGGCGGACCTGCTCACAGGCATATTCTCGAATCTGGAGCCCGAGGAGGCCAGGGGCTCCCGACAACGCGTAATGGGAAAGTCAGTACAGTCGGCCAGCTAAGAACCAACAGGGGACTTCCAAATGACAACAAACGACTATTCCGAAGTCGATAAGGCAGAGGACATAAAGGTCCTTCACAACATGGGCTATGCCCAGGAACTCGAGCGGCGCCTCAGCCGCTTCTCGAATTTCGCGGTTTCCTTCTCCATCATCTGCATCCTGTCCGGCGGCATCAACTCGCTGGCGCAGGCAACGTCGGGCGCGGGCGGCATCGGCATCGGCATCGGCTGGCTGGTCGGCTGTTTCGTGTCGCTCACCTTCGCGGTCGCCATGTCGCAGATCAGCTCCGCCTATCCGACGGCCGGCGGCCTCTATCACTGGGGCTCGATCCTCGGCAATCGCGGCACCGGCTGGGTGACGGCCTGGCTCAACCTGCTCGGCCTGATCACCGTGCTCGGCGCCATCAATGTCGGCACCTGGACGTTTTTCATCGGCGCTTTCGGGCCGGCGCTGGGCATCGAGGGAACGCTGACCAACCAGATGATCTTCCTGGTCATCATCACCGGCGCCCAGGCGCTGATCAACCACCTCGGCATCAAGCTGACGGCGAAGCTCACCGACTTCTCGGGCTACCTCATCTTCTTCGGCTCGATCCTGATCGCGGTGGTCTGCCTGCTTTCGGCCGAGACGTGGGACTTCAGCCGTCTCTTCACCTTCCACAACTACTCCGGCGACGCAGGCAACGGTGTGTGGCCATCGGTGTCGAACGCCTGGGTGTTCGCGCTCGGCCTCTTGCTGCCGATCTATACCATCACCGGCTACGACGCGTCCGCGCACACGTCGGAGGAAACCATCAAGGCGGCTTCTTCGGTGCCGCGCGCGATGGTCATGTCGGTCATCTGGTCGGCGCTGTTCGGCTATCTGTTCCTGGCCGCGTTCGTCCTGATGATCCCGAACATGGACGACGCCGCCAAGCAGGGCTGGAACGTGTTCTTCTGGGCCTTCGACCAGCGTGTCGGCACCGGGCTCAAGGAGTTCGTCTACCTCGTCGTGTTCCTGGCGCAGCTCCTGTGTGGTCTCGCCACCGTCACCTCGGCCTCGCGCATGATCTTCGCCTTCTCGCGCGACGGCGGCCTGCCGGGCTCGGCGGCGCTCGCCAAGGTCAGCCCGACCTACCGCACGCCGGTGGCGGCGATCTGGACGGCGTCGATCCTGTCGGTGCTGTTCGTCTGGGGCTCCTCGGTGGTCTCGGTCGCCGGCACTTCGGCCTACACGATCGTGGTGTCGTGCACCGTTATCTTCCTGTTCCTCTCTTTCACCGTGCCGATCGTGCTCGGCATGGCAGCGTGGGGAACGCCGAAGTGGGACAAGATGGGCCCGTGGAACATGGGCCGCGGCCTGTTCATGCTGTTCTCGGTCCTGTCGCTCGTGTCGATGATCCTGATCTTCGTCATCGGCATCCAGCCACCGAACGACTGGGCGCTCTACATCACCGTCGGCTTCTTCATCCTGACGGCGATCGTCTGGTTCGCCTTCGAGCGCAACCGGTTCCAAGGCCCGCCGCTCGGCGACATCATCGCGGCGCGCCAGGCGGCGATCAAGGCGGCCGAACAGGCGGTCGGGGAGACCGGCCACTGATACTTCACCTCATGACCATGGCCGGCATCGTGCCGGCCATGGCTTCGTTTCTTCCTTTCAACCGACAAGTACTGGAGTGCCAAAGGAATGGCCGGGAATTTCTCGTTCGATCAGTTGAAGCAGGCGGTCTCCAACGGCGAGATCGACACGGTGCTGGCCTGCATCGTCGACATGCAGGGACGGCTCGCGGGTAAGCGCTTCCTGGCCCAGTATTTCGTCGATTCCGCGCATGACGAGACGCATGGCTGTAACTATCTGCTGGCCGCCGACATCGATATGGAGCCGGTGCCCGGCTACAAGGCGGCGAGCTGGTCGAAAGGCTATGGCGACTTCGTCATGAAGCCCGATCTTTCGACGCTGCGGCGCATCCCTTGGCTGGAAAAGACGGCGCTGGTCATCTGCGACGTGCTCGATCACCATGATCATGAGGATTTGGCACACTCACCCCGCGCGATCCTGAAGAAACAGGTCCAGCGGCTCAAGGAGCGCGGGTATATCGGCTATTTCGCCTCCGAGCTCGAATTCTACCTGTTCAGCGAAACCTACGATTCCGCGCGCAAGAAGTATTGGCAGGGCCTCGACACCGCTTCGCCCTATATCGGCGACTACCAGATCGGCATCACCACCAAGGAAGAAGGCGTGATGCGCCGGCTGCGCAACGAGATGGAAGCGGCCGGCATTCCGATCGAGAACTCCAAGGGCGAGTGGGGCCCGGGCCAGGAAGAAATCAACGTGCGCTATGCCGAGGCGCTCGAGATGGCCGACCGCCACGTCATCCTGAAGAACGGCGCCAAGGAGATCGCCCACTCCGAGGGCAAGGCCATCTCCTTCATGGCCAAGTACAATTACGGCCTCGCCGGCAATTCCAGCCATATCCACAATTCGCTGTGGAGCGCCGACGGCAAGACGCCGCTGTTCTTCGACAAAAACGCGGAGTGGACGCTGTCGGGCCTCGGCCAGCAATGGGCGGCGGGCCAGCTCAAATACGCCAAGGAGTTCACCTGGTTCCTGGCGCCCTACATCAACTCCTACAAGCGCTTCCAGGCCGGTACCTTCGCGCCGACCAAGATCATGTGGAGCGAGGACAACCGCACCGCCGGCTTCCGGCTCTGCGGCGAAGGCACCAAGGGTATCCGCATGGAGTGCCGCATCGGCGGCGCCGACCTCAATCCCTATCTCGCTTTCGCGGCATTGATCGCCGCCGGCCTTGCCGGCATCGACGAGAAGCTGGAGCTGCAGAAACCCTTCGTCGGCGATGCCTATCAGGCGTCGCAGCTGCCGGAAATCCCGAAGACCCTGCGCGACGCCGCCGAGACGCTGGAGAGCTCCACGATGTTGAAGCAGGCCTTCGGCGAGGAGGTGATCGAGCACTATGTGCACACAGCTCGTTGGGAGCAGTTCGAATACGACCGCCGGATTACGGACTGGGAACTTCACCGGGGGTTTGAACGGTACTAGGGATGGATTGGAGCAAGCGCCATCGCGGCTACGATATGTCGGCAGCGGAGTGGATTGCGCTTGTTCCAAATGAGCTGGCTATCGATGCAGTAGGCCTGTGGCAAGTCATCCCCGTGGGGCGCCATGAATTTGAACTCGTCGATGAAGATCTGGAAGAGTTCACGAAGCAGGCTTTGAACAGCTTGCTCACAAAAGGTGCGATCCCCGTAACGGGTCAGGATCAGAGGTGGGTTGCTGAACAACAGTATGGAACAAAACCCGAAGAGATAATCGAAAACGTCGTCAAGAAGTGGCTGTCAAAGGGAATGCGCGATCCGGATGTTGGAGACGTCTGGTTCGCTACGGCGGACTTTCTTGGGAATTGAATACAGGAGTGTGTAGTTGGAAACCGTAAAACTCAAATCCCCCATCGACGGCTCGATCTATGCCGAGCGGCCGATCGCGACCGACCAAGCTATCAACGCGGCGGTCGAGCGCGCCAAGGCGGCGCAGGAGAAATGGGCCGAGACACCTATCGTCGAGCGCGGCAAGTACATGCTGGCGATGCTGGAAGCGCTGGTCGGCATGAGCGACGAGATCGTGCCGGAGATCGCCTGGCAGATGGGCCGGCCGGTGCGCTATGGCGGCGAGTTCGGCGGCGTCAAGGAACGCACCAGCTACATGGTCGAGATCGCTGAATCTGCGTTGAAGCCGGTCATGGCCTACAACCCGAAGGATGGGTTTAGCCGCTATGTGAAGAAGGTGCCGCTCGGCGTTGTCCTGGTGATCGCGCCCTGGAACTACCCCTATCTCACCGCGGTCAACACGATCGTGCCGGCGCTGATGGCCGGCAGTGCCGTCATCCTCAAGCACGCTGCGCAGACGCTGCTGGTCGGCGAGCGCTTCCAACAGGCCTTCGACAAGGCTGGCCTGCCCAAGGGCCTGTTCCAGAACCTGGTCATGAACCATGGCCAGACTGAGAAGCTGCTCGGTTCGGGCAAGATCGACCATGTCAACTTCACCGGCTCGGTCGCCGGCGGCCGCGCCATCGAGAAGGCGGCGGCCGGCACCTTCATGACGCTCGGCCTCGAGCTCGGCGGCAAGGATCCGGCCTATGTTTTGCCCGACGCCAAGATGGACCATGCGGTCACCAATCTGGTCGACGGCGCCTTCTACAATTCCGGCCAATGCTGCTGCGGCATCGAGCGCGTCTATGTGCATGAGAAGGTCTATGACGAGTTCGTCGAAGGTTTTGTCGCCGAGACGAAGAACTATGTCGTCGGCAATCCGCTGGATGAGGCCACGACCATAGGGCCGATGGCGCAGGCGCGCTTCGCCGACCTGATCCGCGAGCAGAAGGCGGAGGCACTGCGCAAGGGCGCCAGGGCGCATATCAACATGAAGGTCGAGAACGACAGAGCGGGCTCGCCCTATCTGGCACCGGACGTGCTGACCGGGGTCGACCACCAGATGAGCGTCATGCGCGAGGAAAGCTTTGGGCCAATCGTCGGCATCATGAAGGTACGCAGCGACGAGGAGGCGATCGCGCTGATGAACGACAGCCCTTACGGGCTGACGGCTTCGATCTGGACGCGCGACACCGAGCGCGCGGTGGCGATCGGCGACCGCGTCGAGACCGGCACGGTGTTCATGAACCGCTGCGACTATCTCGATCCGGCGCTGGTCTGGACCGGCGTCAAGGATACGGGCAAGGGCGCGGCGCTCTCGGCCATCGGCTACGACAACCTGACCCGCCCGAAATCCTATCACCTGCGCGAAACGATCTGATTTTTCGAAAGACAAGCAATGTCCAAGCTCATCTCCAAATGGAACTACCCCACGACCGTCCGCTTCGGCGCCGGGCGCATCAAGGAACTGCCGGACGCACTGGCTGCGGCCGGCATCAAGCGGCCGCTCTTCGTCACCGACCCTGGGCTGGCGAAACTTCCGGTCGTCGCCTCGACGCTGAAAATTCTCGACGACGCCAAGGTGCCTTACGGGGTGTTTTCGGAGGTGAAGCCGAACCCGGTCGATTCCAACCTGACCGCCGGCATCGCGGTGTTCAAGAAGGGCAAACATGACGGCGTCATCGCCTTCGGCGGCGGTTCGGCGCTCGACCTCGGCAAGCTGATCGCCTTCCAGGCGGGGCAGACGCGCCCGGTTTGGGATTTCGAGGACATCGGCGACTGGTGGACCAGAGCCAATTCGGACGCGATCGCGCCGATCATCGCGGTGCCGACAACGGCCGGCACCGGTTCCGAGGTCGGGCGCGCGGGTGTCATCACCAACGAGGCGACCCACACCAAGAAGGTCATCTTCCATCCGAAGCTTCTGCCGGCGATCGTGATTGCCGATCCGGAGTTGTCGGTCGGCATGCCTGCCTTCATCACCGCCGGCACCGGCATGGACGCGCTCGCCCACTGCCTCGAAGCCTATTGCGCGCCGGGCTATCATCCGATGGCCGACGGCATCGCGGTGGAAGGCATCCGCCTGGTGTTCGAGAACCTGCCCAAGGCCTTCGCCAACGGCAAGGATCTGGTCGCCCGCGCCCATATGATGAGCGCCGCCGCCATGGGTGCGGCCGCCTTCCAGAAGGGGCTTGGCGCCATCCACTCGCTGTCGCACCCGGTCGGCGCGCTCTACGACACCCATCACGGCATGACCAATGCGGTGTTCATGCCCTATGTGCTCGCCTTCAACCGCGAGGCGATCGATGAGCGCATCGCCCGGCTTGCCGCCTATTGCGGCATCAAAGGCGGCTTCGACGGTTTCGCCAAGGCGATCGTCAAGCTGCGCAAGGAACTCAAGGTGCCGCACGCGCTGCCCGGCCTGATCAAGGGCCTCGACATGGACAAGAAGCGCAAGGCACTGATCGCCGACATGGCGGTGGTCGACCCGACCGCCGGCGGCAATCCGGTCAAGCTCACCAAGAAGGCCGCGCTGACGCTGCTCGAAAATGCCATCGCCGGCTCCGTATGAGAGCGGGCTTCGGATGCCGAAAAGTTGAAGAGGACGACACCTGAAAGAAGAGGAGGAGGGGCAAGAGGCAAGGCGCCTAACCATTAGCCGGAAAATTAAGTACGGGCTAATTGCTACAGTCCGTTAAAAAGAGTTAACTTTTTGTGCCGCGGGGCTCGGGTTTCAAAAAGCCTTCATCTGGCTGTCACACGAAAACGATACCCGCATCGCAGGCGCCCAGCGGCGCCAGTTCAACGGAGAGAACACATGTTCAAGTTCACGGGGAAAGTGCTTTCCCTCTCGGCCGCGGCGCTCTTTGCGTCGACGGTGATTTCGTCCGCGGATTCGCTGGACGACCTCGCCAAGGCCGCGAAGGCTGAAGGCCAGCTGACTGTCATCGCGCTTCCGCATGACTGGTGCGGCTACGGGGCGGTCATCGACGCTTTCAAGGCTAAGTATCCGGACATCACGATCAACGAGCTCAACCCCGATGCCGGCTCCGGCGACGAGGTCGAGGCGATCAAGGCCAACAAGGACAACAAGGGCCCGCAGGCGCCCGACGTCATCGACGTCGGCCTGTCCTTCGGTCCGACCGCAAAGAAAGACGGCCTGATCCAGGCTTACAAAGTTTCGACCTGGGATTCGATCCCGGACACCGCCAAGGATGCCGATGGTTTTTGGACCGGCGACTATTACGGCGTGCTGTCCTTCCTGGTGAACAAGGATCTTGTGAAGGAAGCTCCGGCTGACTGGGCTGACCTCTTGAAGTCGGATTATGCCAACACCGTCGCCCTGGCCGGTGATCCGCGCGCCTCGAACCAGGCGATCCAGGCAGTCTACGCCGCCGGCCTGTCCGGTGGTGCCGCTGCTGGTGAAGCAGCCGGCACGGCAGGTCTCGACTTCTTCAAGAAGCTCAATGCCGCTGGCAATTTCGTGCCGGTAATCGGCAAGCCGGCCACGCTGGCCCAAGGCCAGACCCCGATCCTGGTCACCTGGGACTACAACGCGCTTGCCGGCCGCGACACGCTGAAGGGCAACCCGCCCGTCGATGTCATCGTGCCGAAGACCGGCGTCGTCGCCGGCGTTTATGTGCAGGCGATCAGCGCTTATGCGCCGCATCCGAATGCGGCTAAGCTCTGGCTCGAGTATCTCTACTCCGACGAGGGTCAGATCGGCTGGCTGAAGGGTTACTGCCATCCGATCCGCTTCAACGACCTCGCCAAGAACGGCAAGCTCCCGGCCGACGTGATGGCCAAGCTGCCGCCGGCCGAAGCCTATGCATCGGCCGTGTTCCCGACCCTCGATGAGCAGGGCAAGGCCAAGGAAGCGATCACCAAGAACTGGGACGCCACTGTCGGCGCCAACGTGAAGTAGCAGAATGATACGGCCGGGCGGCTCTGGCCGCCCGGCTCTTCTCACAGACGGTAGCCGGCGCATGACCGATCTCTCGCTCTCCAACCAGACAATTGCGGGAAAGACCGCGCCGCCCAGCGAAGCGCGCGCGTTGCGGTTGCCTACGCAATGGATCGGCGTTGCGCCCTTCTTCATCTTCGCAGTCATGTTTCTTATCCTGCCCACGCTCTACCTGATGCTGGGCGCGTTCCAGAACGAGGCTGGTGAGTTCACGCTGGAAAACCTCATCGCCCTGTCGGAGCCAAATATCGTTGCCGCCTACTGGATCTCAATCAAGGTCAGCCTCGCCTCGGCGCTGATCGGCGCCTTCGCAGGGCTGGCGATCGCCATCGCCATCGTGCGCGGCGGCCTGCCGAACTGGATACGCTCGGCGACGCTTACCTTCTCCGGTGTCGCGTCCAATTTCGCCGGCGTGCCTCTGGCGTTCGCCTTCCTCGCCACGCTTGGCCGGCTTGGTCTTGCCACGGTGATCCTGAATACCCTGTTTGGGCTCAACATCTACGCCCATGGCTTCAACATCCTGTCGTTCTGGGGCCTGACGCTGACCTATGTCTATTTCCAGATCCCGCTGATGGTGGTCATCATCACGCCGGCGATCGACGGGCTGAAGAAGGAATGGGGCGAGGCCGCAGCGACGCTGGGCGCGACCACCGCGCAGTACTGGCGCATGGTGGTCATCCCGGTGATCTGGCCGAGCTTCCTCGGCACCGTCATCCTGCTGTTCGCCAACGCTTTCGGCGCGATCGCCACCGCCTATGCGCTGACCGGTTCGTCGCTCAACATCGTGCCGATCCTGCTCTACGCGCAGATCCGCGGCGACGTGCTGCACAATGCCCATCTCGGCTATGCGATCGCCTTCGGCATGATCGTTATCACCGGCCTCGCCAACGTATTCTACATCTGGTTCCGGACACGCTCGGAGAGGTGGCTGAAATGAAGACCGGACGCTTCTGGGCCTGGGTCGTCTTCATCCTCGGCGCGGCCTATTTCTTCATCCCGCTGATCGCGACGGTGGAATTCTCGATGCGCATGCGGCGCGGCGCCTATTCCTTCGACGCTTACCAGATCGTGCTCGGCGACGCCCGCTTCCAGGCGACGTTCGTGTATTCGGTGGTCGCCGCCATCTTCACCATCATTCTCGGTGTGCTGGTGGTCGTGCCGGCCGCCTACTGGATCCGGCTGCGGCTGCCGCAACTTAGGCCGATCGTCGAGTTCATTACGCTGCTGCCGCTGGTCATCCCGGCAATCGTCATCGTCTTCGGCTATATCAGGATGTATGGCTCGAATTCGCCGCTGCCGTTCCTGGCAAACGATACGGCCACCAATGCCCTGCTGGTGATCGGTTATGCGACCTTGGCGCTGCCCTATATGTACCGGGCGGTGGATACAGGCCTTCGCACCATCGACGTGCGCACGCTGACGGAAGCGGCGCAGATCCTCGGGGCGGGCTGGTCCACGATCATTACTCGGGTGATCCTGCCAAACGTGCTGATCGCTGTGCTCTCCGGCGCCTTTCTGACCTTCGCCATCGTCATCGGCGAGTTCACAATGGCCAGCCTGCTCAACCGGCCGGCCTTCGGTCCGTATCTGCAGAATATCGGCGCCAACCGCGCCTATGAGCCGGCCGCGCTTGCCATCATCGCCTTCGCCATAACCTGGGGCTGCATGTCGCTGATCCAGATCCTCTCGCGTTTCGCGCCGAAATCGGCAAACCGCCCGAACTGAAAGAAGAAGCCATGGCCGAGCCGTTCCTCTCCATCCAGCATGTGCGAAAGTCTTTCGGCGCCACCACCGTGGTCGAGGATTTCAACCTTGATGTCGAGCCGGGCGAGTTCGTCTCCTTCCTCGGACCCTCCGGCTGCGGCAAGACAACAGTGCTGCGCATGGTTGCCGGCTTCGAGGAACCGTCTGCCGGCAAGATCGTGGTCAGCGGCAAGGACATCACCAGGCTGAAACCCAACCAGCGCAATGTCGGCATGGTGTTCCAGGCCTACGCGCTGTTCCCCAATCTGACCGTGGCGCAGAATATCGGGTTCGGGCTCAAGGTGGCGGGCATGGCCAAGGCGGCCATCGATTCCCGCGTCGCAGAAATGCTCGACATCATCAAGCTGCCGCAGATGGCCGATCGCTATCCCTACCAACTCTCCGGCGGCCAGCAGCAGCGCATCGCGCTGGCGCGCGCGATCGCGCCGAAGCCGAAGCTTTTGCTCCTCGACGAGCCGCTGTCGGCGCTGGATGCCAAGGTGCGCGTGTCGCTGCGCGAGGAAATCCGCTCGATCCAGAAGAAGCTCGGCATCACCACCATCTTCGTCACGCACGACCAGGAAGAGGCGCTGTCGATCTCCGACCGCATCGCTGTGATGTATGGCGGCAAGGCCGAGCAGGTCGGCACGCCGTTCGAGATCTACAACCGGCCGGCGACCAAGTTTGTCGCCAATTTCGTCGGGACGCTCAACGTGCTCGAAGGCAAGGTCACCGATGCCGCCTCGGGCAAGGTGCAGGTCAACGCGCAAGAGGTCTCGCTCAAGGGCAAGCTCAATGGCTCGAAGTCCGGCGACACGCTGTCGCTGGCGCTACGGCCCGAGGCGATCTCGCTGGCGCGCCAGCCTGGCCATGACACCAGCCTTTCGGGCGAGATCGCCGAAGTGCATTTCCTTGGCTCGGTCATCCGCGTGCGCGTCGGCATCGGCGGCAACACGGTTTCGCTGGACACCTTCAACAACTCCGCGACACCGCCCCCTGTTGTCGGCGAGAAGGCGGATATCTCCTTCTCGTCAGGCGACATGCTGGTGCTGCATTAGGGAGAGGGTGAATGGTGAATAGTGAATGGTAGTCAGCGAAGAGAGCACTTTACGTGCTCGAATTCTTATGATCATTCACCATTCACTTTTCAGTGCCAAACGCCTGGTTCCATCGCTACGATGAGCCATGGCGCTGTTCGAAGTCACCCTTATCCTGCTTTTGATTGCAGTCGCGCTGACGGCGCTGTCACGCTGGCTGGAAGTGCCTTATCCGTCTCTCCTGGCCCTGGCCGGGGCAGGGCTCGCCTTCCTGCCCGGCGCCCCGATGATCGAGATCGACCCGGAACTGGCGCTGGCGCTGTTCATCGCGCCGGTGCTTCTCGATGCCGCCTATGACACATCGCTTCGCGACCTGAAGCGCTACCGGCTGTCGCTGGTGCTGCTGGCGCTCGGCGCTGTCGTCTTCACCACCGTGGTCATTGCCTTCGTCGGCTGGAAGATGGCCGGCCTGCCGATCGCGGCGGCGATCGCGCTCGGCGCCATCGTCGCGCCGCCGGACGCCGTGGCGGCGAGCGCCGTGCTCAATCAGTTCAAGGTGCCGCACCGGCTAACCGCCATCCTGCAGGGCGAGAGCCTGCTCAACGACGCCACGGCGCTGCTGATCTATCGGATCGCAGTTTCGGCGGCCTTGGGCTCGGTCATGTTGAGAGACGCCGTCCCGGTCGTCCTTTTGTCGACGATTGGCAGCGTTGCCGCCGGCTATCTGTTCGGCCGCATCTCGCTGCTGACACTGACACGCATAGAGGACGCGGCAAGCAGCACCGTGGTGCAGTTTGCCGGAACCTTCGCCGTCTGGATCATCGCCGACAGGATCGGCCTCTCCGCCATCATCACCATCGTCGTCTATGCCATCACCATCGCGCGCACCGCACCGCGCCACATGACGGCGAGGCGCCGCGTCAGCACCTATTCAGTTTGGGAGTCGGCGGTGTTCGTGCTCAACGTGCTTGCTTTCGTGCTGATGGGCCTGCAGGCACGTTCGATCGTCGGCCGGCTCTCCGGCGAAGGGCAAGGCGATGCATTTGCCTTCGCCGCAACGGTGCTGGCCCTCGTCATCGTGGCGCGTCTCGTCTGGGTGCTGGCTTATGTCGCCATCATGAGACGATTTGCCCGCTTCGACAGCGAAGAACAAAGGCGGGATGCGCCGACGTTTCGCGGCGCCGTGCTCGTCGGCTGGTGCGGCATGCGCGGACTGGTGACGCTGGTCGCGGCTATTGCCTTGCCGACGGGCTTCCCCGGCCGTGATCCGATCGTGCTTGCCGCCTTCGCTGTCGTGCTCGGCACGCTGGTGCTGCAAGGCATCAGCCTGAAGCCGCTGCTGCGCCGGCTCGATTTCGAGCGGGATACGACGGTGGACCGCGAGGTGGCCCAGGCGCGCGTTGCCATCATGCAAGCCGCGCTCGACGTGCTGAGCCGCAAGACGACGGCCGCAGCCGCGGTCGTGCGCGAGCAGTACGAAGCCCAGCGCTTGGTCGCGGAAAATCCGGAGAACGCGCAGGCCGCGACCGAATACGATCGGCTGCGCCTCTATGCCATCAACCGTCAGCGCGACACGCTGGAGGAGCTGCGCCGCAACGGCACGATCGGCGACGAGGCCTATCACCGGCTGGAAGAAGAGATCGACTGGGCCGAGCTGGCTGCATCGCCGGCCGGACGGTTCCAGCCGCTCACGACTTATTAGAGCAATTCCAGGAAAAGTGCGTAACGGTTTTCCGTCCGGAATTGCGTAAAAACAAATGGTTAGAGCAGTTCAGCGTTTCCGTGAAACGATGGACCGCTCTAGAGATGGGCCGATCCGGTGATTATCGGCTGGACCATTCCGCGTGCCATCACGGTCCATTGCAACGCCATCGGTGAGGCGCTACTTCGGTCACCGGAATTGAGCCGGTTAATCGATGAAGCTGGTCAGCTACAACATCCAGTATGGGTTCGGCAGCGACGGCCGCTATGACCTCGCGCGCGCCGCGCGCCTTGTCGATGGCGCCGACATCATCGCTTTGCAGGAAGTGGAACGGCACTGGCAGCGCAGCAATGGCGACGACCAGCCGGAGATGCTTTCACTGCTGCTGCCCGACTATTACTGGGTCTATGGTCCGGCTTTCGACATGGACGCCAGCGAGCGGCGCGACGGTCGCGTCGTGAACCGCCGGCGGCAGTTCGGCACGATGGTGCTGTCGAAGCTGCCGATCGTCTGGTCGCGGCTGCACGCGCTGCCGCTGCGCCGCACGCTCTGGCCGCTCAACACCCGCAACGCCGCGCTGGAATGCATGATCCGCACGCCGGCGGGACCCGTGCGGGTCTTCTCATTGCATCTCGCCCATATCGCGGCCGAGGAGCGGCTGGAGCAGATCGACTATCTGCTTGCCGAGCATCGCCGCGCGCCGTCCGACGGCGGCCCGTGGAGCGGCGCCGACGACGAGTCGCAACGCAACTGGGCGAATGGCCAGCCGGAACCGGAAAGCCCGCGGGCGGCGATCTGGCTCGGCGATTTCAACATGGAGCCGGGAAGCGCCGAATACCGGCGCATCGTCGGCAGCACCCCCTATCATCGTGGCGCGGCCTATCTCGATGGCTTTGTCGATGCCGCTTCCGTCGCCAGCGAGCCCGTGCGGGACTTCCATACGCACGAAAAGATCATCGACGGCAGGCCGGCGAAACGACGGCTCGACCATTGCTTTGTCGGCGGCATGCTGGCCGGGCGGGTGCGCTCGGTCGGCGCCGACGTCGGCGAGGTGGCTTCGGATCATTTCCCGCTCAGGGTCGATATCGATCTGGAAACGCCAGGCATCGTTCCAGGGTCGACGGGCGGGTGAGGCGGGCATGACGCTGTTCGTCTTCCTCGCGGTGCTCTCGGCGGCAGCCATGCACGCGATCTGGAACGCGCTGGTCAAGGTGCATCTCGACCGCTTCCTGTCGATCACGCTGATGACGCTCGGCATGGGTGCCGCCGCCGTCGTGGTGCTGCCCTTCGTCGAAGTGCCGAAGGCCGAGGTCTGGCCATTCATCCTCGCCTCGGTCTTCTTCCACATGGGCTACCGGACATTCCTGATCGGCGCCTACAAGGCTGGCGATTTCGCCCAGACCTATCCGCTGGCGCGCGGCACCGCGCCGCTGCTGTCCGCCCTCGGCGGCATCGTTCTGCTCGGAGAGGTGCCGGCGCCGCTCGCCATCTTCGGCATCGTGCTTCTGTCGGCCGGCACGCTGGTGATGTCGTTTCGCGGCGGCGCGCATCTGGAAAGGCTCAATCTTCGCGCGGTCAGCTTCGCGCTCGGCACCTCGATCTTCATCGCCAGCTACACGCTCTCCGACGGCAGCGGCGCGCGGCTGGCGGCAACCGCGCAAAGCTATGCAGCCTGGCTGTTCGTCTGCGACGCGGCGTGGGCGCTGGTGCTGTGCGTTGCCTTCCGTGGCCCGCAGTCGCTCCCCATGCTGGCGCGTGACTGGAAGGCAGGGCTTTTCACCGGCGTGCTCAGCGGTGCAGCCTACTGGATCGTGATGTGGGCGATGACCAAGGCGCCGATCGCCTCGGTCGCGTCGCTGCGCGAGACCTCGATCCTGTTCGCCATGCTGATCTCGGTGCTGGCGCTGGGCGAGAAGATGACGGCTTGGCGCGCCGCCGCCGCGCTCGGGATCGTCGCCGGCGTGGTGGCGTTGCGGTTGGGATGAATCCGCAACGTGCCGTCCCGCTTCAGCCGGGAATTTCCAGGTCGAAGACCATCAGCCCATCGGTGCCGCCTTCGAGCGCCGCGACCAGTCGGGCGCCGGCGCGCTGGTGAGCTTCGTGCACCAGATAGGCGTCGCGGGTGGCGACATCGCGGAAATCGATGGTGAAGCCATGAGTAAAGCCGCGCGCGAAGGGCTCGGGGCTGACATTGGCACTGAAGTGGACCTGGCTCATGCCGTCGATCAGCGAATGCAGCGCTTCGAGATCGGCGTGGATCGCCGCACGTTCGCCGGCCGGGACATCGTCGCGGAAGCGGACAAAGACGCAGTGCCTGATCATCGCCCGTCCCTCATGCCGCCTTGTTGCCTTTGAACACGGCCGGCGGCAGCGGCTCGCGGCCGAGGATCAGATCGGCGCCCTTTTCGCCGACCATGATGGTCGGCGCATTGGTGTTGGAGGAGGGGACGCGCGGCATTACGGAGGCATCGCAGACGCGCAGGCCGTCGATGCCGCGCAACCTCAGATCCGGCGCCACCACCGCCATTGCGTCATGACCCATGCGGCAGGTGCCGACCGGATGGTGGTCGGTCTTCGAGGTTCGGCAGGCATAGTCGAAGAGGTCGGCGTCGCTTTGCAGGGCAGGGCCGGGCAGCACCTCGCGCAGCACATAGGGAGCAAGCGCCTTCTGCCGCATGATCTCGCGCGCCAGCCGTAGGCCCTTGATCGACATGTCGCGATCATAGGGGTCCGACCAGTAGTTCGGGTCGATCAGCGGATGGTCGGCCGGGTCGGCGCTCTTCAGCCGCACCGTGCCACGCGAGCGCGGGCGCAGGAAAGCCGAGTTCAGCGTCACGCCAGGGTTCTTCAGTTTTTCGACGCCGGCCTCGATGCCGGAGCCGAGGCCGAGATGGAACTGGATGTCGGGCGAGGCGGCCGTCGGATCGGCGTACCAGAAGCCGCCGGTCTCGAACAGGCTGGAGGCGACCGGCCCCTTCTTCAAAAGCAGATATTGCAGACCCGCCCATAGCGTGCGGTGCAGCTTGGCGTAGTTGTCATAGGTGTGGTCGCCGGTGCATTCGGCGATCACGAACAGGTCGAGATGGTCCTGCATGTTCGAGCCGACGCCGGGCAGGTCGTGGACGGGCGTCACGCCGACCGACTTCAGATGATCGGCCGGGCCGATGCCGGATTGCATCAGGAGCTTGGGCGAACCGATGGCGCCGGAGGAGAGGATCACCTCGCGGTTCGAACGCAGGATCGTCTTTTCGCCACCCGGCCTGTCAACGATCTCGACGCCGACGGCGCGGCCCTTCTCGACGACGACGCGGGTGACCAGCACGTCGGTCCTTACCGTCAAATTCTTCCGCGTACGGATCGGCTTCAGATAGGCGACGGAGGCGGACGAGCGCCGCGCGTCCTTCTGGGTGAGTTGGTAGTAGCCGACGCCCTCCTGGCTAGAGCCGTTGAAATCCGGATTGAAGGGGATGCCCATCTCCTGGCCGGCGCGGAAATAAGCCTCGCAGATCGGCAGCGGCGAGATCGGGTTGGAGACGCCAAGCGGGCCTTGGTCGCCGTGGAAATCGTTGGCGAAGCGCTGGTTGTTCTCGGCGCGCTTGAAATAGGGAAGCACGTCGCGATAGCTCCAGCCGGCGAGCCCTTCTTCCTTATCCCAGGCGTCGTAGTCGCGGGCATTGCCGCGCGTGTAGATCTGGGCGTTGATCGACGAGCCGCCGCCCACCACCTTGGCCTGGGTATACCAGAAGACGCGATCCTTCATGTTCTTCTGCGGCACGGTCGACCAGCCCCAGGAGGCGATGCCCTTGGTCATCTTGGCGAAACCCGCCGGCATGTGGATCAGCGGATGCCAATCCTTGCCGCCGGCTTCGAGCAACAGCACCGAGATCGAAGGATCCTCGCTCAGCCGGTTGGCCAGCACGCAGCCGGCCGGGCCGGCGCCAACAATGATGTAGTCAGCCATTGTTCCACTCACTCACAAGCGAGGCACGGAAAGCGCGCCGTCGACATCGATGACCGATCCGGTCGAAAAACCGAATTTCCCCGAGGCCAGCGCCGCGACCACATTGCCGATGTCGGCGGTCTCGCCCCAGCGTTTTGCCGGCACCAGGCCGCCATCGATCAGCGCGTCATATTTGGCGGAAACGCCCGCGGTCATGTCGGTGCGGATGATGCCCGGCCGGACCTCGAACACGCCGATACCTTCGGCGGCGAGCCGCAGCGCCAGGTTCTTCACCCACATGGATAGGCCGGCCTTGGAAATGCAGTAGTCCGCACGCTGAGGCGAGGCCATCGCGGCGCTGACTGAGGTGATAGTGATGATCGACCTGGTCGCGCTTGAGGGGGCTGCTAGCATCGCTTTGGCGACGGCCTGGCTGAGGAACACCGTGCCCCGCAGGTTGATATCCAGCGCGCGATCGAAATTTTCCGGCTTCAACTCCAAAAGATCGCCGCGCACCACGGCGCCTATACCGGCATTGTTGACAAGGCAGTCGATGGTGCCGAAGGCGTCCATCGCCGCCGCAACCAGTTTCGGATGGCCGGCGAGATCGGCGATATCGCAGCGGGCGTAGGCGAATTTCGCGCCGCGCGTTGCGATGTTCTTGGCAAGCCCGTCGGCAGGCTTGTCGGCAAGATCGGCGATAAGGATGTCGAAGCCGGCATCGGCAAGCGCCTCCGCGCAGGCAAGCCCGATGCCGCGCGCGCCGCCGGTGACTATGGCCGCCGGGCGGTTCATGCGACGAGATCCGTCTTGCGGATGTGGTCGGCGACGCGCAGCGCTTGCGCCGCGATCGACAGCGCCGGGTTGACCGCAGCGGACGTCGGCAGGAAGCCGCCGTCGACGACGAACAGGTTCCGGTGGTCGTAGGCACGGCAGAACGGATCGAGCGGTGCCGTTGCCGAATCGTTGCCCATGCGCACGGTGCCGCACTGGTGCGAGGGCGTGCGCTTGTCGAAGGGGCGCGACAGCACGATCGGATAGCCGCAGGCGCGGAAATTCTCGCGCATTACCTTGGTCAGGCCTTCCAGCGACTGCATGTTGGAGCGCCGCCACTGCATGACGATCTCCTTGCCGTCGACCATGATGCGGCTTTCGGGATCGGGCAAGTCCTCGCACATCAGGTACCAATCGACGGCGTGGCCGGCCATGAAATCGAGCGCGGATTTCGGCGCCAGCTTCACATTGGCCCTGAGCATGTTGCCGTCGATCTTGCCGAGCAGCTGCACATTGCCCAACGGCTTGCCGCCCTTGCCGTCCGACAGATAGTAGTCGTTGAGCATCAGCGTCTTCTGGTAGACGGCGTCGTTGCGGCGGCGCGGGTCGATCGCCAGCATCGCGCTCGAATTGTGGTTCATGAAATTGCGGCCGACCTGGTCGGAGCTGTTGGCGAGGCCTTTGCCGCCTGCCTTGCCGTTGCCGGCGGAAGGCGAGCGCAGCAGGATGACGGCGGAGTTGATCGCGCCGGCCGAGAGGATGACCAGCTTCGGCGATAGCGTCTTCCGAGAGCCATTCTGCGTGTAGTGGATGGCCGCAATCGACCTGCCGTCCGGCGAGGGCTCGAGCCAGTCGACATGGGCGCCGGTTTCGAGCCGGATGTTGCCGTCGGCGAGCGCCGCCGTCAGCGGTCCGGTCTGGGCGTCGACCTTGCCCTGGCCGGTATTCGGGAAAGCATCCCAGCCCGTCTTGCCGTCCTTCAGCCAGGCTTCGATGTCGACGCCGAGCGGCAGCGACGCGGGATGCAGGCCGAGACCTTTGAGTTCGGCGCGGGCGCGCGCGATCGAAGGCTCGTCGGGCACCGGCTTGAAGGCGTAGGGGATCGAATGGAATGGCTCGGTCGGGTCTTCGCCGAGGCTGCCGCGCACGCGAAAAAGCTGCTCGGCCTGCGAGTACCAGGGCTCGAACTCGTCATAGGAAAAGGGCCAGGCCGGCGACACGCCGCCGAAGTGTTCGAGTTCGGAAAAGTCCTCCTTGCGGTAGCGGATCAGCACCGCGCCGAAGAATTTCGAGTTGCCGCCGACATAGTAATAATTGCCGGGATTGAAGGCCGCGCCGCCTGCCTCGCGCCACATCTCCTTCGGCCGGTAATGTTCGTCGACGAAGATGGAGCGGGTCGAGCGCGCGTGCGGCGTCGCGGGCAGAGGTTCGCCGCGCTCCAGGATCAGGATCGAGGCGCCGCTGCCGGCCAAGCCGGAGGCGATCGTGGCACCGCCGATGCCGGAGCCGATGATGACAATGTCCGGGTTCATAGCTGTCAGAGAATGCGCTTCTCGGTCGCCGGGTCGAAGAACACCGCCTTGCTGAGGTTGAAGGCCAGAGGCGTGCTGGTGCCGGGCTGGATCCTGGCATCGGCGCGCAGGCGCGCCACCACGCCCTTGCCGCCGAGATTGGTGACGGCGAAGGTGTCGGACCCTGCCGGCTCGACCACTTCGATGTGGCAGTCGGCGGTGGCGATCTCGGACCCGTTACGCTCGGCACCTTCCGGATCGGTCAGCGCTTCCGGGCGGACGCCGAAGATCACCGGCTTGTCCTTGAACTCCGCAAGACCGGCCGGCGCGCCGGGAAGCGACAGCGTGATCGGCTGGCGCGCCTCGCGGTCGAGCACGACGGACAAGCCGCTGCCATTGGCGCCGATCTTGGCCGGGATCAGGTTCATCGCTGGCGAGCCCATGAAGTCGGCGACGAAGACGTTGGTCGGGTTGTTGTAGATTTCGGCGGGCGTGCCGAACTGCTGCACCTCGCCGTCGCGCATGACGGCGATCTTGGTCGCCAGCGTCATCGCCTCGATCTGGTCGTGGGTGACATAGACGATCGTGGTGCCGGTGGTCGCATGCAGGCGCTTGATCTCGATGCGCATGTCGACGCGAAGCTTGGCGTCGAGATTGGAGAGCGGCTCGTCGAACAGGAATAGCTTGGGGTCGCGCACCAGCGCCCGGCCCATGGCGACGCGCTGGCGCTGGCCGCCCGAGAGCTGGCTGGGCTTGCGCTGCAGGAGATGGCCGATCTGCAGGATCTTGGCCACCTTGTCGATCGCGGCCTGCCGCTCGGCTGCCGGCACGCCGCGCATCTCCATGCCGAAGGCGATGTTTCCGGCGACCGTCATGTTCGGATAGAGCGCGTAGCTCTGGAAGACCATGGCGATGTCGCGCTTCGAGGGATGCAGATCGTTGATCGCACGGCCATCGACGCGGATCTCGCCCTCGGTGATGTTCTCGAGGCCGGCGATGGTGTTGAGCAGCGTGGACTTGCCGCAGCCGGACGGACCGACCAGCACCAGAAAGCCGCCCTTTTCGAGCTCGACATCGATGCCCTTCAGGATTTCGACATTCCCGAAGCGCTTCTTCAGCCCATCAATTTCCAAAAAAGCCATGGTCGTTCCTTCAGAAAATAGGGTCAGCCCTTGACCGCGCCAGCCATCAGCCCGCGCACGAAATAGCGGCCGGCGACGACGTAGACGATCAGGGTGGGGAGCGCGGCGATCATCGCCGCGGCCATGTTGACGTTGTATTCGACGACGCCGGTCGAGGTGTTGACGACATTGTTCAGCGCCACCGTCATCGGCATCACGTCGCCGGAGCCGGCATAGGCGGAGGCGAACAGGAAGTCGTTCCAGATGTTGGTGAACTGGTAGATCACCGTCACAACGATGATGGGCAGCGAATTGGGCAGCATGATGCGGCGGAAGATCTGGAAGAAGGACGCGCCGTCGACCTGCGCCGCCTTGATCAGCTCGGTCGGGAAGGCCTCATAGTAATTGCGGAAGAACAAAGTGGTGAAGCCGAGGCCATAGACGACATGGACGAAGACCAGGTTCACCGTCGAATTGCCGAGGCCGAAGTTGAACCCGGTCGCGTTCCGCAGGGTGGCGCCGAAGCGGCCGATGCTGCCAAGGATGGTCGCCATCGGCAAAAGCACCGACTGGAACGGGATGAAACAAGCAAACAGCATCATCGCGAAGACCAGCGTGTGGCCGCGGAAGCGCCATTTGGTCAGCACATAGCCGTTGAGCGCGCCGAGCAGCGTCGAGATCAGCACCGCCGGCACGACCATCTTGATGGAGTTCCAGAAATAGCCCTTCATGCCGACGCAGGTCAGGCCCGAGCAAACTTCGCTCCACGCCTTTATCCATGGTGCGAAAGTCGGCGCATGCGGCAGCGACAGCATGTTGCCGTTCTGGATCTCGTCCATGGTCTTGAACGAGGTGACCAGCATGACGAAGAGCGGCATCAGGTAGAAGATCGCGAACAGCGCGAGCAGGCCGTAGATCACCATGCGGTTGAGCATCCTGGCGCGGACGCCGGTTGAGGCCTGGCGGGCGGGTGAAGTGACGGCGCTCATCGCGACTTCTCCCTGAGCTCGGAATAGAGATACGGAACGATGATGGCCGTGATGGTCATCAGCATGATCACCGCGCTCGCCGAGCCGACCGCCATCTCGTTGCGCTTGAAGGTGAACTCATACATGAAGTTGGACGGCAGCCAGGCCGAGCCGCCGGGCCCGCCGCTGGTCAGCGCCACGACAAGGTCATAGGACTTGATGGCAAGGTGGGCGAGCACGATGAAGGCCGAGAGGAACACCGGCCGCAGCAGCGGAATGACGATGCGGCGGTAGAGCTGGAAGGTGGTGGCGCCGTCGATCTGCGCCGCCTTCATGATCTCGCCATCGATGCCGCGAAGGCCGGCCAAAAACATCGCCATGATGAAGCCGGAGGCCTGCCAGACGCCGGCGATCACCACGGTATAGATGACGAAATCCTTGTTCTTGATCCAGTCGAAATGGAAGCTTGTCCAGCCCCATTGATGCAGCGTCTGCTCCAGCCCGAGCCCGGGGTCGAGGAACCATTTCCAGGCGACGCCGGTGACGATGAAGGAGAGCGCCATCGGATAAAGGTAGATCGGCCGCAACATGCCTTCGCCGCGGATCTTCTGGTCGAGCAGGATGGCGAGAAACAGGCCGAGCGCCAGGCAGATCAGGATGTAGAGGAAGCCGAAAATCCCCATGTTGGTGATCGAGGTGTACCAGCTCGACGGCGGGTCGCTCTCGAAGGTCCAGCGCCACAGCCGCTGATAGGCGCGGGCGCCGGTGATGGCATAGGACGGGAAGGTCTTGGAGTTGGTGAACGACAGATAGATCGTCCACAGGATGAAGCCATAAACGAAGACGATCGTCGCCGCGAAACTCGGCGCCAGAACGATCTTCGGCAACAGGTCCTGCAATCGCGAGCGGACGGTCGCGGTGGGGCGGGCGTCGTGCTCCGGTGTCAGCTTGATTTGGGTTTCGGCAACTGTGCTCATCGGCTCATCCAGTCCCGGTTGGTCGGGAGCGGCCCGGCACGAAAAGTGCGCCAGGGTGCATCCCGCATCTTTGTCGACAGGTGACCTCCCCCGCCGGAGCGGGGGAGACCTAAGTTCAAGCGCAGCTTACTTGGCGTCGTCGATCGCCTTGACCAGCTCGGTCACGGCTTCATCCGAGGTCTTGATCTGGCCGTGGACGAACTTCGATATGACGTCCTTGTAGGCATTGGCGACCGCAGGAGGCGCCCCATAACCCTGGGCCAGCGAGCCGAACAGCGTGCCGCCCTCGTTGGCTTTCTTCAGGTCGGCGATGCCCTTCTTGCCGCAAGCGTCGAAGTCGGTGTCCGGCACGTCGGTGCGGGCCGGGACCGAGCCCTTCACCACGTTGAAGGCCGACTGGAAGCTCTTCGACAGGGTGGCGGTGGCCAAAGCGACCTGGGCGGCCTTGCGGTCGTCCGGAACGTTGAACATGCCGAACATGTCGGAGTTGTAGATCACCGAGCCGTCGGTGCCCGGGAAGCGGTAGCAGAGGAAGTCGGTGCCCGGGGTCTTGTTGGCGGCGTGGAACTCGCCCTTGGCCCAGTCGCCCATCACCTGAACCAGCGCGTCGCCCTTGATGACCATGGCGGTGGCGAGGTTCCAGTCGCGGCCCGAGAAGTTCGGGTCGACATAGGTGACGAGTTTGGCGAGGTTGTCGAACGACTTCTTCATCGTGTCGGACTTGAGCGACTCTTCATCGAGGTCGTTCATCGCCTTCTTGTAGAATTCCGGCCCGCCGGTCGACAGCACGACGGAGTCGAACATGGTGGCTTCCTGCCAGTTCTGGCCGCCAAGCGCCAGCGGGATGACGCCCGCAGCCTTGGCCTTGTCGAGGAGGGCAATGAAGTCATCGAAGGTCTTCGGCTCGGCGCCGCCGATCTTGTCCATCACTGCCTTGTTGATCCACAGCCAGTTGACGGAGTGGACGTTGACCGGGGCCGCGACCCACTTGCCGTCATAGACGGAGAATTTCTGCAGGGCGGCCGGAACCGACTTGTCCCAGCCTTCCTTCTTGGCGGTCTCGGTGAGGTCGCCCATGACGCCGGCGGCGGCGTAGTCGAGCACGGTGTAACCGAGCATCTGCGAGGCGGTCGGATAGTTGCCGGCCGCGACCATCGCCTTCAGCGCGGTCATGGCAGCGTCGCCGCCGCCGCCGGCCACCGGCACGTCCTTCCAGGCATAGCCTTCCTTGGCCAGATCCTGCTTCAGCACGTTCAGAGCAGCCGCTTCGCCGCCCGACGTCCACCAATGCAGCATCTGCACTTCCTTGACATCCGCGGCATGCGCCGAGAACGCAAAGCTCGTCGCAAGAGCCGTTCCGATAAGCAGTTTGCGCAACATTTACTACCTCCCTTGTTGCATTCACATCCCGGCGGACGGCCGCCAGGGTCTCCCAACTCAGCCGACCCACCATCCGGTGCGCTGGCCGCGATGAAACTGGATAGTCTTTTCCTCGGTATAGTCCTCGACGGCGCGTTTGCCGAGTTCGCGTCCGAGACCGGACTGCTTGTAGCCGCCGAAAGGCAGTTCGGGATAACCTTCCATGAACGTGTTCACCCAAACCGTCCCCGAACGCACACCGCGCGCCACCGACATGCACGTGTCGATGCTGGCGCTCCACACACCCGCAGACAGACCATAGGGCGTGTTGTTGGCGATGTGCAATGCCTTCTCAATCGTTTCAAAAGTGAGCACGGAGAGCACCGGCCCGAACACTTCCTCGCGGGCGATGGCCATATCCTCCGTGACGTTGCGGACGATGGTCGGGTCGAGATACTGGCCGGCGTTGGAGGCGAGCTGCCCGCCGCCGCGGAAGACGCTGCCGCCGTCGGTCTTCGCGGCAGTAACATAGCCGGCTACTTTTTCCATGTGGTCGGCCGAGATCATGGCGCCGACCTTGGTGCGGTCGTCGAGCGGGTCGCCGACCCTGACCTTCTCGGCCAGAGCCTTGACCCTCTTGAGGAAGTCGTCGGCGATCGCCTCATGCACGATGAGCCGGCTGCCGGCATTGCAGCACTCACCGGCGTTGAAGAAGCCGCCGAAGACGGCTGCGTCAGCCGCCGCCTCGAGGTCGGCGTCGGGGAAGACGATCTGGCCGTTCTTGCCCCCGAGCTCCATCGAGACTTTCTTCAGCGAATTGGACGCGGCGGCCATGGTCATTTTGCCGACCCGCGTCGAGCCGGTGAAGGACACCATCTCGACCAGCGGATGGCTGACCATCGGCGCCCCGACATCGGCGCCGAACCCGGCGAGGATGTTGACGACGCCGGCCGGCAGGCCGGCCTCGAGCAGGATATCGCCGAGCACGAAGGTCGAGGCCGAGGTCATCTCGCTCGGCTTCACCACCGCCGTGCAGCCGGCGGCCAGCGCGAAGGGCAATTTCTGGCTGACGATCAGGAACGGGAAATTCCACGGCGTGATGATCGAGACGACGCCGATCGGCTCGCGCAGCACCACGCCCAGCATGGTGTCGCCGAGATTGGCGTAGCTCTCGCCAGAGAGCGTGCGGGCCAGCGAGGCGGCATAGCGCCAGATGTCGACGGCGCCGCCGATCTCGCCGCGCGCCTGGGCGATCGGCTTGCCGGATTCCAGCGCGTCGAGACGCGCAATCTCCTCCAGCCGGGTTTCGATCAGGTCGGCCGCCTTGAGCAGCACGGCGGCGCGTTCCGATGCCTTCATGCGCGGCCACGGGCCGGTCTCGAAAGCCTTGTGCGCCGCCTGAACCGCGGCCTCGACTTCCGCCGCGCCTGCTTGCGCGTAGCGCGACACGGCAAAGCCATGGCCGGGGCTGCTGCGCTCGATGGTGCGGCCGTCGCGGGCACCGACATGCTTGCCGTCGATCAAAAGCTTGTAGGCCTTAGGCGCCGCGGATGCCTCGGCCGGCATGGAAATCTTGAGGGGTGCGTTCATCGTTTCTTCTCTAGGATCTCGAAAAGGCCGGCTTCTGCTTGGCCTTGAAGGCGCCGACGCCGGCCTTGAGGTCGCCGGTCAGCGCAATGAAGCCGCTGGCCAGCGCCTCGGTCGCGGCGGCCTCTTCCTCGCCCTCGGCAATGCCGATCATCAGCTTGGCGGCCTCGGTCGCCAGCGGGCCGCGCTCGGCGATTTTCTCTCCCCAAGCTCTTGCTTCTTCAAATGCCTTGCCGGTTTCGACGAGGCGGTCGACGACACCCAACTGAAGCGCGTCGGCCGCCAGAAAAATCTCACCGCCGATGGCCATGCGTCGCACAACTTGCGCGCCGAAGCGGCGCACGGCGCGCTGCGTGCCGGACCAGCCGGGCACGACGCCGATCGAGGTTTCAGGGAAACCGAGCTTCACCTGGGATTCGGCGACGCGGAAGTCGCAGGCGGCCGCCAGTTCCAGCCCGCCGCCCAGCGCATGGCCGGACAGCACGGCGATAGTCGGCTGGCGCAGACGCGCGAGGCGGTCGAAGACGCGGTGGCCGTAGCGCACCCATTGCACCTGGAAATCGGCGGCGCTTAATTGTGCCCAGGCCTCGACGTCGCCCCCGGCGCAAAAACCCTTGCCTTCGCCGCGGAGGAGCACGACGCGGAGGCCTTCGGCCTGTTCCGCCTCGTCGAGCGCCGCTTCGAGCGCGCGCAGCATCGGGATGTCGAGCGGGTTGAACTTTTCCGGCCGCCGCAGCGTAACGATGCCGACTGCGCCGTCGGTTTCGAAAGTGACGAGATGCTCAGCCATGCGCACCTCCGAGCGTAGCGCCGCCATTGAGCGACAGGCCGATCGGCCGGTCCTGGTAGAGCGACGCGGGCGTCACCTTGAGGTCGTTGGCGATGCTAAGCGGAATCTCGGCCTGCGCCAGCACGTCGCGTTCGAGGTCGACGCCGGGTGCCAGCTCCGTCACCATCAGCCCGTCCGGTGTCAGCTTCATCACGCAGCGCTCGGTGACATAGGTGATGTCCTGGCCTTGCGCGACGGCGCGCTTGCCGGAGAAGGAGATGTGCTCGACCTCTTCGACCACCTTCTTGACCTTGCCTTCCTGGTCGATGCGGATGGCGCCGTCGGCCAGTGAGAGTTTTGCGCCGGCGTTGAAGAAGCCAGAGAAGACGATCTTCTTCGCCCGTGACGTGATGTCGACGAAGCCGCCGGCGCCGGCCGTGACATGCGGGCGTGCCGACAGCTTCGACACGTTGACCGAGCCGTGGCGGTCGATCTGCAGGAAGGAGAGCAGCGAGGCGTCGAAGCCGCCGGCCTGGAAATAGATGAACTGATGCGGCGAGGGCATGATCGCCTCGGCATTGGAGGCGCAGCCGAACTTGAAGTCGAGCAGCGGCACGCCGCCGACGGCGCCCTGCTCGATCACCCAGGTGACCTTGCCGTGCTGGCCTTCCTCCAACAGGATGCGCGGCACGTTGGCCGAAATTCCGAAGCCGATGTTGACGGCCATGCCGTCGCGCAATTCCATGGCGACGCGACGCGCGATCACCTTCTGGATGTTCATCTCCGGCGTGCGGAAGGAAGATAGCGGCCGGAAGATTTCGCCTGAGATCGCCGGGTCGTAAGGCGTCTGGGTCGTCTGCAGCTGGTCGGGCGCGACCACGATATGGTCGACCAGCACGCCCGGTACGCGCACGTCATGCGGCTTCAGCGTGCCGTTCTCGACGACGCGCTTCACCTGCGCGATGACGATGCCGCCATTGTTGCGGGCCGCGAGTGCCTGTTCCAGCCCGCCGAGATAGGCGCCTTCATGCTCGTAGGTGAGGTTGCCGCGCTCGTCGGCCGTGGTGGCGCGAATGATCGAGATGTTGGGAACAATGGCGCGGAAATAGAGCCATTCCTCGCCGTCGAACTGCTGCACCGAAACGATCGGCTCGCCGGCCGCCGCATTCATGGCGCAGCCCTGGTGGCGCGGGTCGGCGAAGGTGTCGAGGCCGACCTTTGTCAGCACGCCGGGCCGCTTGGCGGCTGCCTCGCGGTGCATGTCGAACAGGATGCCGGAGGGCACGTTGTAAGCGGCGACCGAATTATCGCCGATCATCTTCCAGATTTGCGGCGGCTCGGCGGAGGAGGGGCCGGACGGATAGGAGCCACAGAGCGTGCGCTTCAAAAGGCCGGGCTTCGCCAGATGGTCGATGCCCTTGATGCCGTACATGTCGCCGGCGGCGATGGGGTGCAGCGTGGTAATCGCCTTCGGATGACCCTCGGTGTCGAAGCGCTCGCCGATCGCGGCAAGCACGGCGTCCGGGCAGCCAAGGCCGCTCGACGACGACACCGAGACGACCATGCCGTCCTTGATCAGGCTGGCGGCCTGCGACGCGGAAACGATCTTGCTCAATTTCCGCTCCCGAGTTTCGGATCGATCGAAACGGTCTTGCCGGTCTTCGCCGACTGCAAAGCCGCCTCGGCCGCTGCCAGCGACCAGACGCCGTCCTCGCCGGTGGCCGAGGGCTGGCCTTCGCCACGGATGGCAGCGTGGAACTGGCGCAGCGACCTTGTGTAGAGGTCCTCGCGGTCAAAGCTCAGCTCTTCCTCACCCGAGGCGGTACGCAGGAGCACGGAGCCGACCGGCTTCTGCGTCATCACATTGGTAGCGATCAGCGAGCCTTCCGAGCCATGCACCTCGAAGCCGGTGCCGGCAAACTTCGTCGTGAAGCCTTCATGCGATTGCGCAATGACGCCGGACTTGAAGCGCCAGACGCACATGGCGCCGTCTTCCAGTCCACCACCCGCCATGCCGGCCGACTGCGTGAAAGCGGCGATCTCGACCGGGTCGTCGCCGAGCACGAAGCGCAGCGTGTCGGCGTCGTGGACGGTGATATCGAGCACCACGCCGCCGCCGGCTTCGGGCCTGGCGATGCGCCAGCCCTGCAGGTTGTCCGGCAGATAGACGGAGTGGAAGACGCGCGCCGCGACAGGCTTGCCGATGCGCCCGGCGGCAATCGCCTCGCGCATCGCCCGGTGCGCGCCGGCGTTGCGCAGATGGTGGTTGGTGCCGAACACGATGCCGGCTTCCTGCGCGGCCGCAACCATCTTGCGCGCGTCGGCGCTGGTCAGCGCCAGCGGCTTTTCGCAGAGCACATGCTTGCCGGCCTTGATCGCGGCAAGCCCCTGTTCGAGGTGCAATTCGTTGGTCGTCGAGATGTAAACGGCGTCGATGTCCGTGCGGAGCAACGCATCGAGCTTAGATACCGCGGCCGGGATGCCGTTTTCCCTGGCATAGGCTTCGGCGCGCTCGGGGCTGGAGCTCATCACGGCGGCAACCTCGCCGTCGGCTTGAGCGCGAATGGCATTGATCATGAACTGTTTTGCGATCGTGCTCGCGCCGATCAGGCCCCATCTCACCGTCATGCGGCGTCTCCCATTCCAGCGCCGCGCGCATTGCGGTCCGGCCCGCAGCTTTCCCTGACGGCCAGGTTGACCGCGCCGATATGATCCTCGGCGCGCGTCGTGCGCGACTGGATCATCTTCAGCATGACGTGGGCGGCGCGCTCGCCGAGGCCGGCGGTGTCAACAGCAACGCTGGTCAGCGCAGGGATGTAGTGTTCGGCCTCGGCGACATCGTCGAAGCCGACCACGGCAAAATCCGTCCCGGCCTCCAGGCCACGCTTGCGCAGCGCCAGCATGACGCCGAAGGCGACGGCATCGTTGAAGCAAAGGGCGGCCGTCGGCGACTCGGGCGACGCAAGCGCCGTCTCCAGGCAAGCCATGCCGCCTTTGCGGCTGGTCTCACCTTCGACGATGGTCCTATCGGCTGCCGGAATGCCGTGAGTCTCGCAGGCTTCGAGGAAGCCGCCCAAGCGGTCGTGGTAGACCACAAGGTCCGAGGAGCCGCCGAAGAAGGCCAGCCGGCGATGCCCCTTGGCGATGAGATGCTGGGTGGCGAGAAAGGCGCCGCGATGGTTGTCGGGCGCGATTGCCGGGATGCGGCTCTCGGGCAGGCGGCGCATGGCAAAGACAACCGGCACGCCTGCCGCCTCGATGCGGCGGAAAGCGCCTGGCGTGGTGCCCCGCGCCGGTGACACGATCAGGCCTGCGACGCCCTGCTCCATCAGCGACTTCAGTACCTCTTCCTGGCGGACCGGATTTTCCGCCGTGTTAGCGATGAAGGGCACGATGCCGGCCGCCTGGAAGACGCGCTCCATGCCGACCGCAAGCTCCGCGAAGAAGGGATTGGTGAGGTCGTTGATCACCATGCCGATGACGTTCGAATGCGCCTTGCGCAGATTGGCGGCGCCGCGGTTGTAGACATAGCCGACATCCTCGATCGCCTTGCGGACTTTGGTCGCGGTTTCAGGCCGGATCAGCCCGCTGCCCTGCAGCACGAGCGATACCGTCGACTTGGACACGCCGGCCTCGCGGGCGATGTCCAGGATCGTCGCCTTGGCCCGGCTGGCCATGTCGGTGCGTTCTCCATGCTCGGGTATCAAATTTATTGGAACGTTCTAAACATCGTACCAAACCGGAGTCAATCGGGATTCGCACGCAATTCAAAAAAATTGATGGATTTGCCGCAAATGCAAGAGTTTGATGTCGGGATGCGGCGTTGAATCGCTTCCGTTGTCAAATCATCAAGGTTCTTGATTTATTGGAACGTTCCATTTATAGGCTGCCGCAAAGGGAGATTTGCATGGACATCATCCTGCCTGCGGAGAGTGGCGACCGTGTCGGCTACCGGCTGGTCGGCCAACCGGTGGAGCCCGTCATCGGCGCGGCTTTCCCGCGTATCGCCTATGCCGCGGCCCATGTCGTCGCCAACCCCTTCGCCATGACCGATCCGTGGTCTCAGGCTGCGGTCGACTGGGACAGGACCATGGCGTTTCGCCATCATCTGTGGCGGCTCGGCTTCCGGATCGCCGAAGCGATGGACACATCGCAGCGTGGCATGGGTTTCGACTGGGCGAGCGCCAGGGAGCTGATCCGGCGCTCGATCGCCGAGGCGCGTACGATGAAGGGTGCCAATCTCGCTTCCGGCGCCGGTACCGACCATCTGGCGCCGGCGGCGGCAAGGACGCTGGACGACGTGATCCACGCTTATGAGGAGCAGTTCGCCTTCATCGAGGGCGAGGGCGGCAAGGCGATCATGATGGCGAGCCGCGCGCTCGCGGCGGTGGCCAAGGGGCCGGACGATTATGCGCGCGTCTACGACCGCATCCTCAGCCAAGCCTCCGGCAAGGTTATCCTGCACTGGCTGGGCGATATGTTCGATCCAGCGCTCAAGGGCTATTGGGGCAGCCGGGATTTCGAGCCCGCGCTCGACACGGTCATTGCCATTATCGAGCGGCATGCCGGTAAGATCGAAGGCATAAAGATCTCGCTGCTCGATACCGGCAAGGAGGTATTGCTGCGCGACCGCCTGCCCGAGGGCGTCCTGATGTTCACGGGCGACGATTTCAACTATCCGGAGCTGATCGCCGGCGATGGCAGGAGGCATTCGCATGCGCTGCTCGGCATCTTCGACGCCATCGCGCCGGCGGCGAACGCCGCGCTGGCCAGGCTCGGCGCGGGCGACCGGGCCGGCTATGACGCGCTGATGGCGCCGACCGTGCCTTTGTCGCGCAAGATCTTCGAGGCTCCGACGGAATACTATAAGGCCGGCATCGTCTTCATGGCCTGGCTGAACGGACATCAGAATCATTTCACCATGGTCGGAGGCATGCAGTCGGCGCGCGGCATATGCCATTACGCAGACGTGTTTCGCCTCGCCGACCAGGCAGGATTGCTGGCCGATCCCGAGCTTGCCGTCGCCAGGATGAAGAGCTTCTTGGCGGTAGCAGGCGTCTGAGCTGGACACCTTGTCGGCTCTCCCGCCGCTGCCGATCAGCCGGCGGATAAAAATCCTTTTCTCTCCTTTGAACCGTTCCGTGGCGAAGCGCGACCAAGCGTTGCGTAACGAACCAAGTTCACCAAGGAGAACGCATATGACTATCGTTTCAAGAAAAGTCTTTCTCGCCGCCATCGCCGTTTCTGTGCTGGCCGGCTGCAAGACCACAAGCTACAGGGACTGCGACACCATCAAGCCGAACGTTACCCATAACGCCAAATGCTGCGGCATCGGCGATGCGCCATGCCGCGAGGGTAAGGGCGGCGGTGGCGGTGGCAATCCCGGTCATTCGCCCGATCCGACACCGCAATGATTCAATGAGGAAGTAGGGCAGTAAGAGAGTAGGGCAGTACGGGGGAATTCGGGAACGCAGCGGCGAAGCCCTATTGCCTACTGCCGTATTGCCTTACTCTTTTGGATTTGTCTGGATGGTGGGCGTGACAAGGATTGAACTTGTGACCCCTGCAATGTCAATGCAGTGCTCTCCCGCTGAGCTACACGCCCATCCGAAGCCGCGCATACACCATTTTTGGTCCGGCGCGTCAATAGCAGGAATAAGAAAAGAAGGCTCCGTTTTGCCGCAGCGGCGGGAAGCGCTTATGCCTTGCCGGAAGGCTCCTCAAGCGGCCTGCAGCATCTTCTCGACCTCGTTGACGAGGTCGCGCAGATGGAAGGGCTTCGACAGCACCTTGGCGTCCTTGGGCGCCTTGGAATCGGGGTTGAGCGCGACGGCGGCAAAACCGGTGATGAACATCACCTTGAGGTCCGGATCGATCTCGGTGGCCCGGCGGGCAAGCTCGATGCCATCCATCTCGGGCATGACGATGTCGGTCAAAAGCAGCGAGAAAGGCTCCTCGCGCAGCCGCTCATAGGCGCTGGCGCCATTGTCGAAATCGCTTACCTGGTAGCCGGCTCGTTCCAGCGCCTTGACGAGGAACCGGCGCATATCGTCATCGTCTTCCGCCAGCAGAATGCGTGCCATGTTGTCCCGTCCGAATCGCTACCCCAAGCCTGCCGACGGGCAAGCCCGTTAACCATCCTGTATATGAGGAGGAGACGGTAAACATCAAGTGAACATTGGCCTTGTCTTTGCCGCTGCGGCCAGCCGTTTCGTGGGGCTGAAATGCTGGACATGCCGGGCGCAAGATGGCAGTTTTGCAACATGATGCAGTGCTTCATCCTGGTTCGTTCAAATTGAAGACGGCAGCCGAGGATTTTTCGGTCGTACCACCCTTCGAAATCCGATCGGGCGCCGAGCAACGCGTGCCTTTCTTGTTCAATTCGCCGCATAGCGGCCGCCACTATCCCGAGCGCTTCCTCGCCATGGCGCGGCTCGACCGCAACGCCATACGCCGGTCGGAGGATTGCTATGTCGAGGAGCTTTTCGGCGGTGCCGTCGCGCTCGGCGCGCCGATGCTGGCGGCGAACTTCCCGCGCGCCTATCTCGACGTCAACCGCGAGCCATGGGAACTCGATCCGCGCATGTTCGCGGAGCCGGTGCCGTCCTTCTGCAACATCCGCTCGGCCCGCGTCGCGGGCGGGCTCGGCACCGTGCCGAAGCTGGTGGGGGAGGGGCTAGACATCTATCCCGGGCGCCTGCCGCTCTCCGAGGCGGTGGCGCGCATAGAGACCGTCTACAAGCCGTATCACGAGATGCTGAAGCGGCTATTGACCAGGACCCATGCCAGGTTCGGCTATGCCGTGCTGATCGACTGCCATTCGATGCCGGCCAGCATTCGGGTCGGCGACAATGGGGTGCGGCCGGATTTCATCATCGGCGACCGCTTCGGCATTTCCGCCACCGCGGCTCTGACCGAGACGGCGATCGGCCTGCTTACGGGCATGGGCTACGCGGTCGCGCACAACAAGCCCTATGCCGGCGGCTTCATCACCGAGCATTACGGGCGGCCGGCACGCCATCTCCACGCGCTGCAGATAGAGGTCAATCGCGGGCTTTACATGAACGAGCGGACATTCCAGAAATCGGCCGGCTTCGACGCGCTTGCTGACGACCTGACGCGGTTTTCGGCCGAGCTGATGTCGATACCCGATCATCATTTCATCGACCTGCCGCTCGCCGCGGAATGACCGCGAAACAGCCGTTCGCGGCCAAAAAAAAGACCGCATCGTTTTCACGACACGGTCGAAGTCTAGGGAGGAAACGCCCAAGGAGGGCATGGACAGAGTAACCTGTCCGAGAACAAAACTATTGTGCGATGCACAAATGTCAATCGACTTCAGGGTTTTTTAATTCAATATGATGTGGAAATTCCGCTTCGGCGGGTGAGGTGTGACATTGGGGCAACAGGAGGGAAGGCGCCTGACCCCGGCTTTCACGCTTCTCTTCCGGCGGAAACAGCGGCTGCCGATGGCTGCCGCAACGGGGAGAGTGAGTTGGACGTCAGCATCGATTTCATGCGGCGCATCGCGCGTGCCGCCGCCGCCGAGACCTTGCCGCGCTTCCGCAGCCGGGGCGCGGTCGCCAACAAGCAAACGGAAAGCTTCGACCCGGTGACAGAGGCCGATCGCGAGGCCGAGCGCGCCATCCGGACGCTGATAGCGGCGGAATACCCCGATCACGGCATTCTTGGCGAGGAGCATGGCAGCGAGAACATTTCGAGCCGGCATGTCTGGGTCATCGACCCGATCGATGGCACGCGCGCCTTCATCTCCGGCCTGCCGGTGTGGGGAACGCTGGTCGGGCTGACGGTCGACGGCGACGCCGTCGCCGGGCTGATGTCGCAACCGTTCACCGGCGAGCTGTTCTACGCCAATGCCTCCGGCTCGCATTACGAAGGTCCGGGTGGCCCGCGCAAGCTCGCGACCCGCAAGACGACGGAGCTTTCGCAGGCGACGCTGTTCACCACCACGCCGGCCTTGTTCAAGGGCGAGGCGCGAACGCGCTACGATCTGTTCGAGAGGCAGGTGCAGCTCGCCCGCTACGGCACGGACTGCTACGCCTTCGCCATGGTGGCGGCGGGAAGCGTCGACATCGTCGCCGATCCCGGCTTGAAGCCCTATGACATCGTGGCGCTGATCCCGATCATCGAGAAGGCGGGCGGCGTCGTCACTACATTCGAGGGCGGCCCGGCGGAAAATGGCGGCGACATACTGGCGGCGGCGACGCCGGAATTGCACGCCGCGGCGATGGCGGCGCTGCGCGGCTGAGCAACCGCTGCGCAGTTTTCTGACACTGCTGTCAGCTGCCGGCGGGCCGGGCGTCCGTGAGACGCAGGCCCCACAAAATGAGCGCGAAAGCGGTGAGGCCGGTCGGCGCGGACGAATACCCCACGACCTTGATCACGGCTTCCTGAAAGGCGCTCCCACGGAAGGCCCCGGCCGCCAGCGGCATCGTCTCGTTGCCGGCCCCCCAGATGCTGGCCATCACATAGGCGGCCAGGATGGCCAAGGCCGAATAGATCAGGAACCAGAAGGCAACCCGCGACATCGCCGCGCCGAGATTGAGCCTGGGCCACGCGAGACCCAGCGCCAGCATGAGAACGCCCTGCAGGCCGCTCAGCGTGTGCGCGGACAGTCCGAGCCGCGGTGCGGCGAGGTACGGTATAGCGAAGCCTTCGAATGACGAAAACAAAAGCAGGACGACGCCAATCTGCAGCAGGCGATGCCCCTGACGTGACAGCGTGTTCGATGCGTTCATGGCCGTTTCTCCCGATCTTTGTCGACTGGTGCCTGGCCTCTACAGGCAGCAACCTAGCGCTCGACGCCTGAACAGGAATAAGGCGTCAATCCGCGCCCGGTATGGCGGCGAGCCGGGAAGCCAACCGGGTCGTGAAGTTCGCGCACGGGTCATGGCGCTGGCCCGCAAGGCCAGTGTGCTGGCGAAGCGGTCAAACCGCGTCGCCTGTTCCAGGAATGAAAGCATCGAAGGCCGCGAGGAACTGCTCGCGGTAAAGATCCTTCTCCTGCAGGATCTCATGATGCGCGCCGTCGATCATCAGGAGCGAGCCGACGCGGAGCTGCCTGGCATAGGATTCCACGGCCTTGGTCGAGACGACCTGGTCGGCGCCGGCCGCGACAATGAGCATCGGCACCTGGATCCCTGCCATGAAGTCGGGATCGCTGATCGCATCGGAAGCCTCGGCGGCGGCTTTCAGCCAACGGATGGTAGGGCCGCCGAGCGCCAGTTGCGGCCAGGCCTTGTAGATGCCGGTATTACGCCGGTAGCGCGCAGGATCCGAAGTCACCTTGTTGGTTTCGAAGGGCGTCGGCAATTTCGGGCGCGGCCCCAGGGCGGCATAAAGCCAGCCGAGGCCCAGAGCGCAAAACACCGCGCAGACGCGCCGTACAGTGGTTATCGAAACCGGCAAGTCGGGCACGGCCAGGAAGGGCGCGATCAGCACCATGCGCCGCACCCGGTTGACCATCGACGGTGAAGCTAGCAGCGCGATAACCGCCCCGGTCGAATGGGCGAGGATGTAATAGGGGCCGCGGCAATCCGGCAGCACGATCTCCCCGAAGAACTGCTCGAGATCGCGGGTGTAGTCGCGGAAGCTGCGGACATAGCCGCGCTGGGGATCGCGCAGCAGGCGGCTGGAACCGCCCTGGCCGCGCCAGTCGAGGACGGCGACGCTAAAGCCCCGGTCGGCGAGGTTGCGGATGGTCTCGAAATATTTCTCGATGCACTCGTTGCGGCCGGTCAGCAGCACCACTGTGCCCTGCAGCGGGCGGGCGACCGCGCCGAAGACGCCATAGCGAATCTTCTTGCCGTCGCGGGTAATGAAAAAGCCGCCGGCGGCATTTTCGGGCTGAGGATTGCCCTCGGTCTGGTGGAAAAGGTCCGTCATTCGGCGCTTCGTTGATTGTTCTTTGCCCGAACGGGCCAGGCGTTGCCATGGTGATAGACGGCCATGCGCCAAAAGCAAAGGCGTTGCTGGGATTTGGGCTGAACGGGGAAGGCCGGAAGCGCCTGCGGTGCGCTTCCGGCCTCTGTCGATCCGGGAGGAAGGGACGTTGCACCCGGTTCGGCCTCGTCGCGGCGCCGTGCGAGGCGCCGCATGTCCGCATTGTTGGCAGTAGCTTAGCGCCGCGTGGCTGAACGGATGCCGAAGCCGCGGTTCATCTGGCGTTCATCGGACGCAAAGATCGCAGGGAAGTTGATCGCGCAAAGTTCTTGAAATGGGCTTTTGCGCTTCCCAAATGGAGATTGTGGCCGCCGATGTCGGGGCCGCTGGCCTATCCGGGACGCCTTTCGAGGGTTTCGCACCGGGTCACACGCAAACCATGTTGCTCAACAGGAGAACACACCATGCGTCACGTTGATTTTTCCCCGCTTTATCGTTCGACCGTCGGCTTCGACCGGCTGTTCACCATGCTCGATACGCTCGGCCAGCCCGAGAGCGCGCAGACCTATCCGCCCTACAACATCGAGCGCACCGGCGAGAACGCCTATCGCATCTCGATGGCGGTTGCCGGCTTCTCGGAAGACGAGATCTCGATCGAGGCGCACCGCAATGTGCTGACCGTCAAGGGCGAGCGCAAGGAAGAGAACAACGGCGAAGGTTCCGAGCTGCTTTATCGCGGCATTGCCTCGCGCGCCTTTGAGCGCCGCTTCCAACTCGCCGACCATGTCGAGGTCGAGGGCGCCACGCTGAAGAACGGCCTGCTCTTCGTCGACCTCAAGCGCAACATCCCCGAGGAGCTGAAGCCGCGCAAGATCGCGATCACCTCGTCTTCGGACAAGGCCAAGCAGATCGAGGCCAAGGCCGCCGCGTAACCCGCGCGCTCCACATGTAAGACACGTCTCCCTCCCGAGACGAAAGCGGCGCCGAGAGGCGCCGCTTTTTTGTGCCATGGGCAACGGCTCCCTTCTGGCTCTTTTGAAGCCCGCATTGTCCTCCCATGAAGGGCAATGACCGATTTCTCCCTGCTGCTCACCTCAACCATCGTCGTCACCTTCCTGCTGGCGGGGATAGTCAAGGGCGTCACCGGCATGGGGCTGCCGACGCTGGCGATGGGATTGCTCGGCACTGTCATGCCGCCTGTCACCGCCGCGTCGCTGCTCATCGTGCCGTCCTTCGTCACCAATGTCTGGCAGCTGTTCGCCGGCCCGAGTTTTGCATCGATCCTGAGACGGCTCTGGCAGATGATGGCGGGCATCGTGATCGGCACCGTCGCCGGCTCGCGGCTGCTCGCCAGCGACAATATAACATGGACGACAGCAGGCCTCGGCGCCGCCCTGGTTCTCTATGCCGCCTACGCATTGCTGGCGCGGCAGCCCGCCGTCCCGGCGAAGACCGAGCGCTGGTTCTCACCATTTGTAGGCTTTCTGACCGGCCTTGTGACCGGCGGCACCGGAGTCTTCGTCGTGCCGGCCGTGCCGTACATCCAGGCGCTCGGGTTGGGCCGCGATGACCTCATCCAGGCGCTCGGCCTTTCCTTCACGGTGTCCACCATCGCGCTGGCGCTGGGTCTGGCCTCGCATGGCGCCTTCGAGGTCGGACATCTGGCGATTTCCTCGCTCGCTGTGCTGCCGGCCTTGCTCGGCATGTGGCTCGGGCAGGTTCTCAGACAGCGGATCAGCCCGGCGGCATTCCGCCGCTGGTTCCTGATCTTCCTGATCCTGCTTGGCTTCGAGCTGCTGGTGCGGCCTTTCCTGGCCTGATCATTCGGAGAGCAGTTGACCGAGGCGGTCGATCTCTTCCGCCGTCGTCGCGAAGCTGGCGACGAAGCGGTAGATCGCTTCGTTGTCGCCGAGATGGCCGTCAAAACCCTGCGGCACGCCCCATTCATAGAATTTGGCGCCGGCGGCCTGCAGCTTTTCGGCAGTGCGGCGGTCGAGGATCGCGAACACTTCGTTGGCCTGCGGCAGCCAGGCGAGCTTGCCCGCCGGCGCGTCCTCGATGGTCTCGGCCAGATGTGCCGCCATCGTATTGGCATGCCGCGCCATCCTGAGCCAAAGGTCATCGGCGAAATAGGCTTCGAACTGGGCCGAGATGAAACGCGCCTTGGAGAAGGTCTGTCCGGCGCGCTGGCGCAGCAGGCGCAAGTCCTTGCCGACATCCGGATTGAGGATCACCACCGCATCGGCCATCCAGCAGCCGTTCTTGGTGCCGCCGAAGGAGATGAGGTCGACACCGCTCTTCCAGGTCATTTCGGCGGGGGTTACACCTGTCGCCGCAATCGCGTTGGCGAAGCGCGCGCCGTCCATATGCAGCGGCAGTTTATGGCGGCGGCTGACCTCGGCAATCGCCTTGACGTCGTCGACGGTGTAGACGGTGCCAACTTCGGTCGCCTGGGTGATCGTCACCGCCATCGGCTGGCCGCCCGGAGCGAGGTCCTGCGAATAGCGTTTGATCGCCTTGTCCAGAGCCTGCGGATTGATGCGGCCCAGGGGACCTGGAACAGGCGCCACGCGCGCGCCGCCGGTATAGAAGCCCATCGCGCCGAACTCATCGACATTCATATGCGCTTCGGAATGGCACAGGGCGATGCCCCCGATACGGTTCAACGCCGCCATCGAAAGCGCGTTGGCTGCCGTGCCGGTCGCGACGAAGAACACTTGAACCTCGCGTTCGAAGATCTCGCTGAAGCGGCGGTAGACGGCCCGGTCCAGGTCGCCGTCGCCATAGGCGGTTGCGATGCCGGCCGCGTGACGGGAAAGATTGGCCGAAATGTCTGGATGGACGCCCGCCCAGTTGTCGGATGCAAAGTACATCGAGAGGTCCGTATCGTGATTGGCAAAACGGGCGCGACTTGACTGCTTTGGCGCCCGAAGCGCAAGGGCCAATCGTTCGCAAAGCGGTGGAGCCAGTCGGCGGCTACATAGGGCTGCGACCAAAGCTTACGGTTCTCGATCGTGTCACGAAATTTTGTGTCGCGGCGTGACCAAGATTTTTGTGAATCGGTCTTGTGCGGGCCCCCGAATTCTGCCATAAAAAATTTAGGACAGTAGTGCTGTCTTATTTTGTCGCACAAAACAGGCTGGACTGGCGTATCATTGGTGCCATTCCGGCCATTGTCGCGAGCGGCGGGTAGACGGATCCGCTCTGGCCTGTACGATACCGGGTGCGAACCGGGCGTATAGCCGAGATGGTTCGGCAAGAATTTCGCGAGACGTGCAGCAAGGATCGAGGGGAAGCATTCTGCTTCCCAAGGCAAACCAGCGCCCTAAGGGAATCACCGCCAAAGGGTGCGGAACGGAGGACAGGACGATGACGGAACTGACGCCATCTGCGATCAACGGCCAGGCCGCGCAGACGAAAGCGGCAGCCGTCAAAAATCCGACTCGCCCGACAAACGGCTTGACCGCGCAAGGGCTCTACGATCCGCGCAACGAGCATGACGCCTGCGGCGTCGGCTTCATCGCCAACATGAAGGGCGTGAAGTCGCACCAGATCGTCGAGGACGGTCTGGCGATGCTGGAAAACCTCACCCATCGCGGCGCCGTCGGCGCCGATCCGCTGGTCGGCGACGGCGCCGGCGTGCTGGTGCAGATTCCGGACCAGTTCTTCCGTGAGGAGATGGCGGCCAAGGGCGTCGAACTGCCACCCGCCGGCCAGTACGGCGTCGGCCACTGGTTCATGCCGCAAGACGCGGCACTTCGCGCCCATGTCGAGGAAATCATCGCCGAATCGGCTCAGTCCGAAGGGCTGCCGCTCATCGGCTTCCGCGATGTGCCGGTCGACAATTCGTCACTGTCGAAGGCGCCGGAAATCGTGGCGTCGGAGCCGTTCCATCGGCAGGTGTTCATCGGCCGCACGGCCGACATTCCGGACGACGAGGAATACGAGGCCAGGCTCTATCTGCTGCGCAAGGTGATCTCGGGCCGCATCTATGCCGAGAACGACAACAAGGACATCGGCGCCTATTGCGTATCGCTGTCGGCGCGGACCATCGTGTACAAGGGCATGTTCCTGGCCTATCAGGTCGGCGCCTACTACAAGGACCTCACCGACCCGCGCTTCGAGACCGCGCTGATCCTCGTCCACCAGCGCTTCTCGACCAACACCTTCCCGTCGTGGAAGCTGGCGCATCCCTACCGCATGGTCGCGCATAATGGCGAGATCAACACGGTGCGCGGCAACAACAACTGGATGGCGGCGCGCCAGGCCTCGGTCGATTCCGAGCTGTTCGGCAACAACATCTCGAAGCTGTGGCCGATCTCCTACGAAGGCCAGTCCGATACGGCGTGCTTCGACAATGCGCTCGAATTCCTATTCCAGGGCGGCTACAGCCTGAGCCACGCCATGATGATGCTGATCCCGGAAGCCTGGGCCGGCAACAAGCTCATGGACCAAGACCGCAAGGCCTTCTACGAGTACCATGCCGCGCTGATGGAGCCATGGGACGGGCCGGCGGCGGTCGTCTTCACCGACGGACGGCAGATCGGCGCGACGCTCGACCGCAACGGCCTGCGCCCGGCGCGCTACATCGTCACCGACGACGACCGCGTCATCATGGCTTCGGAAGCCGGCGTGCTGCCGGTGCCGGAGGAAAAGATCGTGCAGAAGTGGCGGCTGCAGCCCGGCCGCATGCTTCTGATCGATCTTGCCAAGGGCCGCATCATCTCCGACGAGGAGATCAAGTCGGAGATCGCCACCAGGCACCCGTACAAGACCTGGCTCGCCAACACGCAGCTCATCCTCGAGGACCTGAAGCCGGTCGAGCCGCGCGCGCTGCGCAAGGACGTCAGCCTGCTCGATCGACAGCAGGCCTTCGGCTACACGCAGGAAGACACCAAGCTTCTGATGGCGCCGATGGCGACCACCGGCCAGGAAGCGGTCGGCTCGATGGGCACCGACACGCCGATCTCGGCGATGTCGGACAAGTCGAAGCTGCTCTATACCTATTTCAAGCAGAACTTCGCCCAGGTCACCAACCCGCCGATCGACCCGATCCGCGAGGAGCTGGTGATGAGCCTGGTGTCCTTCATCGGGCCGCGGCCGAACATCTTCGACCTTGTCGGCACGTCGCGCCGCAAGCGGCTGGAAGTGCGCCAGCCTATCCTGACCAACGGCGATCTCGAGAAGATCCGCTCCATCGGTCACACCGAGGACCGTTTCGACACCAAGACGATCGACATCACCTACGCCTCGAGCGAGGGCGCTGCGGGCCTGCAGGGCGCCATCGACCGGCTCTGCGAGCGGGCCGAGGCGGCGGTTGCCGGCGGCTACAACATCATCATCCTGTCCGACCGCCAGGTCGGCCCGGACCGCATCGCCATCCCGGTGCTGCTCGCCACCGCGGCGGTGCATCACCATTTGATCCGCAAGGGCCTGCGCACCGCGGTCGGGCTGGTGGTGGAATCCGGCGAACCGCGCGAGGTGCATCACTTCTGCTGCCTGGCCGGCTACGGCGCCGAGGCGATCAATCCCTATCTCGCCTTCGACACGCTGCTCGACATGCACAAGCGCGGCGAGCTGCCGGAAGAGGTCGACGAATACGAGGTCGTCTCCCGCTACATCAAGTCGATCGGCAAGGGCATCCTTAAGGTGATGTCCAAGATGGGCATCTCGACCTACCAGTCCTATTGCGGCGCGCAGATATTCGACGCCATCGGGCTCAAGTCGGATTTCGTCGAGAAGTACTTCACCGGCACCGCGACGCTGATCGAGGGCGTCGGGCTGGACGAGATCGCGACCGAGACGCTCGGCCGCCATAGCGACGCCTTCGGCAACGACCCGGTGCTGCGCAACAGCCTCGAGGTCGGCGGCGAGTACATGTTCCGCATGCGCGGCGAGGCCCATATGTGGTCGCCGGACGCGGTCGCCACCTTGCAGCACGCCGTGCGCCAGGGCTCCTGGGACACATTCAAGGACTATTCGGCGCAGATCGACAGCGCGACAGCTAGAGCGCAGACCATCCGCGGCCTGTTCAAGATCAAGCTCGCCGAGGAAACCGGGCGCAAGACGGTCGCGCTCGAAGACGTCATGCCGGCGGCCGAGATCGTCAAGCGTTTCTCGACCGGGGCGATGTCCTTCGGCTCGATCTCCAGGGAAGCGCACACCACGCTGGCGCGCGCCATGAACACCATCGGCGGCAAGTCGAACACCGGCGAGGGCGGCGAAGAGGCCGACCGCTATCTGCCTCTGCCCGGCGGCGGTAAGAACCCCGAGCGCTCGGCGATCAAGCAGGTCGCTTCCGGGCGGTTCGGCGTCACGGCGGAATATCTCGTCAATTCAGACGTCATGCAGATCAAGGTGGCGCAAGGCGCCAAGCCCGGCGAGGGCGGCCAGTTGCCTGGACACAAGGTCGACGCGACTATCGCCAAGGTCAGGCATTCGACGCCTGGCGTCGGCCTGATCTCGCCGCCGCCACATCACGACATCTATTCGATCGAGGATCTGGCGCAACTGATCTACGACCTCAAGAACGTCAACCCGGTGGCCGATGTTTCGGTCAAGCTGGTGTCGGAGGTCGGCGTCGGCACGGTTGCGGCGGGCGTCGCCAAGGCGCGCGCCGACCACATCACCATCTCGGGCTATGACGGCGGCACCGGCGCCTCGCCGCTGACCTCGCTCAAGCATGCCGGCAGCCCGTGGGAAATGGGTCTTGCCGAAACGCACCAGACGCTTGTGCTCAACGGCCTGCGCTCACGCGTCGCACTGCAGGTCGACGGCGGGTTGCGCACCGGGCGCGACGTCATCATCGGCGCGCTGCTCGGCGCCGACGAGTTCGGCTTCTCGACCGCGCCGCTGATCGCGGCCGGCTGCATCATGATGCGCAAGTGCCACCTGAACACTTGCCCGGTCGGCGTGGCGACGCAGGACCCGGTGCTGCGCAAGCGCTTCAAGGGCACGCCGGAACACGTCATCAACTTCTTCTTCTACGTGGCGGAAGAGGTGCGCGCGCTGCTTGCCGAAATGGGCTTCATCCATCTCGACCAGATCATCGGCGACACCGACCTTCTGGAGAAGCGCGACGTGATCCAGCATTGGAAGGCGCGCGGGCTCGACTTCTCGAAGATGTTCTTCAAGCCCGATGCGCCGCATGAGGCGCTGCATTGGACCGAACGGCAGAAGCATCCGATCGACGATGTGCTCGACCGCAAGCTAATCGAGCAGGCGAAGCCGGCACTTGAGGCCAAGCAGCCGGTCACCATCGAGCTGCCGATCCGCAATGTCGACCGCTCCGCCGGCGCAATGCTGTCGGGCGAAGTCGCCAAGCGCTTCAAGCACAAGGGCCTGCGCGAGGACACGATCACCGTCAAGCTCACCGGCACAGCCGGGCAGTCGTTCGGCGCGTTTCTGGCGCGCGGCGTCTCTTTCGATCTGGTCGGCGCCGGCAACGACTATGTCGGCAAGGGCCTGTCGGGCGGCCGCATCGTCATCCGTCCGCCGGAAGAGGCCAAGATCGTTGCTGCTGAATCGATCATCGTCGGCAACACGGTGCTCTATGGCGCGACCGAGGGCGAAGCTTATTTCGCCGGCGTCGCCGGCGAGCGCTTCGCCGTGCGCAATTCCGGCGTCGTCACCGTCGTCGAAGGCGTCGGCGACCATGGCTGCGAATACATGACCGGCGGCATCGTCGTCGTCATCGGCAAAACGGGGCGCAACTTCGCCGCCGGCATGTCGGGCGGCGTCGCCTATGTGCTCGACGAGAAGGGCGATTTCGCCGAGCGCTGCAACATGGCGATGGTCGAGCTGGAGCCGGTTCCGGAAGAGGACGACCTGATGGAGAAGCTGCTCCATCATGGCGGCGACCTCGACCACAAGGGACGCGTCGACGTCTCCGGCGACATGACCAGCCACGATGAGGAGCGGCTCTATCAGCTGATCTCGAACCACGTCCATTACACGGGCTCGCTGCGCGGCCGCGAGATCCTCGACAACTGGCAGAGCTTCCGGCCGAAATTCCGGAAAATCATGCCGGTCGAGTATCGCCGCGCGCTGATCGAGATGGAACGCATGCGCATGAGCGTGGCGGCGGAATAGCCTTCGGGCGTGGCCGGGGAGACAATGCCTCGGCCGGCATCCTCACCAACAATCCTGACCTAGAGCGGTTTGGCTAGAACCGCCAAACCGCTCTAACTATTTGTTTTTACGCAATTCCGGACGGAAAACCGCTACGCACTTTTCCTGGAATTGCTTTAGGAACCAAGGTTGCCATGGCGGCCTTATGAGGTTAACGGGTGTGCCGACAAGCTAGGCTTTCGAGCGTGCCTTCGGACAGCAGGGACTGGACTATGGGCAAGGTAACAGGGTTTCTCGAAATCGACCGGCAGGTGCACAAGTACCAGCCTGCCTCCGACCGCATCCGGCATTTCCGCGAATTCACGCTGCCGATGTCGGACAAGGAGGTCGAGAAGCAGGCCGCGCGCTGCATGGATTGCGGCATCCCGTACTGCCATGGGCCGACCGGCTGCCCGATCCACAACCAAATCCCGGACTGGAACGATCTCGTCTACAACGGCGACTGGGACAGCGCGATCCGCAACCTGCATTCGACCAACAATTTCCCGGAGTTCACCGGCCGCATCTGCCCGGCGCCCTGCGAGGAAGCCTGCACGCTGAACCTCGAGGACATTCCGGTCGCCATCAAGACGATCGAGCAGGCGATCGCCGACAAGGCCTATGAGACCGGCCACATCCGGCCCTATCCGCCGGAGAAGAAGACCGGCAAGCGTGTCGCCATCATCGGCTCCGGTCCGGCCGGCATGTCGGCGGCGCAGCAGCTCGGCCGCGCCGGCCACGACGTGCATGTCTATGAGCGCGAGAGCCGGCCGGGCGGGCTGATGCGCTACGGCATTCCGGACTTCAAGATCGAGAAGCACTACATCGATCGCCGCATCGAACAGATGCAGGGCGAGGGCGTGAGCTTCCATTGCGGCGTCAATGTCGGCGTCGACAAGCCTGTCGCCGAGCTCCTCGCCGAGTACGACGCCGTGCTCTATTGCGGCGGCTCGGAAACGCCGCGCCCGGCCAACATTCCGGGCGACGATCTCGCCGGCGTCTATGACGCGATGCCCTATCTGGTGCAGCAGAACCGCCGCGTCGGCGGCGAGCCGATCCAGTCGGTGGCGTGGCCCTCGCACCCGATCATCGCCGGCGGCCAGCATGTCGTCGTTGTCGGTGGCGGGGACACCGCGTCCGATTGTATCGGCACCGCTTTCCGCCAAGGCGCGGTGCGCGTGACGCAGCTCGACATCCGCCCGCAGCCGCCGGAGAAGGAAGACAAGCTCGCGGTCTGGCCCTACTGGGCGACCAAGATGCGCACGTCGTCCTCGCAGGCCGAGGGCGCGGAGCGCGAATTCCAGGTGGCGACGCTCGAGTTCATCGGCGAGGACGGCCAGCTGACCGGCGTCCGCTGCTGCGAGGTCGACGAGAAGCGCAAGCCGATCGCCGGCAGCGAATTCGTCATCCGCGCCGATCTCGCCTTCATCGCCATCGGCTTTGCCGGACCGGCGGGCGACAGCGTGATGAAGGAACTCGACGGCGAGATAAATGTGGTCACCGACAGCCGCCGTTCGCGAAACGTCGAGGCCAACGACCGCGATTACAAGACCAGCATCGACAGGCTCTATGTCGCGGGCGACGTGCGCCGCGGCCAGTCGCTGGTGGTCTGGGCGATCCGCGAAGGCCGCCAGGCGGCGCGCTCGATCGACGAGGCGTTGATGGGATCGACGGTGCTGCCTCGCTGAGGAGCGATGCGTTCTGCAACGCCAGGAGACTCCGCCTGGCCGCAAATGCTCCGGTCCAGGAGCCCTCGGCGATCTGGATGATCTGGAGCGGCTCAGCCTTCTCAGAACGCTGACCCGCTCTCCCGAGATGCTCTAGCTCACCAGTAGTGCTGCCGCCCAGTAGGCGCCGATGGCCATCTGGACCGCAAACGCCAAAAATCGAACCTTGACCGCAGTTGGGCTTGTCGACGTCAAATGAATGAGCGACTGGGTGATACGCGCCCCTAGGAACCAGTATGCGAGAGGATCGGTTATCGAAACGCGGGAAGTCATGATCGCTAGCGCCATGAGACTGCCGAATATCGGTAGACCTTCAATGCAGTTAGCGTGAGACCGCGCCAGTCGCTGCATGAAGGGCGACAGGCCAGCATTATCAGGCGTGAAACCATTTGCCGGTGCCCGGCCCGTCACAACCAGATAGGTCCGCACGACCTCCATGAAGATAAGCAGGCAAAGCGCCCAAGCTGTGAACCCAATCAACGCGTAGCCCGTCGCTGACATCTCGTCCCCCAATCATGGCCGCAGCCATGGATATTGCCATTGGCGGACAATGCCACTGTTCTACCCGGCTCGGAATGCTTGCACGCCACAATTCCGGACGGAACCGCTACGCACTTTTCAGGGAATTGTTCTAGCGATTGATCGCTGTCGTCGTGTCCGGCGCGGCGGCGGCCGCTGTAGCGGGTTTCGGCGGCCAGGAGAAATCGTCGGCGCGGCCGGGCGAGGCGGCCGGCGCCTTGCCTTCGACGGTAAGCTTTTCACCCGGCAGGTTCGGATCGGCCTTGATGGGCGGAGCAGCGCCCAGCAGTTCCGTGCCGCCGTCCAGCGCGGGGTCGCTGAGCAGCATTGGCGGCGTGCGGTCGACGATGACAGGGGCCGCGGCAGGCTTCGACGCCTCGACCGGGGCGCCGGCCGGCGCGGAAACCGTGGTGACGCTTCCCGGCGCCGCCAGTCCCAGGATCTTCGCCAGCGGCTTTTCCGTATAGAAGGCCAGCTTGCGTTTGCCGGCCTTGGTGATGTTGATGCCGTCGTCCGAGCGCAGGCGCACCGGTTGGCCGTTGATGTCGGGACCGGAGGTGACGAAGGCGCCGTTCTCGTCGACGAAGCCGTCCCAGACGTCGACGAACTCGCCGCCATGCGCCTGGGCGGCCGAATGATAGATGTCGTTGAAGGCCAGCATGTCCGAGGTCATCTTCGCCACCCGGAACGCCGGCATGCCGACCCACAGGAACGGCACCTTGGTGTTTTGAATGGCCTTGCCCAGCGCGTCGGCGCGGCGCTCATATTCCTTGGTCCAGGTCTCGGAGCGCGGCTGCTCGCGCACGTCGCCGACGCGCATCTGCTGGCGGTCGTTGGAGCCGAGCATGACCACCACGACGGACGGTTTCTCCGTCTCGATCAGCGACTTGATCTCGACCGGCCAGTTGTAGAAATCGTCGCGCACGAAGCCGGACGAGCCGTTGCTGCGCACAACGATCCTGACGGCCGGATTGTCGGCGAAGGCGTCGTCGAGACCCTCGGCCAGCCCGCCCGCCAGGAAATCGCCGACCACCAGCACGACGCGGGCGTCCGGCGCCTTCTCGACGATCGGCGTTTCCGGTTCGGCCGGCGGACGCGGCTTGGGTTTCTTCTTTGGTTTCGGTCTGGCCTTCTGGATTTCGACCGGCGGCTCGATGCGCTCGCTGCGGCGCGGGAACAGGAGGTCGCGCAGCGACCAGCCGCGGCTTTCCTCTTCCTGCGCGAAAGCTGGCGAATGGAAGGCACTGGAGCTGGCGACGGCGAGCACGGCGACGGCCAGAACGAGGATCGGCAGGCGGCGAACGATCAGCCAGATACGCGCAACCGTAACCAATCACCTCTCCATTCCTTGGCGCATGACCAGCAAAACGCGGAAAGTCATGCGCAAGCCGAAGCGCTACAGCATCCTTTCCGTCTTTGAAAGGATGCCTCGCGCCATGGACGGCTCTATTGCTTCCGGAGCCATTTCAGCACTTCCAGGCTCGGATAGCCATCCTGGGTCAAGCCGACCTTGGCCTGATAAGCCATGATGGCGGCCTTCGATCCGTCGCCGATCTTGCCGTCGAACTTGCCGTCATAATAGCCGTGCTCGGAAAGCCGCTTCTGCAATTCCTGGCGTTCCTCGAAGGTGAGCTTGGTGAAAGGCCGCTGCCAGTCCTGCACAAGACCGGTGCCGCCGGCGATCTCGTCGGCGAGAAGGCCGACGGCTAAAGCGTATTTGTCGGCGTTGTTGTAGGCCTTGATGACCGAAAAATTCCTGATCATCAGGAATGCCGGTCCGCCTCTGCCGTCCGGCACCTTCAACGTCGCCTTATCGGTCAGGTTCCTGAACGGCTTGCCATTGGCCCTGGCGACACCGAGCGCCCGCCATTGCGCCAACGTCTTCGATCCAGCGGGCAGCTTGCCGGCCGGCAGGGTCACCTCGTAGCCCCAGGTCTTGCCGGCCTGCCAGCCGTTCTTCCTCAAAAGGTTGGCGGCGGTCGCCAATGCGTCGGGGATCGAATTCCAGATATCGCGCCGGCCGTTGCCGTCCATGTCGACGGCATAGCGCTGATAGCTGGTCGGGATGAACTGCGTCTGGCCCATCGCGCCGGCCCAGGAACCCATGAGATGGCTTTCGTCGATGTCGCCGGTCTGCAGGATCTTCAGCGCGGCGATCAGCTGCGTACGGGCATATTTCGACCGCTTCGGGTCGCCATAGGCAAGGGTTGCCAGCGAACGGACGACATTGCGCATGATGTCGTCGCGCTTGAGGATCTCGCCATAGTTCGATTCCATCGACCAGATGGCGAGAAGGACATTGCGGTCGACGCCGAACCGCGTCTCGATGCGATCCAGCCACGGCTTCCATTTGCGCGCCATCGCCTGTCCGTTGGCCACCGACTGGTCATGCACGCGGTTGTCGAAATAATCCCAGGCGGGGGCGGTGAATTCCGGTTGGGTGCGGGCTTTTTCCAGCACGACCGGGTCGGGCTCGATGCCCCTCATGGCCTGGTCATAGACCGCGCCGGAGACGCCGCCCGCGACCGCGGTGGCGCGGAAGCCTGCGACCCACTGGCGGAACCCGGCATCGGCGAAAGCAGGTCCGGCGGGCATCAGCAAGGCAAGCGTCAGGCCGGCCGCCGTCACCAGTGCCGTCAGGCGCCTTGCGGTACTGCGAACGGACATCTTTTCCTCCTTCGTCAAATCAGGAAGGATCATTCAACGCCGAACCGGGTTAGTATTTAGTTTACCATAGGGGCCGCCAGGAACGAAAAGTGCGGTCGCGGCCTTTCGCCGGTCAACTCGGCCGTTCTGTAGTTCAACATTCCGGCGTGAAAATGATTCCCGGCGTGAAAATGTTGGAGGGGATTGCGGAGCGGAGCGCCGAGCGGATAATGGGTTCAAAAAAGGATGGGTGGAGCATGAAGCGAGTTCGTAAGGCAGTTTTCCCGGTCGCCGGCCTCGGCACACGATTTCTTCCAGCCACCAAGGCCATTCCGAAGGAGATGCTGACCGTCGTCGACCGGCCGGTCATCCAATATGTTGTCGATGAGGCGCGCGATGCCGGCATCGAGCATTTCATCTTCGTGACCGGTCGCAACAAGGCGGTCATCGAGGATCATTTCGACGTCCAGTTCGAGCTCTACGATACGCTGGCCCAGCGCGGCAAGGACGATCAGCTCGCCCGCCTGCAGCGGCTGCAGCCGGCGCCGGGGCAGACCAGCTTCACGCGCCAGCAGGTGCCGATGGGGCTTGGCCATGCCGTCTGGTGCGCGCGCGAGCTTGTCGGCGACGAGCCGTTCGCGCTGCTGTTGCCCGACATGATCATGCAGTCGGAGAAAAGCTGCATGAAGGACATGGTCGAACTCTATGCCGAGACCGGCAACAACATCATCGCCGTGCAGGAATGCGACCCGGCCGAAGCGCACAAATACGGCATCGTCGGCCGCGGCGAGGATACCCATCACGGCTTCCGCATCACCGAAATGGTGGAGAAGCCGAAGCCGGGCACGGCCCCCTCCAATCTCTTCATCAACGGGCGCTACATCCTGCAGCCGGAGATTTTCGGCATCCTCGAAAGCCAGGAGCGTGGCGCAGGCAACGAGATCCAGCTGACGGATGCGATGCTGAAGCTCGAGCGGCAGCAGTCCTTCTACGGCTATCATTACAAAGGACGCACCTTCGACTGCGGCTCGCCGGAAGGCTTCGTCGAGGCCAATGTCGCCTTCGCGCTCTGGCGCAACGATATGAACGCGAGCATGGCCGGGGTCATCCGAACGCTGCTGGATGAGGTGCAGCCGGCCGAACGCCGCGGCGCCGCCTTTTAGGGCATTTGCCGATATTCAGCTATGCCGGGACCGCTTCGGCGCCACCGTCAGCGCTGCACCTTCAGGCCGAGATAGACGCTGTTGGCGACATAGTCGCGGCCGGGCAGGTTGCTGGTGAGCTTCTCCGTCCTCACCCGCGTGGTGAGGCCGGCATAGCGGTTCAGCCACCAGGTCAGACCGGCTTCGGCGCTCAAGATCAGATCGTGGCCGTCGGAGCCGGTATAGTCGCGCCAATCGAGGCCAAGCGACGAATTCGCCGTCAGATTGGCGCGGACCTGCCGCTCTCCGGTGAGCCGGCCCGAGTAGAGGACGTCGCCGCTCTCGTTTGCCGCGGTCGTGCTCTCGATCGTGGTCCTTCCGGTGAGACCGATGATGGTGCCGCGCTCGGGCGACCATTTGAGATCGGCATTGACATACGGCCCCGCATTGGCCGGCAGGCGGTCGTCGTCGATGGCTTCGCGCAGCCATCCGACGGAGAACTCGCCGGACAGCTTGTCGTCCATGTCGAGCTCGAGGCCGGCGCGCGCGCCGAGCCGCGTCGAGGAGCGCTCGAAACCGTTGCTGTCGAGGCGCAGATCATAGACCCGCCGGCCGGCTTCGAGCTCGGCGAACGGAGTGATGGCCGGTGAAACCTGGTAGCCGGTGCGCAACGTCGCGGAATAGAGCGTGGAGTCGCGATCCTTCTGCGACAAGACGGTCCCATCCGAGAGCTTGGCGTCGCCGTAAAAGTCATGCGTAACCGCGCCGGTCAGCGTGTAGCGCATCTTGCCGACATCCTTCTCGATGCCGAGGCTGCCGTCCACGGTCTGGCGCAGCGGCTGCGAGGTGACGCCGGCGATCGCATCCGGCGAGGACGCCGATTCCGGCACCGCTTCGTAGCCGAGCTTGGCGATGGCGCGCAGCTCATGGTCGAGGTCGACATTGAGCTGGCCCTCGATCCGGCCCTGCGCATCGTTGATCTTCTGGCCCGAAAGTGTGTTGCGGAAAATCCCGTAGCCGTTGATGAGCGCTGAATTCTCGCGCCAGTCCGAGGCGGCGGAGAAACGCAGCGCCGTCTCGGACAACACCGCCGGCCTGCCGCCGCTGCTGGCATCGGCATTGGACGTCGCGGTGAAGCCCTGCTCCAGTGTCGGCCGGAAGACAAAGGTGCCGACCTTGATCCCGGTGGGGGCAAAGGGATCGTCCTCGGGTTTGACTTTCTGGCCTTCGATCGAGCCGGTACGCTCGGCGCCGGGATCGAGCTTCTGCCTGTCGACGCTATCGATGGTAAGGGCGCGGCGGTTGGGACCGTCCTGGTCGGTGGCCGCAGTATCGGCCTGGTCGCCGGCAGCGGCGGTCCTGGTCGTGCTGCCGGTGGTCTCTCCGGGCTTCTTTTTGACCTTTTTCCTGTCGGCCCCCTCGGCGTCTTTTTTTGTGCTGGCGTCAGCCGCGCGCTGCCTGGCGGTCGAAGGCCGGCGCGGCTGGGCCGCGGTCTGATCGTCGGCGAACGGGTCGTCGGTCGCTTGCGGCTGGTCGAAGATGCTCCCAGTTGCGCCCGCTGCCTGGTCGTCGTCGGTCACCACGCCCAGGCTCGCCGGCTCATAGGGGTTGGCCTGTGTCTGGTCCTCGGCCGCCTGGGCCGCCGGAGCCGCCTGATCCAGCGATCCTTGCGCGCGCAATTGCCTCGCCTTGCGCTGCTGGTCGGCCAGGATCGCCGATTCCGAGACCTCGCCGCGCAGCTCGGTATTCTGCGCGAAGGCCGGCGCCGGGCGCAGCAAGGCAAGAACGCTCGCAGCCACCAGCAGCGTGCTGACGGCTATGCCCTTTCGACCTCTTATCGTTTCAGGCTGGGCCCCGGACATCGTCACCACTGCTTGCGCGGCGCGGTTGCGCCATACTTACCGAACCGTAAAGGCGGATGGTTAACGGAGGGTTGAGGCGGGCCGATTCCGCTGCCCTCGACGCACGCGAAACGGGAATTCCGTTGGACAGGCGGACGACATGGCGCTAATGGCATCTGCCATGCATGCGGGGTCCCCAGGAAGAAAGCCGCCGGACAGGCAGGCCGCGATCGAATCGGCGCTCAGAACGGTGGCGACGGAGCAGGCCGGTATCGCTGCGCTTGCCGCGGCGCTCGACAACGGTCTTGCCGAGCCGTTCGCGGCCGCAATCGATCTCATCTCGCGGATCGAGGGACGTGTCATCGTCACCGGCGTCGGCAAGAGCGGCCATATCGGCTCAAAGATCGCGGCCACGCTCGCCTCGACCGGCACACCCGCCTTCTTCGTCCATCCGGCCGAGGCCAATCACGGCGATCTCGGCATGATCGCCAGGGACGACGCCATCATCGCCATGTCGTGGTCGGGCGAGAGCAAGGAACTGATGGGCATCGTCGCTTATTCCAGGCGCTTCTCGATCCCGCTGATCGCCATCACCTCCGGCGAGAGTTCGGCGCTGGCGCGTGCTGCCGACGTGGTGCTGCTCCTGCCGCCGGCGCCGGAGGCCTGTCCGCACGGGCTGGCGCCGACGACATCGGCGCTGCTGCAATTGGTCATGGGCGATGCGCTGGCGATCGCGCTGCTCGAGGCGCGCGGCTTCACGCCCGATCATTTCCGCACCTTCCATCCCGGCGGCCAGCTCGGCGCCAACCTGACGCAGCTGCGCGAGATCATGCATGTCGGCGAGCGGCTGCCGCTGGTGCCGTCGGGCACCGGCATGCGCGAGGCGATCGCCGAACTGTCGCGCAAAGGCTTCGGCTGCGTGGCGATCACCGGCGCCGATGGCGCGCTGATCGGCATCATCACCGACGGCGACATCCGCCGCCATATCGGCAGCGATCTTCTGTCGATGAACGTCGATCAGGTGATGACGAAGAAGCCGAAGACGGCGGCCCCCGACACGCTGGTGGCGACGGCATTGCAGACGATCAACACGTCCGCCATCACCAGCCTGATGGTGGTCGAAGGCGGACGGCCGGTCGGCCTTGTGCATCTGCACGATCTGTTGCGCATCGGCGCCGCCTAGGTTCAGATCGCTTCGACCGTCAGCTCAAGGTCAGTATCGGCGGCCCCTGTAACACGCACCTGCGCGCCGGCTGGCAGGTCCGGGCCGGAGACACGCCACAGCGTGTCTCCCAGCCGGATGCGGCCGCGGCCGTTCTTGATCGGCTCGGCAAGCGTGGCCGTGCGGCCGACCAGTTGCGCGCCGCGGCGGTTCAGCAGCGGCTGATCCGCGTTGACGTGACGATCACCCACCACCTTTTTGCCGACGAAGGCCGAAATCAATGACAGCACGAGGAAGGCCAGCACCTGGACCTGCCAGGTCCAGAAGGCCGCGTCCCAGGCCAGCAGCGATATCGCGCCGATGATGAGGGCCGCGATGCCGATCCACAGCATGAACACGCCCGGCGCCACGATTTCCATCACCAGGAGGACGAAGCCGAGAACCATCCAGTTCCGCGGGCCGAGCTCCGAAACGATGCGGTCGATCATTGACGTTCTCCCCCCACCCACACGTTGGATCAGTTGTCCGTCGGCCGCACGAGCGGCGGACGGGTGCTCTGCCGTTGCCCGCCCGAGGGGCCGTCGCCCTTGAAGACTTCGCGGGCGATCTCGCCGATGCCGCCCAGCGAGCCGATCAGCGATGAAGCTTCGAACGGCATCAGCACGATCTTGTTGTTGCTGGACGAGCCGATCTTGGCCAGCGCCTCGGTGTATTTCTGGGCGACGAAATAGTTGATCGCCTGCACGTCGCCCTTGGCGATGGCTTCCGACACCACCTGCGTCGCCTTGGCCTCGGCTTCGGCCGAGCGCTCGCGCGCCTCGGCGTCGCGGAAGGCGGCTTCCCTGCGGCCCTCGGCCTCGAGGATCTGCGATTGCTTCAACCCTTCGGCGGCGAGGATCTGGGCGCGCTTGTCGCGCTCGGCCATCATCTGGCGGCCCATCGATTCCACCAGATTGGCCGGCGGGTTGATGTCCTTGATCTCGACGCGGGTGATCTTGATGCCCCACGGATGCGCCGCCTCGTCGACGACGCGCAGCAGGCGCTCGTTGATGGCGTCGCGGTTCGACAGCAGTTCGTCGAGGTCCATCGAGCCCATGACGGTGCGGATGTTGGTCATGGTGAGGTTAAGGATGGCGTTCTGCAGACCGGAGACCTGGTAAGCCGCCTGCGCCGCATTAAGAATCTGGAAGAAGGCGATCCCATCGACGCCGACTATTGCGTTGTCGCGGGTGATGATTTCCTGGCTCGGAACATCAAGCACCTGTTCCATCATGTTCATCTTGGCGCCGATGCGCTCGAAGATCGGGTTGATGATGTTCAGGCCGGGCGTCAGCGTCTTGGTGTACCGTCCGAAACGTTCCACCGTGTAATTGTAGCCTTGCGGCACCGTCTTGATGCCTTTGAAAAGAAGGATGATGACCAGGAAGACAAGAACAATGATGGCAATATCGAAACCGCTGAAGCCCATTTCGTTTCTCCCTCAAAAGGCGGCGACCTCACGAAATCACTTAAGTGTGTTTCCGCAACGTTACAATCAGGTGATCACGAATATTGGTTAGCGGAGGCTTTTGCGCACCGGTATCAGGACCTGTCGGTGAAGCTTGTCACACCCAGCCGGACAGTTCGCGCCGCACCAGCGCCTCGATCACCGCCATGCCCTCGGCGCTGTCGTTGAGGCAGGGAATATGGGCGAAGTTCCTGCCGCCGGCATGGTGGAACGTCTCGGCCGCTTCGCGGCCGATCTCGTCCAGCGTCTCGATGCAATCGACGGAAAATCCCGGATTGACGATGGCGATCGACTTGACGCCGTCCTTCGCCAGCTTCTCGACGGTGACGTCGGTATAGGGCTGCAGCCATTCCTGCGCGCCGAAGCGCGACTGGAAGGTGGCGATGAGCTTCTTCTCGTCCCAGCCGAGCCTTGCCCGCAGCAGCCGCGTCGTCTCCAGGCAATGCGCCCGATAAGGATCGCCCTTGTCGGAATAGGGTTTCGGGATGCTGTGATAGGACGTGATCACCACCTCCGGCTCGAAGTCGAGCGTCGCCAGATGCTTCTCGATCGAACGCGCAAGCGCCTCGATATAGACCGGCTCGTCGTAATAGGGCGGCACGCTGCGGATCGCCGGCGCATGCCTGATCTTCATCAGCGCCCGGAACAGCTGGTCGTTGGCGGTCGCCGTCGTCGTCGCCGAATATTGCGGGTAGAGCGGAAAGCTGAGGATGCGCTCGCAACCTTGCTCGACCAGCCGGCGGGCGACGGCTGCCGTCGAGGGATTGCCATAGCGCATCGCCCAGTCGACGACGACGTTCGGCAGGTCAGCGAGCGCATCGGCGAGTTTCTCGGCCTGCGCGCGGGTGAAGGTGCGCAGCGGCGACTCGTTCCTTTCGTGGTTCCAGATTCTGGCGTAGTTGGCGCCGGACTTTTTCGGCCGCGTGGTGAGAACCAGCCCGTAGAGGATCGGATACCAGATCGCCTTGTTGAGCTCGATGACACGCGGATCGGAGAGGAATTCTCTCAGATACCGCCACATCGGCTTGAAGTCGGTGCCGTCAGGCGTGCCGAGATTGACCAGCATGATGCCGATCTTGCCCGCTGTCACCGGCGCGGCACCCGCCGGCGCCGGATCTGCGGTCTCGGCGGCTTTCGCATCGGCGGGATTGGCAAGCGTCATCGACTGTCTCCGCGCGCCACTGGAGCAGGTCGGCTTCCTCGGCCGCTGACCCGCTCCAGTGTGGCACTCTTTTTCGCGCAATTGCTCCGGGCCGCGAAACTAGCGATGCCGTGCCGGTTTTCAATGCTGCGTCTGGCCGCACCTCGATCGTCGAATTCGAGTGCGGGCTCGCCCGGTTGCCCGAGCAAGCCCTTTGGTTGCCACCAGTTACTTGGCAGCCGGCGGGATGGTCAGCGTCGCGCCGAGCGGCAGGCGGCGCGGCCTGTAGTCCTTGTTGGCCTCGGAAATCAGCTTCCATTTGGTGCCGTCGCCATAGTTTTTCTTGGCCAGGTCCCAGTAAGTGTCGCCGGCGGCGATCACATGGCTGGTTTCCGGGCTGGTCCCGGCCGGCTTGGCAGGTTCGGTGGCGGGGGCAGGGGTCGCCGGAGTTGTCTCGGCAGGTTTTGCCGCTTCCGACGTTGCCGGTGCCGTCTCGGCCGGAACGGTCGGCGGCGTGCCGGCGATGTCGCCGGAATTGGACGGCAAAGCCGGCATTGCGGTCTCGGCGGCGGCGGGCGCAGTCTCGGCCGGTTTGGTAGGTTCGGCCGTTGGCGCGGCCGCTGCAGGCGCGGTCTCGGCAGGCTTTGCCGGCTCCGCCGCCGCCGTGGTGCCGACCTCGGCGATGCGGCCGTCGAGCTTCGGCGTGTAGGGCCGGTGCGCGCCGAGATAGTCGGCCACCACCTGCTCCAACCCGGGACCGTAGTCGTAGGCGTCCGTCGCCTTCTCGGCGAAGACCTTGTAGCCGTCGCCGCCCTGGCGGACATAGTTGTTGGTGGCGACGAGATACTGCTTCTCCGGATTGATCGGCGCCCAGGCGCCGTTCTCCATCACCTCGACCGATTTGACGCGACCGGCATTGGGCGCCACCGACTTGTCGAAAGCGTATTTCAGGCCGGCCACCTGTGGGAAGCGCCCGGCGCCGTCCTCGATCTGGCTGAGGCCGCTTTCGAGACCGGCGACCAGATCCTTGCCGGAGATCTTGAACGTCGCCAACGTGTTCTGGAACGGCAGCACGGTCAGCACCTCGCCCATGGTCACGGTGCCCTGGTCGATCGAGGCCCGCAGGCCGCCGCCGTTCGAAATGACGATCTCGACGCCCTGGCCCTTGACGCGATCGAGGACGGCGTCGGAGACGAGATTGCCCATCTCGCATTCCCGCGCCCGGCAATTCTCGCGGCTGCCGTCGATGGCCTTGCTGGTCTCGGCGACTTCCTTGTTCTTCAGCGCCTCGATCGGCGCGCCAAGCTCCTTGATACGGGCGAGCACGGCCGGATCGGGCGTGATCGACTTGTCGAGATAGATCGGGTCGCCGCTCGCTTCCTTGACCACGCCATTGTCGTCGAACACGACCTTGAACTCGCCGAGATATTTCGAATAGGACGCCGCCTGCACGACCGGCACCTTATAGCCGTCGGGGTTGTCGACCATCGTCGGATAGGGGCCTGCCGCCTTCGGGTCGGTGTTGGACAGGAGCGTGTGGCTGTGGCCGCCGACCACCACGTCGACGCCACGGATTTTCGCGATGACATCGCGCTCGCGCTTGTAGCCGATGTGCGTCACGGCGATGATCTTGTTGATGCCCTGCGCCTTCAGCTGCTCGACCTCGGCGGTGATCGACTTGACGTCGTCCGCGATGGCGATGTTGGGACCGGGCGAGGCGAGCTCGGGCGTGTCGTTGGTGACGGCGCCGACAATGCCGATCTTCTGGCCGCCGACCTCGACGACGATCGACGGCTTGATCTTGCCTTTGGCGCCGGACTTGTCGTTGGGCACGACATTGGCGCTGACGACCGGGAACTGCGCCTTGTCGAGGTAAGGCACCAGCGCGCTCTCGCCGTCGTCGAATTCGTGATTGCCGAGCGTCACCGCGTCGGGCCTCATCTGATTGAGGAATTCCTCTTCCGCCGCGCCCTTGTACGTGATGTAGAACAGCGACCCCTGAAAACTGTCGCCGGCATTGAGCAGCAGCACATTCTGGCCTTCGAGCTTCTTGCGCTCCTGCGCGATCGCGGTGATCAGCCGGCCCGCGCCGCCGATGCATTCGCCCTTGGTCTCCTCCTCGGCGGAACAGGTCGACTCGTATTTGTTGTTGCCTTCGATGCGACTGTGCCAATCGTTGAAATGCAGGATGTTCAGCGTGTAGTCGGCAAAGGAGGTTCCGGCCGACAGGCCAAGTGCTGATGCTGAAAGGGCGGCAATGGCGGCAAATTTCTTCATTCTCGTCTCCCGGATGCGCTGACCTGAAGTGCTTAAAGCGCGTCGCGCAGAAACGGATTCGGGCGACGTGCTTCAAGTATTTTGATTTGATGCAGGTCGTTCTCCCAAAACCGCTGCGCACTTTTGGGCGACATGCATTAAAGCCCTAGCTTGACCGAAACATAACAGTCAGCTTCAGGTCATGTTCACATCGCGTTTTGGCCGATGCAAGCGGAAATCGGGAAGAGGTTTGCCGGCACAAAAAAGGACGGCAGCTCGCGCCGCCGTCCCGCATCATTTCGATATTTCGCAGACCTTAAGCGCGGCGCGTCAGCACGAAGTTCTGGCCGCTGGCGCTGGTGCAGTTGAGCTGGCTGGTCGAGACCATCAGGCAGTTGAAGCTGACCGGCGTCTGGCGGATCAGCGAGGTGCCGTGAATCTCGACCGAGGTCGGGCCGGTCATGGTGTAGCTGCCCTCGGACAGCTTCTGGCCGGTGTCGGTCGCGACGGTGGTGAAGCTGCCGGCGGCGAAGGTCGACAGGCCGGTGCCCTTGGCGTCGATCCAGTTGCCCTCGACGCCCTTGGGCGCGGCCGCGATCGGTTCGGAGGGGCCGGTGGTGGTGCAGGCGGCAGCGGCCAAAAAGCTTGCCGCGGCGCCTGCCGAAAGCAATTTGCGCGCAATGGTCATTTCTAAAATCCTCTCCTCTCGCATCGGCCCGAAAATCGCTTTCCGATTTTCGGAAAGCACGATGCGTCCATTCAAAGTGCTAGAGCCTACTTTGTGCGTCCGAAGGGACGCACGTCGCTCTAGGCCGCCCGTCTTCAATCGCCCGATTTCCGGGCGATTGCAAGGTGGAGACGGCGGTAGACGCGGCTGCTATCGCACGAGGATGTTGCGGAACTGCCACGGGTCGTCCTTGTCCATATCCTCGGGGAAAAGGCCGGGCCGGTTATCGAGCGGCGTCCAGTCGGTGTAATAGCCCCTGACCGGCCCGAGGTAGGGCATCTGCACTTCCAGGCAGCGCTTGTAGTCCATCTCGTCGGACTCGACGATGCCGGCAGCCGGATTCTCGAGCGCCCAGACCATGCCGGCGAGCACCGCCGAAGTCACCTGCAAGCCGGTGGCGTTCTGGTAAGGAGCCAGCTTGCGAGCCTCGGCCAGCGACAGCTGCGAGCCGTACCAGTAGGCGTTCTTGTCGTGGCCGTAGAGCAGCACGCCGAGCTCGTCGACCCCATCGACCAGCTCGTTCTCGTCGAGCACATGATGGACCGGCTGCGCCTTGCCGGCGGCGCCGAACATCTCATGCAGCGACAGCACGGCGTCGTTGCAGGGATGGTAGGCATAGTGGCAGGTCGGGCGATACTGCACCTTGCCCTTCTTGCCGCGCACGGTGAAGAAGTCGGCGATCGAGATCGCCTCGTTGTGCGTCACCAGGAAGCCGTATTGCTCACCGGGCGTCGGGCACCAGCTGCGCACGCGCGTGTTGGCGCCAGGCTGCTCCAGATAGATCGCCGCCTGCGAGCCGTTCTTGTGCTTCTTGCCGTTCTTCGGCATCCAGGTCTCATGCGTGCCCCAGCCGAGCTCGGCCGGCTGCAGGCCCTCCGAGATGAAACCCTCGACCGACCAGGTGTTCCAGAACACGTCCATCGGCTTCGGTTTCTTCGTGCGCTGGGTATCGCGCTCGGCGACGTGGATGCCCTTGACGCCGGCCTTCTTCATCAGCTTCGCCCAACCCTCGCGGTCGTGCTCCGCCGGCACGGCAAACTCGAGCCCGAGATCGGTGGCGAGGTTGACCAGCGCCTGCTTGACGAACCAGGAGACCATGCCGGGATTGGCGCCGCAGCAGGAGATCGCGGTGGTGCCGCCCGGGTTCTTCTCCTTCTCCTGGCGGACGCTCTCGCGCAGCGCATAGTTGGTGCGCGAGGCATTGTCGGCCTTTTCGTCGAAATAGAAGCCGAGCCACGGCTCGACGACGGTGTCGATATAAAGCACGCCGAGCTTGCGGCAGAGCTTCAGCAATTCGAGCGAGGAGGTGTCGACCGACAGGTTGACGCAAACGCCCTGGCCGGCGCCATTGGTAAGAAGCGGGGTCAGAAGCTTCTTGTAGTTCTTCTTGGTCACCGCATCCTGCATGAAGGTGATGCCGCGCTCGTCGAGCAGCTTACGGTCGGTGTCGCGCGGGTCAATGACCGTCATGCGCGACTTGTCGAACTTGAAATGGCGTTCGATCAGCGGCAGCGTTCCCCGTCCGATCGAGCCAAAGCCGATCATCACGACAGGGCCGGTGATTTCACCGTAAACGGGCCAGTTTTCATTCGCCATTTTTTCGCACACTCCTTCAAACACTGGGAAAGCCCGGCATTTTCGCCGGTAGCCCTACACCACAGATCATTGTCACAAACCAGCGAAAAGCGCCAACCGCCGGCTAAGCCGGGATGGCCACGTGGTTAAGCTGCCTCGGCCATGCCGGCGAGATATGCAACCAGCCGGTCGCGGTCGGCGGTGAGTCCCTTGTAGTCGAGCTGCGCCTGGTCGAGAGCGTTGAGCTGTTCGGCGAAAGAAGCCGCGAGCGCCGCCTTGTCAGGGTGGCGCGCGAGCACGGCCAGCGGGTCGAGATGGATGCGGATGGTGAAGAGAATGTCGCGCGAGACCGGCAACTTGCGCAGCGTCTGGCGCTCGACACGGATAAAGGCGTGCGCGTTGATATCGCCGTCCGGAAAGCGTGTCGGGCGGCTGGTGGCGCGGTCGATGCGCTGGATGTTGGAAAGCGGGTGATAGAGCGCGTCGCCCGCCTGGATCGACCAGTTGAAGCGTTCGACCGCCTGACCCTGCAGGCCGTCGAACATGCGGTTGATGACTTCGGCCGGCCGCGTGCCGGGGCCGAAGCCGGGCACCGGCGCATGGATTTGCTGCAGCGGCTTGCCGAATTTTTCCCGAAGCGACCAGGATGACGGAAAACACAGCGATCCGGCGGCGAGCCGCCAGCCGCTGTCGTCCCGGCGCATCAGGATCAAATCCTCCTGGACCAGTAGCGATGCCCGGACGAGCGGTGCTTCGCGCAATTCGGGAGAGAGTTCGCCAGTCGCTCCGTTGAAGCCGACCACCTCGATAGCTGAGCCAGCGCCGCGATGGCTCTCAGGATGTTTTGCGGGGAGATAGGCGGTGAGGAGGTCGAGCACTTCGCGCTGCGCGTCGCGCGTATCGTATTCCTCGACAAAGACCTTTTCCGCGATCTCCGCGTAAAGCCGCTGCTTCTCGGCGAGATGCGGCAAGAGGAATTCGTCGACCTCGATCCAGCGATCGAGCTCGAGCGGCTTCAGACCAATGGTGAAGAGCTTCGAGGATCCGTCGTAAGGCGTGTGGGTCGGCTGTCGAATGGTCATGCTTTTATCAAACAGAAAATGTACCGCGGCTCCGCTGTCAGCCCAATTGCGCCGGGATAAGCCCGCGCAGCGAATTGCCGACGAAGATAGCCTTCGCGGACTTCAGATCGTCGAAGGTGTAGATCGCTTCCACGGCGCGGCCTTCGTCCAGAAGCTCGCCGCGCAATACCCCAGGCAAGAGGCCGCAATCAAGTCTCGGCGTCGCGAGCACGCCGTCGCCGAAGTCGGCGAAGAGATTTGTGATAGTGCCTTCGCAGAGTTCGCCGCGCTCATTGGCAAGCAGCACCTCGTCGGCGCGGGTGGCGAGATATTCGGCGCGCGCCCGCTGGTAGGTTTCGCGACGGCTGGTCTTGTGGCGCAGCAGCGTGTCGCCGGAATCGAGCCGGACCCGCGCCAACTGCAGCCGCCACGCCTTGCCGGCGGGAAGCGGTTCGTAAGGCTGCGCGGACGCCGCTGCTTCGCCGTTGCGCCGCAGGGCGAGGCGGGTTCGCAGCGCGATCCGCTGCCCACCGACCGCGCCCGTCAGCACCTCGCCGACCCGTCGCGGGTCGCAGGCAAAGCCCAGCTCCGCCGCCGAAGCGTAAAGCCGCGCAAGATGCCGGTCGAAGCGCAGGAAGCCCGAGCCAGGCTCCCAGCGCATGGTCTCGATCAGCTCGAAATCGGCACGGTTCCCGTCGCGAAGCGCGCTTTCAGAAGACACTCCTGGTACTCCTCATCGGCGGTCGAATCGAAGACGACGCCGCCGCCGACATTGTAGACGGCATCGCCATCGGCAAAGAGCGAGATGGTGCGGATCGCCACCGAAAACCGCATCCTGCCGCCGGGCGCGATCCAGCCGATGGCGCCGCAATAGACGTCGCGCGGCACGCCTTCCAGATCGTGCAGGATCTCCATGGCGCGGATCTTTGGCGCGCCGGTGATCGAGCCGCAGGGAAAGAGCGCGGCGAAGACCTGGCGGATGCCGATATCCGGCAAGAGCTTCGCCCGCACCCGGCTCACCATCTGGTGCACCGTCGGATAGGTCTCGATGCGGAACAGTTCCGGCACCTCCAGCGTGCCGACCTCGCTGATCAGCGAAATGTCGTTGCGCAGCAGGTCGACGATCATGCGGTTCTCGGCCTGGTTCTTCTCGTCGTTGCGCAGAAATGCCTTCAGCCGCGCATCCTCAGCTTTGGTCGCGCCGCGCGGCGCCGTGCCCTTCATCGGATGGGTTTCGATCATGCCTTCGGCGTCTACCTCGAAGAACAGTTCCGGCGACCGCGACAGCACGATCGGATCGCCAAACGAAACCAGCGCGCCGTATTTAACCGGCTGGCGTTCGGTCAGCGCGTCGAAGGCGGCGAGCGGATCGCCGGACCATTGCGCATGGACCGGAAAGGTCAGGTTGCCCTGGTAGCAGTCGCCCTTGCGGATGTGGTCGTGCAGGCGCGCGAAGCGGACGCCATAGTCCTCGGCGGACCATTTCGCCCTGGCGTCGAAGATCGGGCCGTTGCTGACGGGGCCCGAGTTCTGCGGCACCGCCTGTTCGAGCGGCGCGTCGAAGACGCCGAGACAGATCAGCGGCGCGCGGCGGCCCTCGGGCAGCAATGGCACCAGCTTCGGCTCGAGCAGATAGCCGGCCTCATAGGAGAAATAGCCTGCCAGCCATTTGCCGGCGTCGGAGGCCGCCTGTGCCGCCTCGAGCGCCGGCGTGAACTCGTCCGCGCTGCGCGCGACAATGACTTCGCGCGGATGGTCGAAGACCAATTGGCGAGCCGTCTCGTCGTTGCGGAAGATTGCGAAGGGCAGGGGCATGGCTCGGAGTTGCAATCGATGGCGCCAGAGATCGCTCTATATGGGGGGTTGGCGACGCGCAATCGAGAGAGCGGCGTCCAAGGACGCAAAGGCGGCTGGAACAAAAGGAAAGCGGCGGTGCCCATGACGAGCGCCGCCGCGTGTGATGTGCCCGAAGGCTGAATGGGATCAGGTGTTGCTTGAGGTTCCAGCCGTCGGGAACTGGCGGGCGAATTCGGCCTCGTTGCCCGAGGCCAGCAATTTCGCCTGCTCGATCCATTTCTCGCGCGCGATGCGCCCGTCGAAATTGAGCACGTCTTCGATCCGCTTGACGTCGGCATCGGTCCAGGCAGCGATCTGGGCGTAAGTCGTGACGCCCTGACCCTTGAGCAGCTTCTCGTTGACCGGACCGATGCCGATCAGGCGGCGCAGATTGTCGGCCTTGCCGGCAGCCGCTTTAGGAGCAGCGGCTCTCTTCGGAGCCGTGGCGGCCTTCTTTGGCACAGCCGATTTGCCCGCCGGTTTCGGTGCGGCGCTCGTCTTGGCTGCCGCCGGCTTGGTCGTGGCGGTTTTGGTCGAAGCGGGTTTTGCCGCGGCCGATTTCGCCGCGGCCGGCGTCGACATCAGCGCCGCCGGCGCAGGCGCGGCGGCCTTGTCGGCACCGGCCTTGGCGGGTGCGGAAGGCGCTTCGCGCAGCCGGTTCTCGAGGTCGGCGCGGGCGCGGCCACATGCGTCAAGCTCGCCGCTCAGGCGATTGGTATCGGCGCGCAACCTGTCGCGTTCGCTCTTCGTGCGGTCGAGATCGCCGCGCAGGCTGTCGAGCTCGCCGCGCAGCCGGCCCCAGATGAACCAGCCGACCAAAACACCCACAACGAACGCCAGGAGCATGTAGAAGAAAGTGCTCATTTCCCTCTCCAGTCCGATCGAGCTGCCGCAGCCCGGAATGGCGGGCTTGCCGCAGGGATCGTCAATCGTTCCGCAGTCGGCGGAACAGCCGCTTCAATCGAGCAGTCGGCGCTTGGCTCTCCTCCGGCTATGCCCGACGGCCGTCATCGCATCCGCCGAAGCGCCGCCAAGGCCGTCTCTGGCCTTGGCGATGCGTCCGGCTGAGCTTGGGGCGGGACGCTATCATATGGCCTGCGGAAAGCTAATTGAAAAATGCGGCGGAGAGTTATTGAAGAACAGGTATTTAGGGCAAGAGTAGAGCCGCCGCGAATATGCGTTTCGGCTAAATTGTTCCGACCCATGCCGCCGGGCGAAACGCCCGTCATTTGTCGAGCGCTTCCAGCTCGTCGATCAGGGCGCCGATCACGCCAAGGCCGATCTGCCAGAAGGCAGGGTCGGTGGCGTCGAGGCCGAAGGGCGCCAGAAGCTCCGAGTGATGCTTGGTGCCGCCGGCGCGCAGCATCTCGAAATACTTCTCCTGAAAGCCGCGCTCGGCGTTCTGATAGACGGCATAGAGGGAGTTCACCAGGCAGTCGCCGAAGGCATAGGCATAGACATAGAAGGGCGAGTGGATGAAATGCGGGATGTAGGTCCAGAAGACCTCATATCCATCGCGCAGCTTGATCGCCGGTCCCAGGCTCTCCGCCTGCACCTCCAGCCAGAACTGGCCGAGCCTGTCGGAGGTGAGCTCGCCGTTGCGGCGCTCGGCATGCACCTTGCGCTCGAACTCGTAGAAAGCGATCTGGCGCACGACGGTGTTGATCATGTCCTCGACCTTCTGGGCGAGCATCGCCTTGCGCTCGCGCTTGTCGGCGGTCTGGTCGAGCAGCGAGCGGAAGGTCAGCATCTCGCCGAAGACGGAGGCCGTCTCGGCCAGCGTCAACGGCGTCGAGGCCATCAGCGCGCCCTGGCCGGCCGCCAGCACCTGGTGCACGCCATGGCCGAGCTCATGCGCCAGCGTCATCACATCGCGCGGCTTGCCCATGTAGTTGAGCAGCACGTAAGGGTGCGCCGACGGCACGGTCGGATGGGCGAAGGCGCCAGGCGATTTGCCGGGCCGCACTGGCGCATCGATCCAGCTGCGGTCGAAGAAGGTCCGCGCGATTTCCGCCATGTCGGGCGAAAAGCGCTGGTAGGCCGACAACACCGTGTCCCTGGCGTCGTCCCAGCGGATCACCGCCTGCGGGGTCTCGGGCAGCGGTGCGTTGCGGTCCCAGTGGTTCATCACCTCCATGCCGAGCCAGCGCGCCTTCATCGCATAGTATCGATGCGACAGGCGCGGATAGGCCTCGCGCACGGCTGCCGCCAGCGCGTCGACCACGCCGCGCTCGACGCGGTTGGCGAGATGGCGTGAATCGGCTATGTCCTCGAAGCCGCGCCAGCGGTCGGAAATCTCCTTGTCCTTGGCGAGCGTGTTGGTGATGAGGGTGAAGGTCCGCAGGTTCTTGCGAAAGGTCGCGGCGAGCGCCTCGGAGGCGCGGCGGCGCACTTCGCCGTTCGAGTCCTGCAGCCGGTTCAGCGCCGGCTCCAGCGTCAGCTCCTCGCCGTCGACATCGAAGCGCAGGTCGGTCATCGTCTCGTCGAACAGGCGGTTCCAGGCGCCGCGTCCGGTGACCGACTTTTCATGGAACAACTGCTCGACCCGATCCTCGAGCTGGTAGGGCTTGTCCTTCCTGAGGTCGAGCACCCACGGGCGGTAGTGGGCGAAGGTCGCGTCGGCCGCAAGCGCAGCTTCGGTCATCGCGTCGTCGATCAGGTTGAGCTCGAGCGCGAAGAACAAAAGATGCGCGCTGGCATCGGTCATCTTCTCCTGGATGTCGCCATAGAGCTTGGCGCGCTGCGGATCGGCGGTGTTGCCGGCATAGACCAGCCCGGCATAGGAGACGATGCGGCCGATTAGCTCCTCCAGCGCCTCGTAGGCCGTCAGCGCTTCGCCGAGCCGACCGGCGGCGCCGCGTTCGGCCTCGGCGGCCAACGTGCCCTTCCAGCGGGCCTCGAAGGCAATGGCGTCGCTTGCCGCCCGAGCGATGTCGCGCTTCAGCTCCGGCGCTTCCATGCCGGAATAGAGATCTGCAAGATTCCATTCCGGCAGATCGCCAAGCTCCGCCGCGCCCTGACCGGACGCTGGCGCCGCAAGCCGCCGATCAAACATCATGCGCATCAAAATACCTTCCAGGACCAAGGGGAAAGGAGAAGCCGGTCAAATGCTAAGGAATTCGTTCACCGGGTTTTTTGAAACCTTATTTAGAACCCTGTGCCAAGATGATCCATGGGGATTTCTTAGGGCCGGGCAGCCAAAACAGTCATGACAGGTTCCATACTCATAGTCGATGACGATCCCGTGCAGCGCAGGCTGCTCGAGGCGGCGGTGACGAAATTCGGCCACAGCGCCATCGTCACGGATGGCGGCGAGGCAGGCCTCGATGTGCTCGACGGACCGAACGCGCGCGATGTGTCGGTCGTCATCCTTGACCTCGTCATGCCCGGCCTCGACGGCATCGGCATGCTGAAGGCGATGCGCGAGCGCGCCATCAACCTGCCGGTCATTGTGCAGACCGCGCAGGGCGGCATCGAGACCGTTGTCTCGGCCATGCGCCACGGCGCATTCGATTTCGTCGTCAAACCGGCCTCGCCCGACCGGCTGCAGGCATCGATTTCCAATGCTCTGAAGGTCGAGGCGGTCGAAGGCGAGATGAAGCGCACGTCGCGGCGGCGCGGCGGCCATCTGACCTTCAAGGACCTGATCACCCGCAGCCCGGCGATGGACCGGGTGATCCGCCTCGGGCAAAAGGCGGCGGCCTCCAACATCCCGATCCTGATCGAAGGCGAGTCCGGCGTCGGCAAGGAGCTGGTGGCGCGCGCCATCCAGGGCAGCGGCGACCGCCGCTCGAAACCCTTCGTCACCGTCAATTGCGGCGCCATTCCCGACAACCTCGTCGAATCGATCCTGTTCGGCCACGAGAAGGGCTCGTTTACCGGCGCCACCGACAAGCACACCGGCAAATTCGTCGAGGCGCATTCGGGCACGCTGTTTCTTGACGAAATCGGCGACCTGCCGCTCGACGTCCAAGTCAAGCTGCTGCGCGCCGTGCAGGAGGGAGAAGTCGACCCGGTCGGCGGCCGTTCGACCGTCAAGGTCGATATCCGGCTGATCTCTGCGACGCACCGCAACCTGTTGCAGCAGGTCAAGGACGGCAAATTCCGCGAAGACCTGTTCTACCGGCTCAACGTCTATCCGATCTTCGTGCCGCCGTTGCGCGACCGGCGTGACGATATCCCCTATCTGGTCACGCACTTTATGGAAAAGGTGGCGCCGGCCGATCCGCGCCACCGTCTCACTGGCATATCGGCCAAGGCGCTGGCGATGCTGCAGGCCTATGACTGGCCCGGCAACATCCGCCAGCTCGAAAATGCCGTGTTCAGGGCGTCCGTGCTCGCCGAAGGCGAATTGCTGACCGAAGAGGAATTTCCGCAAATCCGAGCGCAGGTCGAAGGCACGGTAAAGCTGGATGCCGAGCCGGCATTGGCCGCTGAGGGAGTCGCGGCCGAGCCGCAGCCGGCCGACCAGGCCGCTGCCAACGGGGCAGGGGCTGTTTTGCCCGAGAGCGAGGCCCCGGCGCGGCTGCAGCCCCGCTTCGGCACGCTGAGAGCCTTGGACGAGCGTGGCAATGTGCGCGCGCTGGCCGATGTCGAGCTCGAAATGATCAAGCTTGCGATCGACCACTATAACGGCCAAATGAGCGAGGTGGCACGCCGCCTCGGCATCGGGCGCTCGACGCTCTACCGCAAGTTGAAGGAATATGGCATTGACCCCGAAGCGGGTCGTCTCGACCGGCTTGCCTCCTGAGACGCAAGGCCCAGCTCAGCTTGCCCGTTTAAAATCTGAGTCAAATTGTCGCTTTTCGCGCGAAAATCCTGGGTTTTCAGCGGTCTGAGTTGCTGCTGATCACGCATTAAGGCTAACGGTAACAGATCGTGTTTCGGCCCGAGCCGAATTCTCGATCTAAACCAGTGATTTACCACGAAAAGCGGTGCATCATTTTTGACGGGATATCGCCACGGTGTTACCGCATTTCGGCTTCAATAAGCGATGATTAACCATTAGGATTGATATTCGGATGTGAGAACCACGCATCCGTTTGGGCAAATCCGGGGACAAACGGCAGCCTGCAAGGCCTTTTGATTTGAACCAAGTCGAACGACACACAAACGGGCGGCATTTTCACATGAGCGTCTGGCCGAGGTGGCTGACGTTTGTGATTTTGGCCGTCGGGTTCCTCTCGGCAGCCGTCTCCGGCGCGAAGGCCGAAATCCGTTCGCTGAAGCTCTACCATCTGCACACGCACGAAAAGGCCGAGATCGTCTACAAGCGCAATGGCCGCTACGATCCGGAAGGCCTGCGCAAGATCAACATCATCCTGCGCGACTGGCGCCGCAACGAGCCGACCAAGATGGATCCGCGGCTGCTCGATCTGGTGTGGGAGGCCTATCGGCAAAGCGGAGCGACTGACTATATCCAGGTGGTCTGCGGCTATCGCTCGCCGTCGACCAATGCGATGCTGCGCAGCCGCAGCCGCGGCGTCGCCGAGAAAAGCCAGCACATGCTCGGCAAGGCGATGGACTTCTACATTCCCGGCGTGCCGCTGAAGAAGCTGCGCAATATCGGGCTCAAGATGCAGGGCGGCGGCGTCGGCTACTATCCGAGTTCGGGTTCTCCGTTCGTCCACATGGATGTCGGCAACGTGCGCCATTGGCCGGGCATCAGCCGCCAGGAACTGGTCAGCCTGTTCCCGAACGGCAAGACGCTGCATGTGCCGAGCGACGGCCGGCCGCTGCCGGGCTATGAACAGGCGGTGGCCGCCTACAAGGCGCGCAAAGGCGCCGGCACGCCTAACATCGAACTGGCCAGCGCAGGCGGCTCGACCAAGCGGTCCGGCGGACTGTTTGCGGCCTGGTTTGGCGGCGGCGACGACGAGGCCGACGACAGCGCCGATGTCGCGAGCGCCGAACCCACGCCGCAGCCAAAGGCTGTGAAGCAGGTGGCGGCGGCCAAGAGCAGCAACCGGCCGGGCATCGCGATCGTCGCGCCGCAGGACGCCAAGCGCGCCAACATTCCGCAGATCGCGGACGACAGCACCGACGATTCGCAACCACAGCAGGATACGCCTGAGACCATTATCGCCGCGCTGCCGCCGAAGGAGATTCCGCTGCCTGCCTTCGCGCCGAGGCCGAAGGCCGACGTCGGACAGCAGACGCCTGAGAATGTGCCGTTCGCCACGGCGGATGCCTCGGCCACGACCGAGCAGGCGGTGGCGACGGCGCATGCTCCGGCCAATGTGCCGTTCGGCATGGCCGATGCCGCCGGCGCGGCACAGGCCGCAGCCGACCCCGCGCAGGTGGCGGTCAACAACATCCCGCTGCCGACCTGGCGCCCCGATCGCTCGACGCCGGCCGAACTCGCCTCCAAGGACAAGAACGTGCTTCTGGCGCTGGCGGAAACGGCGGCGCAGGACAAGAGCGCCACCGACGCCTTCTCGGTGCTGCCGACGGCGCGGCCCGACACGGGCAAGCAGGATGAGATCAAGGCAGTGCTTGAACAGGCCAGCGCAACCACCGCCGCCGGCGCGAGCGGGGCCGAATATGAGGTCGCTTCGCTGACAGAGCCGCAGCCGCGCTCGGCATTCAACGATCCGTCGGGCCTCGATGCGGCTTCACCGCGCGAAGCCATCGTCGCCCGTCCGGCCGGGACCGATCCGGCGCAGGCGATCGGCGCCGGTGTGAAGACGACGCGCAAGGAGGCCAGGGCTTCCGCCAGCGACCTTCGGCCCGGGCCGAAGGCGATGGTGGTGGCGACGCCGCCCCAGGCAGCGCGCTGGGCGCTGGGCAGCGGCGACAACATCGCCACCGTTTCCGACCCGACGACGGCGCCGCGCTATGCCTACAACATCGTGCATACGCCGCCGAGCGAGGTCTACACGGCCGGCTTCCATACGGACCCCCAGACGCCGGATGCCAGCCGGTTTGCCGGCAACGCCGTGAAGTTCCTTTCGGTCGCCCGCTTCCAGACGAAATAGCCAGCCTGCCGCTGCCGCAAAAGCCGCGTTGGGCAACAGCGCGGCTTTGCTTTTTCATCCATGGCGGCATATTTGACCCCCGGCCATCCCGCTTCGTCTAATGGTAGGACAGCGCCCTTTGAAGGCGTGAATCGTGGTTCGAATCCATGAGCGGGAACCAGTCGCGACCGTGACTTCCCACCGCCGCCAGCATGCGATCACGCAAGCCTAAACTTCGGCAGCCGTCGCTCCGACGCAGGCCGAAACCATTATCGTCAAGACCGGCAAGCATCACTGCAGGACCAAGATGGTCACGCATTGAGTTCACCACCGCAAGGTCGTCGAGAAGATCAAGGTCTGCCGCTGATCGCATTCCAAGCCCCTGGCCCGGTCGGCGAAAGCCGGCCGGTTTTTTTCACGTCGATCGAGGCGGCTCAGTCAATTTCCAGCGTCGGCGCTTCGCCCTTAGCCAACAGCCGCGCGGCGTCGCGCGCGGGGGGTAAGCCGAACTGGCGCGCATATTCCCGGCTGAATTGCGATGCGCTTTCGTAACCTACGGTGAAGGCGACACGCGCGGCGTTGCCCGGCTGCGCGATCAGCAGATGGCGGGCCTCCAGCAGGCGCACCTGCTTCTGATACTGGATCGGACTCATGGCTGTCGCTGCCTTGAAGTGACGGTGGAACGCGGCGCTGCTCATATGGGCGAGCGCGGCCAGCTCCGTCACATCGATCGGCTCGTTGTAGTGCGCCCGTATCCACTGGGTGGCGCGGCGGATCTGCGACAGGCGTCCGTCGGCGCGCGCGAGCTGGCGCAGCTTTGCGCCTTGCGGACCTTGCAGCAGCCGAAACGCTATCTCCCGCTCGAGCATCGGAGCCAGCACGGGAATTTCAGCCGGCCTGTCGAGCAGCCGCAGCATGCGGCGCCATGCGTCGAGCAGCTCGTCATCGGCGGGGTAGGTCGCGAAGCTGTCGCCGCCGGCCGCCGGCCTGTGGTCGATGAGCAATGTGGCGATCACCTCGATATCGAGAGCGAAAGCAATGGCCAGATAGGGGCGGGCGGCGCTCGCCTCGATCAGCTGGCTGGTGGCGGGTGTCTCGACCGCATAGACGAAGCAACTGCCGGCGCCGTAGCGAAGCGTGCGGTCGCCGATCAGCACCGATTTCGCGCCCTGCAGCACAAACAAGGCGGTCGGCTGACAAAGCTCGGGCAGCGGCGGTGTTGGAAACTCGCTGCGGCCGATCGTGACGTGCGGGACCGCCGTCCTTGTCCGCCGCCCACGCGCATGGCGGCCGGCGATCGCGATCAATTCCTGCAGTGCCTCGTTCATCGGCTCAGCATTGCCGATCCGCACGAGCCGCGCAACGAGGCGACGCGCAAGCGCGCACCCAGGTGATGCGCAAGCGCGCAACGAGGTGACGCGCAAGCGCGCACCTGAGACGCGCAAGCGCGCACCTGAGACGCGCAAGCGCGCACTTGAGAGGATTAGGCAAGAGCATGAGAGCTTTCGGCGCGCGAAGCCGGCCGGCTCAGGTCATTTCTAGGTCGCTGAAAAGGAGACATGGATATGACGACACGGAAGAACGCGCTGGTGACCGGCGCCAACAAGGGCATCGGCCTCGAGACCGCGCGGCGGCTGGCGGCGCTGGGGTTCAAAGTCTGGCTCGGCGCCCGGGATGGCAAGCGCGGCCAGGCCGCGGCGGAAGCGTTGCGCGGCGAAGGGTTCGACGTCGAGCGGCTCGAGCTCGACGTCACCAGCGACGAGAGCGTGGCGGCCGCGGCCAGGACCATAGCTGCGCGGGCGCCCAGCCTCGACGTGCTGGTCAACAACGCCGGCGTCGCCGCCGGCTATGTCGACGCGCTCGGCCCGGACGGACGCTATGAGCGGCCGCCGAGCCGGGAAGACATCGCGGACATGAAAGCCACCTATGACGTCAATGTCTTCGGCCCGGTTCGCGTCACCCAGGCGTTCCTGCCGTTGCTCTTGGCATCGCCCGCTGCCCGCATCGTCATGTTGAGCAGCTATCTCGGGTCGATCGCACGCGCGGCCGGCGAGAGCCAGTCACCGAATGCCATGGGCTATGGCAGCTCCAAGACGGCGCTCAATGCCATCACCGTGGCTTTCGCCAGGGAACTTTCGCCACGCGGAATCATGGTCAACGCCGCCGCTCCCGGCTACACCGCGACGGATCTCAACGGGCACAAAGGTCACCGTACGGTGCAGCAGGCGACCGAGATCGTCATGCGCCTGGCGACGCTCGATGCGGGCGGACCGACCGGCGGCTATTTCGATGAGAACGGTCCGCTGCCCTGGTGAATTATTTGGCGAGCTTGCTGGCCTCGCGCGCGAGCGCTTCGATCTCGTTCCACTTGCCCGCCTTGATCAGATCGTCCGGAGCCACCCAGGAGCCGCCGACGCAGATGACGTTGGGCAGGCTCAGATAGTCGGCGGCATTCTTGCCGGTGATGCCGCCGGTCGGGCAGAATTTTATGTCGGCGAGCGGCGAGGCGAAGGCTTTCAGCGAAGCGATGCCGCCCGACTGCTCGGCCGGGAAGAATTTCAGGAAGCGCAAGCCGGCTTCGCGCGCGGCCATGATCTCGCCGGGCGTGATGGCGCCGGGCAGCAGCGGCACCGGGCTGTCCTTCGCCGCGTCCAGAAGCTGGCTTGTGATGCCGGGGCTGACGATGAATTTCGAGCCGGCGCGTGCTGCCTCGTCGAATTGCTTGGCATCGAGAATCGTGCCGGCGCCGACGATTGCGTCCTCGACCTCGGCCGCGACGCGGCGGATCGCCTCCAAGGCGTCGGCGGTGCGCAGCGTGATCTCGATCGCCGGCAGGCCGCCGCGCGAAAGCGCGCGGGCAAGCGGCACGGCGTCGGCCACGTTGGCGACCTTGAGCACCGGAATGACTGGCTGGCCGTTGAGGAGCGACAGGAGCTTTTCGGTCTTGCTGGTCATTGGCTTGTCTCTCCGTTCCGATCGATTTCAACCGATTAGCAGAAGGGGTACCCCAAGTCCACGAAGGCAGGCGTGTCGCGATGTCACGCAGTGGATCGCCGCGCCGGCCCAGAATTTCCTCTGCCTTGAAACCGCTTTCAGCACGGTCTAGTGGCATGGGCATGACAACAGCCAAGGAAATTCAGCCAATCCGCGTCGCCGCGCTTTACAAATTCGCGCGGCTCGACGGGTACGAGGCCTTGCGCGAGCCGCTCGCCGCCTTCTGCTGCGGACGCGGCATCAAGGGCACGCTGCTTCTGGCGCATGAAGGTATCAACGGTACCGTCGCCGGCAGCGAGGAGGCGATTGCCGCGCTGATCGATCACCTTCAGACGATCGAAGGGCTAGCCGGCATCGAGGTCAAATACAGCGGCGCCGCCGACATGCCGTTCCACCGCATGAAGGTGCGGCTGAAGCGCGAGATCGTCACCATGGGCGTCGACAGTCTCGACCCGGCGACCAGCGCCGGCACCTATGTCGCGCCGGCCGACTGGAATGCGCTGATCTCGGATACCGACACATTGGTCATCGACACACGCAACGCCTACGAGGTGTCGATCGGCACCTTCAAGGGCGCGGTCGATCCGAAAACCGCCAGCTTCCGCGAGTTTCCGGCCTGGATCGAGCAGCACCGCGAGGAGCTCGAAGGCCGCAAGGTGGCGATGTTCTGCACCGGCGGCATACGCTGCGAGAAGGCGACGGCTTACGTGAAGTCGCTGGGCTTCAAGAGCGTGTTCCATCTCCAGGGCGGCATCCTGAAATATCTCGAAGAGGTGCCGGCCGAAGAGAGCCTGTGGCAGGGTGATTGCTTCGTCTTCGACGAGCGGGTGTCGGTGTCGCATGGGCTTGCCGAAGGCGAAGCCGAGCTCTGCCGCGCCTGCCGGCATCCGCTCATCGCCGAGGACCGGTATTCGCCGAAATATGCTGTCGGCGTCTCATGCCCGCATTGCTTCGAAGCGCGCACGGACGAGGACCGCGCCCGCTATGCCGAGCGGCATCGCCAGGTGGAACTGGCGCAAACGCGGGGCAGCAAACGCCATATCGGCAGCTAAAACGCGACGGAGTAACGATCGATTGCCCAGAGCCAGGTCCCATCGCTCTGCCGGCGGGCGACCTCAGTTGTAATGCTGCCGTCGGGCAGTTTCGTCGAGGTGAGCGCCAGATCGCCGTTGACAAGGGCAGGGCGCTGCTCGCCGCGCTGGAATTTGCGACCCGCGGCGATGCTTTGTTCGAAAAGCGCGCGGGTCGCCTCGCGGCCGCGGATCAATTCGCCGGCACCGCTGTCGACGACCGCGTCCGGCTCGAAAAGCGCCAGCATCCCTTCGATATCGCCGGCCCATTGCCGTTCGATCAGCATGCGCTCGAGATCCTGGGGATCGCGCGCCGGCTCGCGGTTGGCTGCATTCGACATTCAAATGGCTCCTTCAAAAACAGATCCCCGATCTTAGCGGAAGTGCTGGTTGCTTTCGACACATCGGCTTGCGTTCTGATGCCGGCATCCGGCCAAAACAGCCCGCCCGTCATTGTAAAGTCAGCGCGCGGGGCCTACGTCATGCCGGTCCGAAACCCCGCCCGGGCCGCATTCGGCCGGGCCAATTCTGGAGGCATTGATGCTCGACCCCAAGAAGTTGCTCGACGACCTGCTCGGCTCGCAAATTCCTGGCACGGGATCGACCGTCCGCGACAAGGCGGGGCAAGCGGTGCAGATGGCGAAGGACAATCCGCTCGCCGCCGGCGCGCTGGCCGCTGTGCTGCTCGGCACAGGTACTGGACGGCAGGTGACGGGAGCGGCCATCAAGCTCGGCGGTTTGGCCGCGATCGGCGGCCTCGCCTACAAGGCCTACCAGAACTACAAGAACGGCGCCGAGCCGGCGCAGAAGCCTGCGGCAGGCGAGCCGGAATTGCTGCCGCCGCCGGCCGACACAGCTTTCCATCCCTCTCAGGCGCCGCAGGGCGAGGCCGAATTCACGCTGACGCTGGTGCGGGCGATGATCTCGGCGGCGAAAGCGGACGGCCATGTCGACGATGAGGAGCGGCAGAAGATCGCCGACAAGCTCAAGCTTGCCGGCGTTGGCGCGGAGGCTGAAAAATTCCTGATGGAAGAGCTCGAACGGCCGCTCGACCTCGACACGCTGATCGCCGGCGCCAAGACCGATGCGCAGAAGCTCGAGCTCTATACCGCCTCGCGACTGACCATCGATCCCGACACCCGCACCGAGCGCGGTTATCTCGACCTGCTTGCCGGCCGCCTCGGCCTGCCGGACGCGCTGGTCGACCATGTCGAGGCGACTGTCTCGGCAGCGAAGGCGCAGGCCGGTGCCTGAAACCCGATGACAGCGGGACGAAAAGAGGGCGTTAACCTTTCGTTAACCCAGCAAGCGCATGATTCTAATCAGTCGGGCCGGCTTTCCTCCTCCCAAGCGCGGTTCAGATCAGGGCGGTCGCCAATGACCGCTCTTTTTGTCGGCCCCTCCGTTTTGCCGACCCTCCCTTTTTGTTGACGAGAGCGGCTTGCCACGGCCCCCATCATTTGCGATGCCACGTCTTCTTCCAGCAGTGACCGGGGAGGACGACGATGACCGCTATGACACAGAAAACCGCCATCGTTACCGGCGCCGGCACCGGCATCGGCAAGAGCGTCGCCACGGCGCTGCTCAAAGCCGGCTGGAACACCGTGTTCTGCGGACGCCGCAAAAAGGTGCTCGAAGAAGCGATTGCCGAGGCTGGCAAGACGGAAGCCAAGGCGCTTGCGGTTGCCTGCGACATCAGCAAAGCCGGCGAGGTCGAGGACATGTTCGAGACCGTAGTGGAGGCGTTCGGGCGCGTCGACCTGCTCTTCAACAATGCCGGCATGGGCTATAAGTCGACGCTGATCGACGAGATTCCGGTCGAGGTGTGGAACGATGTCGTGGGCGTCAACCTCACTGGCTCGTTCCTGTGCGCCCGCGCCGCCTTCGGCGCCATGCGCCGGCAAAAGCCGATGGGCGGCCGCATCATCAACAACGGCTCGGTATCGGCCTATGCGCCGCGTCCGGGCTCCGTGCCCTATACGGCGACCAAGCACGCTATCACCGGCCTGACCAAGACGCTCGCGCTCGACGGCCGGCCCTACGACATTGCCTGCGGCCAGATCGACATCGGCAACGCGCTGACCGAGATGGCGCAGCCGATGACGGTCGGCGTGCCGCAGGCCAACGGCTCCATCGCCGCCGAAGCGGTGATGGATGTGCAGCGCGTCGCCGACGCGGTGCTCCACATGGCGAGCCTGCCGCTCGACGCGAATGTGCTGTTTATGACCGTGATGGCGACGAAGATGCCGTTTGTCGGACGTGGGTGAGCCGGCGAGGCCCTACTTCTTCAAAAACGCCTCGATCCGCTCCAGCGCGCGTAAAATGTTCTCCTCGGAATTGGCGTAGGAGAGCCGGATATAGCCTTCGCCGAGCACGCCGAAGTCGGGGCCGCCGATCAGCGCGACACCGGCATCCTCCAACAGCGCCGAGGCGAGCTTCTTCGCCCTCCAGCCGGTCTTCGACACGTTGGGGAAGGCATAGAAGGCGCCTTTCGGCGTGATGCAGGAAATGCCGGGCAGCGCGTTCAGGCCCTCGACCACGATTTTCCTGCGGTTGTCGAAGGCGCGCATCATCTTTTCGACGTCATCCTGCGGGCCATCTATCGCCGCGATGCCGGCATATTGGCTCGGCGCGTTGACGCAGGACCAGCAATTGACCGCCAGCTTGCGCACCTTGTCGTAGAGATAGGCGCCCTTTTCGCCGTTCGGCCAGATCGACCAGCCCATGCGCCAGCCGGTCATCGCCCAGGTCTTCGACCAGCCGTTGAGCACGATCAGCCGGTCGCGGATTTCCGGAAAATTGAGCAGCGAGCAGTGCGTCTCGCCGTCATAGGTCATGACGTCGTAGATTTCGTCGGACAGGATCGCGACCTCGGGGTGCTTCTCCAGGCCCTTGACCAGCTTTTCGATTTCCGCGCGGGGCGTGACGCCGCCGGTCGGATTGGCGGGCGAGTTGAGGATCAGCAGCCTGGTCTTCGGCGTGATCAGCGCCAATGTCTCTTCCGCCGAGAAGGCAAAGCCGTTCTCCTCGCGGATCGGCACGGGAATGGGCGCCGCGCCGGTGAACTCGATCATCGAGCGATAGATCGGAAAGCCCGGATCGGGGTAGAGAATCTCCGCGCCCGCCTCGCCGAACATCAGGATCGCGGCGAACATGGTCGGCTTGCCGCCGGGCAGGATCATCACGTTTTCGGGCGACACCTCGACGCCGGTGGTGGTCAGCGTGCGGCGCACCACCGCCTCGCGGGTGGCCAGCAGCCCGTTGGCCGGCGTGTAGCCATGATGGCCGTCGCGCAGCGCCTTGATCGCCGCCTCGACGATGTGTTGCGGCGTCTTGAAGTCGGGCTGGCCGATGCCGAGATTGATGATGTCGCGGCCCTGATGGGCAAGCGCGGTGGCTCGCGCGAGCACCGCAAACGCGTTTTCCTCGCCGAGACGGTCGAAGGCCGCGATCGTGTGGAGCATTTTTCCCGTCCCTGTGGTTCTTTCTGTGGGCGAGCGTTTTTGTGAGCGTCTCTTCCAAAATGTCAAACGGATTGGAGTTCCCGGTGTCGGAAAATATTGGGGTGTCGAAAAATCTCAAAGATTGGCGGCCGCGCCCGCGTCCGGAACGCAAGGTGCTCGAGGGCCGCACCGTCAGGCTCGAGCCGTTGAGCGCGGCAAAGCACGGCGACGGGCTCTACGAGGCATCGTCTGTGCCGGATGCCGGCGGCCGCTTCGCCTGGCTGCCCGACTACCCGCCGGAAACCCGTGCCGCCTTCCAGCCGTGGCTGGACAAGGTCGAGGCGAGCGAGGATCCGCTGTTCTTCGCCGTCATCGACAAGGCGAGCGGCAAGATCGCCGGGCGCCAGACGCTGATGCGCATCGATGCCAATAACGGCGTCATCGAGATCGGCAACATTTATTGGGGGCCGCTGATCTCGCGCAAGCCGCAGGCGACCGAAGCGCAGTTCCTGTTCACGAAATATGCCTTCGACGAGCTCGGCTATCGCCGCTACGAATGGAAATGCAACAACCGCAACGAGCCGTCGAAACGCGCGGCGGAACGTTTCGGCTTCAAGTTCGAAGGCATTTTCCGCCAGCATCTTGTGGTAAAGGGCGAAAACCGCGATACGGCATGGTATTCGATCATCGACAAGGAGTGGCCGGCGCTGCGCAAGGCCTATGAGGCCTGGCTCGATCCGGCGAATTTCGATGGCGAGGGCCGCCAGAAGCGGCGGCTCGAGGATTTCCGCGCCGAGTTCGGCGCGTAAACCATGATCCCGAAAAGTGGGAACCGGTTTTTGCTGCGCTGACCTTCGGTTCGGACAAGATCATGGTCAGTAAACAGGAGTTGCGCAATGGCGCACGATCACGCTTCACATGGGCACGGTCCGCATGGCCATAGCCACGGCGCCGGCCATGTGCACGGCTCGACCGACAAGAAGCGGGTGCTCATCGCGACCTGCCTGACCGGCGGCTTCATGGTCGCCGAAGCGCTCGGCGGCCTGCTCACCGGGTCGCTGGCGCTGCTTGCGGACGCCGGCCACATGCTGGCGGATTCGATCGCGCTCGGGCTCGCCTGGTATGCCTTCCATCTCGCCGGCCGGCCGGCCACGGGCCGTCTCACCTACGGCTTCGGCCGCGTGAAGACGCTGGTCGCCTACACCAACGGCATCGCCATTTTCGTCATCGCGCTGTGGATCGTCTACGAGGCCTGGGGGCGATTGATGAGCCCGGCTCCGGTGCTGGGCGGACCGATGCTGGTGGTGGCGGTCGCCGGCTTGCTGGTCAACATCGCCTCCTTCTTCGTGCTCAACGGCGGCGATCGCGGAAGCCTGAACATGCGCGGCGCCATACTGCATGTGCTGGGCGATTTGCTTGGCTCGGCGGCGGCAATAGCAGCGGCGCTCGTCATCCTCGCAACCGGCTGGACGCCGATCGATCCGATCCTCTCCGTGCTGGTGGCGCTGCTGATCCTGTCGACGGCGTGGTCGCTGATGCGCGAGGCCGCCCATGTGTTGCTCGAAGGTGTGCCGGCAAGCCTCGACCGCGACCTGATCGCCAAGGATATCGAAGCCACGGTCAAGGGGGTGCGCGAGGTGCATCACATGCATGTCTGGTCGCTGGACGGCACCAGCAACATGGCGACGCTGCACGCCTGCCTCAATGACGGCGTCGATCCGCATATGGCGGTGAGCGCCATCAAGAAGCGGCTTGCCGCAGAGCACGGCATCGACCATGCAACGGTGGAGCCCGAATTCGGACTATGCGCCGACAGCCATGACGAGCATGACCATCACCACGATCACGATCATGCGCATGATGCGCCTCGCGATCGCCGCCATTATCACTGAGCCGGCAATGAGCTTGAAGAGCCTCGGATCGAGGGACGGCGCCTGATGGATCGCGAGACGCGTAGCGCGGCGATCGCCGCGGCCTGTATACTGCTGCTCTTCGGGCTCGCCGCCTATTTCCTGCCCGCCATAATGCTGGCCGCCGGCAGCGTCTCGACGGTGCTTGCGGCAATCGTTGCCGCTATCTTCATGGTGGCGCTGTTCGTCGTCTTCTGGCTGCGCGGACGCAGCCAGCGCAAGAAAGGTCGCTGAAATGAGAATTCTGATCACCGGCGCCGCCGGCATGGTGGGCCGCAAGCTGATCGCAAGGCTGGCCAAGGACGGAGTGCTGCGCGGGCGCAAAATCACGGCGCTCGATCTGCACGATATCGTGGCGCCGCAGGCGCCGGCGCTCGCGGGCGTCGATGTCTCGATCCACACCGGCGACCTTTCCTCGCCCGGCGCAACCGCTAAGCTCGTCGCTTCCCATCCCGATGTGATCTTTCATCTTGCCGGCATCGTCTCCGGCGAGGCGGAAGCCAATTTCGATCTCGGCTACCGCGTCAATCTCGACGGCACGCGCGCGCTGTTCGACGCCGTGCGCCTGGCGGGCTTTGCGCCGCGCCTCGTCTTCACCTCGTCGATCGCCGTGTTCGGCGCGCCGTTCCCCGATGTCATCCCGGACGAATTTCATCCGACGCCGCTTACGTCCTACGGCACGCAAAAGCAGATGAGCGAGGCGCTGCTTGCCGATTATACGCGGCGCGGCTTCTTCGACGGCATCGGCATCCGGCTACCGACGATTTGCGTTCGCCCGGGCAAACCGAACAAGGCGGCGTCGAGCTTTTTTTCAGGCATCATCCGCGAGCCGTTGAGCGGCCAGGAAGCGATCCTGCCGGTGCCGCGCTCGGTGCTGCACACGCATGCCAGCCCGCGTTCGGCGGTGAATTTCCTCATCCATGCGGCAGGGATCGACGGCGAGAAGGTCGGGCCGCGCCGCAACCTCACAATGCCCGGTGTCGCCGTGACCGTCGGCGAGCAGATCGAGGCGCTGGAGCGCATCGCCGGACCCGAGGTGGTGAAGCGGATCCGCGAACAGCCAGACGAAACGATCTGGGCGATCGTCAAAGGCTGGCCGACGCGGTTCGAGGCGCGCCGCTCGCGGGAACTGGGTTTTGTCGCCGAGAAGAATTTCGACGAGATCATCCGCGCTCACATCGAGGATGAGTTGGGCGGAAAGATTTCCTGACAGGGTTCGGGCGGCTTCAGGCGCCGCCCGTCAGGCCGGCCGACAAAAGCAGCAGGCCGACCAGGAAGATGAAGGCCGCGCCGCCGATCTCGACGATCGAATGGATACGGTTGCCGAGGCGTCCGTCGCCGGCGAAATAGACCGCCCAATTCTTCGCCGTCACCGCGAGCGTCGCGAGCGCCGAGACCGTGATCGCGGTGCCGATCGACATCGCCAGCACCGACAGCAGGCCACCCATCCAGAGCCCGTTGAGGAGCGCAAAGCTCAGCACGATCAGCGCGCCGGAGCAGGGGCGGATGCCAACGGCGGCCACCGCCGACCATGCGGTCTTCCAGTCGAAGCGGTCGCCCGAAAGCAGCGCCGGGTCCGGCGCATGCGAATGGCCGCAGGTTTCGCAGACTTCTCCCGGACCGTGATCGTGGTGCGCATGATCCTGCGCGCCATGGTCGTGATGGTGGTGATCGCGCGCGCCATGACCGTGGCTGTGCGGGTGCGAATGGTCATGATGATCGTCATGCACGTGCAGCACGTGGGCATGAGCATGCGCATGAGCGTCGGAATGGCCGGCATGGGAATGCGCATGAGCGTGTGCGTGTCCCGCATGCGAGTGGCCACCATGCGAATGGCCGGCATGGGCGGCCGAAAGGCTGTAGGCCGGACCGGCGCCGAACCGCCGAAGGATGGCCGGACCCGCCTTGCGCCAGAGCAGCCAGGCGCCGAACAGCGTCACCAGCACGTAGCTCGAGATTTCGAGGAACCATGCCGCGTCGGTCATCGACACCGCGGTGCCGCGCAGCACGAAATAGGCGAGTATCATGACGACCACCGCTGTGAGGCCCTGCAGCAGCGCCGAGACGAAGGAGAGCATGATGCCGCGCTTCAGCGCCACTTCGTTGGCGACCATGTAGGACGAGATCACCGCCTTGCCGTGGCCGGGGCCGGCGGCGTGGAAGATGCCATAGGCGAAGGAAAGCCCGACCAGCAGCCAGAGCTTGCTGCTGTCCTGGCGCATCGCCTTCATGGCGGCCGCCAGCGAATGGTAGAATTCCTGCTGGCGAACGTTGATCCACATCAGGACGTGGGCGAACGGGCCGGAAGTGGTGGGCGCCATGCCGTCATTGGTGCCGATGCCGAGCGAGCTCTGGGCATGGGCGACGCCGGGCAGATGCGCCATCACCAGAGTGGCGGCCAACAGGCCGAGCGCCAAGCGCAGCGACGGTTTCATCACCGGTTTATCCTTCTGGCGGGCAGTTCAGTTCGAGCTTGGTGGCGAAAATCTTGCTCATGTTGGTGCCCGTCGGATCGTTGAAGAACGCTTCCGTCAGGGTCTTCTGGTTTTCCTTGATCGCTTCGTCCGGATCGGGACGGATTACTTTCTTGGCGCAGTTCGAGGGCAGGCCCTCGACGGTGAGGTTGGCGTCGTCGGTGAAGTCGATCGCCGTGTAGAAGGTCGGATCGTAGACGCCGATGTCGATCTTGCCGGCAAGCTTGATCGGCGTCTTCGGTTCGGACTCGAACAGGATGATCAGCTGGTCGTTGTCGAAATTGGCCATCAGATGCGGCGGCGGGACCATGGGCACGTCCTTGCCGTCCTGCGTGACCAGCTGGAAGTAGTTGAACTCGGCCAGCGAGGAATGGACGGTGTCGGCCACTTCCTTGAGCTCGTTGTCGTCAAGCTTCAGATCGGAGTTCTTGTCGAACTCCATCATCACCGTACTCGAAAACAGGTCGTCGAAACGCCACAGATGACGCAGCGCTTTCACAGTTTGGTGATCCTCGCTGAGGATGACGTCGAGGCGAGCCTCGGCAAAGACATGCGGATGCACCTCGGCCGGCTCGACCGCGGCAAATGTCATTGCTGCGGCCGAAGCCAGCATGGTTGCTTGCCGTTTCAGGTGCATTCTCAGCCGCGATTCCATCGACTTTGGGAGTGGACCCCGAGAGTTATCAGAAAGGGGGCGAAATTGGGACCGCGAGCCTCCCGGTCGGTCACGCTGCGTCGCGTGTCCTGAACCAGTGCACCAGGAAATCGACGAAGACGCGGACCTTGGCGGGCAGGTAGCGGCGGTGCGGATAGACGGCGAAGATGCCACTGCCCGACAGGATGCGGTCGTCGAGCACCGTTACCAGCCGGCCGCTGGATAGGTCGGGCGCGGCAATGAAATCCGGCAGGATGGTGAAGCCCAGGCCCGATACGGCGGCGGCTCTCGCCGCCATCGGGCTGTTCACCTCGATCGGACCGGACACGGTGACGCTGACCGAATCCTCGCCATCGCCCTTGAAGCGCCAGTTGGCTAACGAGCGGCCATTGGTGTCGACGATGCAGGGCATGTTGGAAAGATCCTGCGGACGCGTCGGCATGCCATGCTTTGCGATCAGTTCGGGCGACGCGCAAAGCTTGATCGAAAACGGCCCCAGGCGCCTGGCGATCAGCGAGGAGTTCTCCAGCCGCGAAATGCGCACGGCGACATCGAAGCCTTCCTCGACCAGATCGACGAAGCGGTCGTCGAGATGGATGTCGAGCACGATGTCCGGATGCTGCTTGGCGAAGTCGATCAATGATTGGCCGATCGGCGCGTCGGCGAAGGTGCGCGCCGCCGAAAGCTTGATCCGGCCGCGCACGTCGCCGGAGGATTCGCGCACGGCATCGGCCAGGCTGTCGACCTCGCGCACGAGTTCAGAGGCGCGCTGGTAATAGGTGTGGCCGGCTTCGGTCAGCGAGAACTGCCTGGTGGTACGGTTCAACAGCAGCGCGCCGAGCTCGTCCTCCAGCTCGCGCACATATTTCGACAGCAGCGCCTTCGAGCGGCCGATCTTGCGCGCGGCGGCCGAGAAGCCTTCCGCCTCGACTACGTCGATGAAGGCGCGCATGCGGGTCAACGTATCCATGATCAGACCTTTCGTGCCGCGTCGAGAATGCTGCGGCCGAGCCGTATCAAAGCGACGTCGCTGCCGAAAGGGCCCAGCAGCGACAGGCCGAACGGCGCGCCGTCGACAGAACCGAGCGGCAAGGTGATTTGCGGGAAACCCGACAGGCCGGCCAGGTACAATAGATGCAGCGCCCTTTCGCGATAGGCCTGGAACTGTTCCGGTGTGCTTGCGGCGAGCGGCGCTGCGCCTGGAACGGTCGGCAGGACGAGAAAACCGTTGTTGCCGAGCAGGGCGCCGAGTTCGGAACGGAAGGCCAGACGGCGTGCCGTCTCGGCGGCAACCGTGCCGGCATCGATCGTACGGCCGAAGCCGAAACGCTCATCGACGCCAGGGCCAAGGCCGTGGTTGCGCGCCGAGATCCAGCCGCCATGAACCTGCCAGGCCTCATAGGCCTGCAGCCGGCGAAAGCACCAATAGAGGTCGTCCGGGAAAGATGCGAAGGCGTATTCGGTCTCGGTAGGCACGCCGACGATGGTGGCGGCCAGTGTCTTCATGCGGTCATATTCGGCGGCCTCGGCCGGGCCGGCGACGAAAGCGTCCAGCCAGCGGATCGACAGCGGGCGGTTGAGCGGATGTTGGTGCGGATCGCGGCCGAGCAAAAGCTTGCCGACCGCCTCGTAGGTCTCGATGTCGTCGGCGAACCAGCCGAAGGTATCGAAGCTCGGCGCGAGCTTCATCGCGCCGTCGAGCGAGATACGGCCGTGGCTGGTGCGCAGCCCGATCAGGCCGCAGAAGCTCGCCGGCGCGCGGATCGAGCCGCCGGTATCGGAGCCGATGGCGATGTCGGCAAGGCCGCCTGCGACTGCCGATGCCGATCCCGAGGATGAGCCACCGGTCACGCGGTTCGGAGCGGCCGCGTTCACCGGGAACGCGAAATGCGAATTCTGGCCGAACAGCGAGAAGGCAAGCTCGTCGGTCTGCGTCTTGCCGACGAATCGCGCGCCGGCATCGAGAATCACTTGCACGGCCTCGGCCGTCTGCGAGGCCGCATGAGCCTCCTCGAACTTGCGCGGGTTGCCGCAGCCGGTGCGGTAGCCGGCGACATCGTAAATATCCTTGACGGCCAGGCGCAGGCCGGCAAGGGGGCCCAATTGCGCATTGGCCACGGGCATTTGGCGCAGATCGAGGAAGGCGTTCAGAGGGCCGTGGGTGCCTGGCATCGTTCGATTTCCGGATACGGTCCACAAACATTGTTCGATGCCGGAATTTTTACAACCGGCGCTTACGATTTTTATTGATTGTAAAACCCTTCGCTCTTATATCGCGCTTGCCCAAAGTCGCACGTGCCTGTGGGTGTCCGCCGATCCTCGAATGGTGAGGGCAACCGGTAAGGTAACTGGAGCCAACCCCTCCAGTCGGTCTAGTGGCCAACCGCCAGACCGAGGACACCTTGAAGCAACGACGGTGCGGGCCTTTCTGGTTCTCTGCCGGTTGTCCAAAGACCGGGGTTACTGAAGAGGCACACCTTCATTGCCGGCAGTGCGGATGGTCTCCCATCCAAGCCAAGGCAGACAAAGCGAACCGAAGCCGGGCAAGGCCGAGGTTCATCGCCGCGAGACGGCGTTTCATGGTTCCGGGGTCTCCACCGGCTGGTTCCATGGATTTTCCGTCCCGCCTTTGTCCACCGCGTGTTCGCGAGGCCGATAGCCCGCGTCCGCACCCTTGTGCGCGCCGAAAGGCGTGATGGAGAAACCCGATGGCTACCCAGCGCATCCTCGACTTCCTCGCCACCCGACGTCCGAACGGCCCGTGCCTGGTTGTCGATCTCGATGTCGTGCGCGACAATTTCCGCGCCTTCGAGAAGGCGTTGCCCGATTCCAGGATCTACTATGCGGTGAAAGCAAACCCGGCGCCGGAAATCCTGCGCCTGCTTGCTGCGATGGGCTCGTCCTTCGACACCGCATCGGTTGCCGAGGTTGAGATGGCGATGGACGCCGGCGCGCCGGCGGACCGCATTTCCTTCGGCAACACCATCAAGAAGGAGCGCGACATAGCGCGCGCCTATCAGCTCGGCATCCGCCTCTACGCGGTGGACTGCGTCGAGGAGGTCGAGAAGATCGCCCGCGCCGCCCCCGGCTCGCGCGTGTTCTGCCGCGTGCTCACCGACGGCGAGGGCGCCGAATGGCCGCTGTCGCGCAAGTTCGGCTGCGTGCCGGCGATGGCCGTCGACGTGCTGCGCCATGCCAAGGCCCTCGGCCTCGACGCCTATGGCGTGTCGTTCCATGTCGGCTCGCAGCAGACGGACCTCACGGCCTGGGACCGCGCGCTGGGCGACGCCAAGAAGGTGTTCGCGACGCTCGCCGAGGAAGGCATTGTGCTCAAGATGGTCAACATGGGCGGCGGTTTCCCGACCCGTTACCTGAAGGACGTGCCGGCGGCACAGGCCTATGGCCGTGCGATCTTCTCGGCGCTGCGCAAGCATTTCGGTAACGCGCTGCCCGAGACGATCATCGAGCCGGGCCGCGGCATGGTCGGCAATGCCGGCGTCATCAAGTCGGAAGTCGTGCTGATCTCGAAGAAGGCCGACAACGACAATGTGCGCTGGGTGTTCCTCGACATCGGCAAGTTCGGCGGCCTCGCCGAGACCATGGACGAGGCGATCCGCTATCCGATCGTCACTCGCCATGACGGCTCGGAGACCGCGCCCTGCGTGCTCGCCGGCCCGACCTGCGATTCGGCCGACGTGCTCTACGAGAAGACGCCTTATCCGCTGCCTTTGTCGCTGACCATCGGCGACGAGGTGCTGATCGAAGGCACCGGCGCTTACACGACCACCTACTCGGCGGTCGCCTTCAACGGCTTCGAGCCTCTCCGATCCTACGTGATCTGACCGGTTCGCAAGGACCGCTCAGATCATCCCAGGTGGGCGCCTGTCGCCCACCCGGGCTCGCTTGTGGAACAGATCTCCGCTCGTGAAGGATCGCGGAAATGGACATTGCAGATTTTATCGTTGAGGGCGCCGCTCGCCGCGTAATCTCCCCCCTTGAGGGGGAGATGGCCGCGCAGCGGCCAGAGGGGGTCGTCTCGCATAGATCGCCTGCGTCGTCACTCGTGGCGGAAGGGGCCGGCGCTTCACGCGCGGCGACCCCCTCTGTCGCCTTTGGCGACATCTCCCCCTCGAGGGGGGAGATAGCCCGCGCGTTTGCGATCGTCGCCGAAGCCGCCGGAGACATTGAGGCGCGCGAAGCCTTGCTCGACCGTGCCATGGGGCCGAAGCGCAGGAAGAAGTCGTCCGAGAAGCTGCGGCGCGGCCGCCGGCCGTCGGAAGGCCTGGCCTTTGTCGCGCGCGATCCCTCGGGCGCGGTCGTCGGCACGGTTCGGCTGTGGGATGTGACGCTGGGCGAGAACGGCCCGGCCGCGCTCCTGCTCGGCCCGCTGGCGGTCGAGCCGGGATTGAAGAGCGGCGGCATCGGTTCGGCGCTGATGCGGCACGCGGTCGCCGAGGCCGCGCGGCTTGGCCATGACGCGATCCTGCTCGTCGGCGACGCGCCTTACTACGGTCGCTTCGGCTTCTCCGCCGGCCGCACGGGTTCGCTGGCCATGCCCGGCCCGTATGAGCGGCACCGGCTGCTGGCGCTGGAGCTGAAGGAAGGCGCGCTCGACGGCGCAAAGGGCACGATCAAGGCCGCCGGCCGCAAGGTCAAGGCGCTCGATTTCGTTTGATCATTGAAAGCTGATGCGGCGCCGTGTCGGTCCTACAAGTGGCAGTCTGTCAGCCGAGCAACTGGCTGAGCGCCATGGCGACCGTCATGTCGCCTTCGACCTTCAGCTTGCCGGCCATGAAGGCCATGGTCGGGTTGAGGTCACCGGCAATCAGCGAGTCGAGATCGTCGAGCGAGAGCCTGATCGTGCAGTCGGCCGGGGCATCGGCGGTCGAGACGGTCGCGCCGTCGATGACGATGACGCCGTCGCTGCCAGTGTCGAACTTGACCGAGTGCTCGAAGCCCGCGCTTGCCACGCGCGACTTGATCCGGTCGGCAATCTCTTGAACGCCCATGGCGGTTCTCCTCGTTTGGTTGCGTTTGACGCGCACCAGCCTTAGCCGCTGGGCGAGGCCGCGTCGCGCAGGAGCGCGGCGACAGCCACTGGCGCATATAGCTTCCAGTTGACGTTTACGTCAACGTGGTCGCCATGCGGCATGGTGGCAACCATGCGGCATGGCGCATCACGTCGGGCTGAGGAAACTGTGGCCAGAGAATCTCGGGCAGGCGATCAATGCTGCTTGAAAGCCTTGGTCATTTCCTGCGCGGTCTCGCCGGCATTCTTGCGACGGCGGATGGCGTTGTCGCGGATTTCGTCCTTGGACAGGAAGTTGACCTGGTCGATCAGCACGTCATGCACCAGCTCGACGCCGACGCGGGCGTTGACGGTGTCGCGGATAGCCTTGCGGAAAGCATCGAGATCGATCGTCTCCTTCTTGGTGAAATCGATCTGCGGATTGGCGTAGAGGTAGGAATAGACCTGGTCGGTGATCAGCGCCGACGCCGGGATCGACAGTTTCTTTATCTGATCCGGTTCCACCGTGTAGACGAGCTTGGTCAGGAAGTAGCCGCCGATCTTGGCACCGCGGACGAGCGGCACCGAAATGATATCGGTCTTGACGTAATCGAGCCCGCCCAGCATCGGCTTCGGCGGCTCGCCGACGCCGCGCTCGCCCGCTGCCTGGAAGGAATAGAACACCGCACCGAGCGTCACGGCGCAGATCCAAAGCGCTGCGGCGATGAACTTGATCACCGGATCCTTCCTTGCGCCATTGTCATCCCATTCAAGCCCGGGCGTATCCGAACTCGCCGGCCGAATAGGTGCCGTCGGTATCGGCGCGCTGGATGGCGTTCTTCAGCAACGTGGCGACCTCGTTGACGGCGTTGAGATGGGCAAGTATCGCCGCCTCGTTCTTCGCCAGCTTCTGGCGCAGCCGCGCCAGCCCCTCACGATGCTGCTCGAGGAACTCGATCTCATTGGCACCCTTCAGGGCGCGGGTCAGTTCGTAGAGATAGCGGCTCTTGCGGGCATTCGAGGCCTTGAGGTCGTAGTCGGTTCCGCTGCGGATGCCCGCCGTTTCCTCGTCCACCGCTTCCTCGATACGGCCGATGATGGCGGCGAGGTTACCAGGCCGCGCAGGCGCGGTCGGCGGTTCCGTGGCGATGGTCCGTGCAGGCAGATTGAAAAGGTCCGTTTGGTCGGCCATGTAAGTCCCTAGATCTTGATGTCCGTTTTTATGGTTGTGTCGTCGCCGGTCATCGACCGGGCGGCTTTGCGCTCAAGCTCCTCGATCATCGAGGTCGAAAGCCTGGTCTGCCGGTCGATCTCGGCTTTCTCCGGTCCGCCCCCAACGGGCCCGACCGACACCTTGTGCTTGCCGTCCAGATAGTGGTCGGCAAGCATTGATTTCGCGATGCCGATGCCGCCGTGCGCGGCCATGGCATCGGCCACCTTTTCGGCAAGCTGTGACTTCCACATGTCGCCGGCCAGCCCCTTGCCATAAACGCCTTCGGTGTCCTTGGGCATCATGTTCTGGATGAAAGTCGTCAGCACCATCGCCTCGAAGCGCTGGAATTTTTTCTCTGGGTTCGCCGCCTCGGCTTTGTCGGCGGTGGCGCGCGACAGCACGGAGCCGGCATCGACGGAGGCAGTCTGGTCGATCGAAAACGTGCCTGAAGCCCTGCCGGCCCGCCTTGCAAGCGCCGCTCGCGCCGCCTCGACATCGGCCGGCTCCGCTGCGCGGGCAACATCCATCACGATGTCGCTGGGGGGAGAAATAGCCAAGAAAGCACTGCCTTTTTGCCGAGTTTTGTTAGTTGCACAATGACTCAACAAGCTTGTGGCAGGCTTGCGGGAGGAGCGATGCGGAATGCAGATTGCAGTCCGATCCCAGGCGGCGGGCGAGCCGCCGCCTGGGAGTCGCATGCCGCCCTTGGCGGCCGACCTCGTCGTCAATGGCCCCAGATCCCCTGGCCATAGCCCGCCGCGGGGATATCGAAGGCGGAATTCCCGCCCACCGCCGATTCACTGCGAACCGTGCCGACGCTGTGCGTGCTGCCCAGATCGAGCGTGTAGGCGTTATCGGACGCCATCGCGTCGCGACCGGTGCTCGGATAGGAATCGGAGCCGGGGATGTAGCCCGAGCCGTAGTTGTCGCTGCCGGCGAAGGCCATGCCGGAGGCAGACAGAAGGGCAACAGTGGCAAGAATGATCTTCATTTCAATTCTCCATCTCTAAAGGTTGAAGTCCGGCGCCGTGCCTGCACCGCGCCGATAAAGCCTTTTTTTCAGGCGCTTAGCCAAACCTGTCAGCCGCGGTCCTTCGGAACGGCGGCAACAGGCGCTTCAGCGCACGATCGTCTTGGGTGTCGTCGTGCGCTGTCGATCTTAGGGATAGAGGCGGGGCGTTTTAGCGAGCGTGGTGGGCAACGTGGTAAAGGGCCGCCACACACGTGGTATTTTGCGTTGAAAGCAGATGGACCGGCGTAGACGTGGGGCTGAAGCCGAGCCACTCCGAAGTTTCGGCCGCCTCGCTCCCTTTCAAGAGCACGCAAGCCTCCTCCGCCGCTTCGGCATAAGCTCAAATCTTATTTTAGAGCGTATTAATATTTTAACGGCGTTGCCTCGCCCAGGCTCGAATTGTGCCCCTTAGAAACCGCTCATTAACCCGCCCCGCTCACCCTAGGAAGCCAAATATCGGAGACGTAGATCGTGAAACGCGATGTCGCGCTGATCGCATTTCTGTTGTCGGTTGCCTGCCCATTTGCCGCCCAGGCCGGAACGACCATGGAAACCAGAGGCAAGGGGTTCGCACCGCCGGCCTTCTATTCGTTCTGCAGCCGCCAACCCGGCCTGTGCAGCACGGCCGGCGGAACAAAGGTCGTCACCTTGCGGTCTGGGCTCAGCGCGCAATTGAAGCAGGTGAACCGTTCGGTCAATTCACGCATTACCGAGCTCAGCGATCGAGCCGTTGTCGGCAAGGATGACGACTGGCGCGTGCCAACGGTGTCCGGCGATTGCGAAGATATTGCGATCCTGAAGAAACTCGAGCTGATGAAGCGCGGCTGGCCGGCCTCGGCGCTACTGTTGACCGTGGCAAGCTATCACGGCGAGGGGCACACCGTATTAACGGTGCGCACCAATGAGGGCGACCTGGTGCTCGACAACCTCACCAACTCGGTCCGTGACTGGTCCAGCACGCCCTACAGCTATTTCGCCCGGCAGGCGCAGGGGAATGGCAGACGCTGGGAACGGATCGGGGCCGCCAAGCCGGTTGGCACGACGGCGACCGGCACCTGACGCCGCCCGGTTCGCCTCGCGGCGGATCCACCGCTACTCATGTCCCCGCTTCTGGGCGATGAGGTCCAGCCGCTCACGGTCTGAGCGTTCGCGCTCGTCGCGCCGGCGGACGTCCTTATAGGCGCGCTCGACCATATTGGTGCGTGCCGTCGCGGTGGCGATCAGCGCCGCCTCCTGCCGGGCGCTCTCAAGGTTCTGTTTCTGCCGGGCGAGCGCATTGGCGATGCGGCGATGGTAAAGCTCCGGGAACAGGCCGGCCAGCGAACTGTCGGCATCGAAATGCCCGACGAGTTCCTTCGCTTCCGATACAGCCGCCGCGGCCGCGGAGAGGAAGCCGGCATGACGGGTTTCGTGGAGCGCCTTCAATTGCTCCTGCACCTTGACCAGTTTCTTCAGCCGATCCTTGCGTGAGGTCATTGCGCTACCTCGCCAGCGTGAGATCGACGAAGCCGTCGACGAACAGCGACAGCAAGGTGCCGATGGCAAAGTAGAAGATGATCAGCCCGCCGGCGATGACGAAGGGCAGCGAGATGAAATAGACCGGGATCTGCGGCGTCAGCTTGTTGACGAAGCCGATCGTCAGGTTGACCAGTATGGCGTAGGCGACGAAAGGACTGCCGAGCCGGATCACCAGAAAGAAGGCATCCGATACGGTGTCGGTGACGTCGACAAGGGCTGCCTGCGGATTGAAGAACACATTGACCGGAGCAACCGTGTAGGAGGCGACCAGCGCCCTGACGATCTCATGGTCGAAGTCGAAGACGAAAAGCAGGAGCAGCGCCGAGAACGAGATGATGGCGGCGAGCGCCGCCTGAGGCTCCGGCTCCTCGATCGCCGGGCCGCCTGAGCCGCCATAGCCGATCATCATGGCGATGGCCGAACCCATGAAGCGCAGCGCTTCCATGTAGAGCCTGGTCATGGCGCCGATCAGACCGCCGACCAGAAGCTCGGAGACGATCATCGGCGCAAGGATCTGCGGGCGCGGATCGACATAAGGGTAGATGCGGTCCCACAGGAAGGCAAGCAGGCCGCCGGTAGCGGCTACCGACACGAACAGGCGAACCTGTATCGGCACGCGGGTGCTCGACAGGCCGGGCATCAGCATGAAGCAGGCGCCGATACGGCAGAAGGCGAGGAAGGCGGCGATGACGACGCCTTGCGAGAGCGCGTTCACGAGATCGTTCCGAGCACCTTGATCTCGACGCCCTTGGCTATCTCGACATGACTGAGCACCGGCAGCGTAGTGAACAGCCGCTCGATGATCATGCGCACATAGGGTCGCGCGTCGGGCGCGGTGACCAGCACGAAGCGCTCTCCAGCCTCGAGATGCTTGCGGATCGCCTTGGTCGCGTCCTGGCCGAACTCCTCGAGCTGGCGCGGATCGATGTCGAACTCGCGCACCTCGCCCTTGGCGTCGCGCTTGAGGCTCTGGTGGAAGGCAAGGTCCCAGCGATTGCCGAGGCGCAGCACCTTGAGCATGCCGCCCTCGGAAAGGTCGCCGCAGATCTGCTGCGCCATGCGGATGCGCACATGCTCGACGATCTGCTCGGTGCGGCGCACATGCGGCGCGATCTCGGCGATGGCCTCGATGATCAAATGCAGGTTGCGGATCGAGACGCGCTCGGCAAGCAGAAGCTTCAACACCGCCTGCAGGCCCGGATAGGAGATGTGCGAGGTGCAGATCTCGTCGGCGAGCTTGCGGTATTCGGGATCCAGCCGCTCGAGCAGCGCCTTCATGTCCTTGTAGGACAGAAGCTGCGGCAGGTTGTTGCGGATGACCTCGGAGAGGTGGGTGAGCAGCACCGACATGTTGTCGGCGAAGGTGTAGTTCTCGCGCTTCAAATCCTCGGCGAAGGTTTCCAGCACCGAATAGGCGCGCATGCCGAAGGCCGGCTCGCGGATCTCCTCGCCGGGGATGTCAGGCACGCCGCGCGTGCCGAGCAGCACCATGACCTCGCCGACGCGCATCTGGTATTCGGCGACGACGGTGCCGTGGACCTTGATCTGGTAGCTCTTGGGCGGAATGGCGAAGTCGTCGGCGACGCGCACCTCCGGCACCACGAAGCCGTATTGCTGGGCGAATTTCTTGCGCATCTTCGACATGCGGAACACCAGCTCCTGATGCGCGACCAGCAGCCGGGTCGAAAGCTGCTTGCCGATCAGGAGCTCGATCTCGGCGGTGGCCAAAGATGCCTTGACCGAATTCTTCTCCTCTTCGGCCTTGTTCGCCTTCTCCTGGTTCTTCAGCGCCTCCGCGGCGGCCAACTCGCGATTTTGGCGCAGCGGGATGACGTAACCGAGGCCGGCCATGGCGCCGGCGAGCGCGAAGAACGGGAACAGCGGCAGGCCGGGCATCAGGCCGAGGATGACGAGCAGCGAGCCGGCGACATAGAGCGCGCGCGGATGCGCGCCGAGCTGGCCGAAAACCGCCTGGTTGGCCGAGCCGCGGGTGCCGCCCTTGGAGACCAGCATGCCGGCGGCGAGCGAAACGATGAGGGCCGGGATCTGGGTGACGAGGCCGTCGCCGACCGACAGCTTGATGAAGACGTCGGCGGCCTGGCCAAGGCCCATGCCATGGCGCAGATAGCCGATGGCGATGCCGCCGACGATGTTGATGGCGGTGATGATGAGGCCGGCGATCGCATCGCCGCGCACGAATTTCGAGGCGCCGTCCATCGAGCCGAAGAAGGAGGATTCCTCTTCCAGCTCACGGCGGCGGAGCTGCGCCGTCTTCTCGTCGATCATACCGGCGGACAGGTCGGCGTCGATCGACATCTGCTTGCCGGGGATGGCGTCGAGGGTGAAGCGCGCGCCGACCTCGGCTATGCGGGTCGCGCCCTTGGTGATGACGATGAAGTTCACCACGATCAGGATCATGAAGACGATGAGGCCGATGACGAAGTCGCTCGACATCACCAGCTTCGAGAAGCCTGAGATGACATAGCCTGCGGCATGCGTGCCTTCATTGCCGTGCGACAGGATCATGCGCGTGGTGGCGATGTTGAGCGAGAGCCGCAGCATGGTGGCGATCAGCAGCACTGTCGGGAAGGACGAGAAATCGAGCGGCCGCTGGATCCACAGCGCCACCATCAGGATCAGCACCGAGAGCGCGATCGAGAAGGCGAGGCCGATGTCGATCAGGAAGGCGGGGATCGGCAGGAACAGCACCGCCAGGATGACGACGATGCCGAGCGCGAAGAAGACGTCGCGGCCGTTCTTGGCCACCACGCCGGACGGGATTGTTTCGCTGATCGCCATGTCGTCCTCGAATCCGCATTTGCCCAGCGCAAAGGCAGGCCCCCCGACCGTAGCCGGCCAAGCTTGCGCGAGGGTGGGACAGGGGCTACGGGATCTCATCCCGGCCTTAAAGCGCGTCGAGGCCAGTACGGATTCAGGCGACGCGCTTTAAGTCTTTGTTTTGATGCATGTCGTTTCCCCAAAACCGCTGCGCACTTTTGGGCGACATGCATTTGCGAAAAGGAAATCGCATGCTCCTGATCATCGGCACGGTTCGGGTGCCGCCGGACAAACTCAACCAGGCCAGGCCGGCTATGGAGCGGATGATCACGGCCAGCCGCGCCGAACCCGGCTGCCTCGGGTATTCCTACGCGCAGGACGTGCTCGATCCTGGCTTGATCCATGTTTCAGAAGCTTGGCGGGATCGCGCCGCGCTCGACGTGCACTTCAAGTCAGGCCACATCGCCGAATGGCGCGCGAGCTGGGCAGAACAAGGCATCGGTGATCGGAAGCTCACTCTCTACGAAGCGTGCGAGGGCATTGCGACATAGAGCTTGTTCTGACGCAATTCCGGACGGAAAACCGCTCACACTTTTCCTGGAATTGCTCTAACCGGTCGCGTCCGCCGTGGCGACGCCGACCAGCCAGCGGCGGACTGCGCGCTCCTCGCTCGCGGACAGTCCGGCCGTCAGCTCGCGTTCAAGCTTCTGCACCCGCTCGCGGCATTTCTTCAGCAAGGCACGCCCGCTGTCGCTGAGATCGAGGTGCTGAATGCGGCCGTGCACTGCGTGGGGCCTGCGCACGAGTGAGCCTGCCTTTTCCAGATTGCCGACGATCAGACTGACAGTCTGCGGCGTGAGCACCGCGAGCCGGGCGAGGTCGGCATTGGATATGCCGGGATAGGCCGACAGCATGGTCAGCGTCGCGAACTGCGCCTGCGTCACGCCGAAGTCGTCTAATGCCCGCTCGACCCGCAGCCTGTACGCGCCCGCAGCCTGTCGCAACAGGTAGCCGAGATAGCCTTCCTCGCCGCGCTTGCCTTCTCCGGGGGCTGGAATGGACGGTTTTTGAATCCCCTTGCGCATGATATCAGAGCTCTTATATGTTGTTCGAACTCTGATATTATCGCGAGATGGAATAGAAGACGATGGGCTATCGAATCTTTCTTGCCGGTGGTTCCGGCGCGATCGGCCGCTGCCTGATCCCGCAACTGGTCGTTGCCGGCCACCAGGTGACGGCGACTTCTCGCCGGGCCGCGAAGACCGAAGACCTCCGCGCGCTCGGCGCCGAGCCGGTGGTTGTCGACGTGTTCGATGCCGGTGGCTTGCGCACCGCGGTCGCGGCGGCAAAGCCTGAGATCGTTATCCATCAGCTCACCGACCTGCCGCCCGGACTCGACCCGGCCAGGATGGGCGAAGCGATCATCGGAAACGCCCGCATTCGCGACGAGGGAACCCGCAATCTGGTCGAGGCCGCGAAGTCGGCCGGCGCCAGGCGCCTGATCGCGCAAAGCATCGCCTGGGTCTATGCGCCTGGACCCGAGCCGCATGCCGAATCCGATCCGCTCGACAGCGGCGCAGAGGGCAGCCGCGGCATCAGCGTCGGCGGCGTGATAGCGCTCGAACGGCAGGTTCTCGAAGCGCCCATGACAGGCATCGTGCTGCGCTACGGGCATCTCTATGGGCCTGGCACCGGAGCGGAAACCGCCGCCGATCCGGCCGTGCATGTCGATGCTGCGGCTTATGCGGCGCTGCTTGCCGTCGAGCGAGGATCGCGGGGCGCCTTCAATGTCGCGGAGCCGAGTTCTTACGTGACGACCGGGAAGGCCGTCAGCGAGCTCGGCTGCCGCGCCGACTTCCGCCTGCCCGAGTGAGTGCGACCGGCCATCGCTGCGATAAGTGAGGTGCTCCAAGCTTCGCTAATCGACGCAGCGCCAAAATGGCGCCACAAGCGGTGGGCATTGCGGTTGCCTCGCGATGCCGCCGCGCGTATCACGCACGGCAGCATACCATCCTTCGCATATCCGGCGAGCCGCTCCGTTGCCTGCCAGAAACGACCCGCAAGTCTACGCCCGCCGGCTTCGCGCCGTGCTGATCAATTCGATCCCCGTGCTCGAAGCGCGGGGCATCGTCATCGTGCTGATGGCGGGCCTCGTCGGGATCATCGCGGGCGCGCTGGTCACCGGCATGAGCGAGTTGGTGCAAGGCCTGCACTTTCTGCTCTTCGACGTGCAGCCGGGCGGGCGGCTCTCGGCGATGTTTTCGCTGGCAAGTCCGGTGCAGGCGATGTTTCCGGCGATCGGCGGCCTTGTGCTCGGCCTTTCGGTGATCTGGCTGCGCAGGCGAAAATTCCGCACGCCTGTCGACCCGATCGAGGCCAACGCGCTTTATGGCGGGCGGATGTCACTGACCGATACTTTCATCATCGTCGGCCAGACCATGATCTCCAGCGGCTTCGGCGCTTCGGTCGGCTTGGAAGCCGGCTATACGCAGATCGGCTCCGGCATCGCCTCGCGGCTGGCGCGCGCCTTCCGGCTGCGCCGCAACGACGTCCGCATCCTTGTCGGCTGCGGCGCCGCGGGCGCTATCGCGGCCGCCTTCGACGCGCCGCTGACCGGCGCCTTCTACGGCTTCGAGCTGGTCATCGGCATCTACTCGGTGGCCAATGTCGCGCCGGTCATGACGGCGGCGATTTCGGCCTCGCTGACGGCGGAGATGTTCGGCGGCGTGCCGTTTCCGCTGGAGCTTTCCGGCCTGCCGACGCTGACCGCCAGCCAGTACGTGCCGTTCCTGCTGCTGGGGCTGCTTGGCGGCGCCGCCTCGATCGCCATCATGAACCTGGTCAGTCTGATCGAGCGCGGTTTCGCGCGGCTGTCGATCGATGCTTCGCTCCGGCCGTTTATCGGCGGCATCCTCGTCGGGCTGCTCGGGCTGGTCACGCCGCAGGTTCTGTCGAGCGGCCATGGCGCGCTGCACCGAGAGTTCGCGATGAATTACGGGCTCGCCGTGGTGGCGAGCGTCTTCGTGATGAAGCTGGCGGCTTCGGCGATCTCGCTCGGGTCCGGATTCCGCGGCGGCCTGTTCTTTGCCTCGTTGTTTCTGGGAGCACTTCTCGGCAAGGTCTTTGCCGGCGTCATGGCGATGGCCGCGCCGACAACGGGCATCGATCCGGCGGTCGCCGCGGTCGTCGGCATGACCTCGCTGGCCGTCGGTGTCGTGGGCGGTCCGCTGACCATGACTTTCCTGGCGCTGGAATCGACCCGCGATCTGACGCTCACCGGCGTGGTGCTGGCGGCTTCGATCATGTCGGCGATCCTGGTGCGCGAGACCTTCGGCTACTCCTTCTCGACCTGGCGCTTCCATCTGCGCGGCGAGACGATCCGCAGCGCCCACGATGTCGGCTGGATGCGCAGCCTCAATGTCGGCTCGATGATGCGCAAGGACGTCCGCACCATCGATGCCTCGACGACGCTTGCCGAGTTCCGCAAGGAAATCCCGCTCGGCTCCGCGCAGCGCGTTATTGCCGTCGAGCAGGGGCAGCATTACGTCGGCGTGTTGCTGGTGCCCGAACTGCACAGCGATCTCTCCGACGGCGAGACACCGGTGCAGGCGCTTGCCCAGTTCAAGGATGCGGTGCTGGTGCCGTCGATGAATGTGCAATCCGCAGCAGAGACCTTCCAGCGTGCCGGCGCTGAAGAGCTGGCCGTCGTTGAAGATTTCGACGATCGCATCGTCCGCGGCCTGCTCACAGAAAGCCATCTGATGCGGCGCTACGCCGAGGAGCTCGACAAGGCGCGGCGGGATCTCTCGGGTGAGGGGTAGCAAGACCTCCCCGCGCGCACCTTGTCGATCCGCCGCCGCGCCTTTCTCCTGCAGACATACCCTCCAGCTTGCAAGCCTGGCCCAAATACTGGCGCGGCCCTGGCGCCACGCGCGGCTTGCCAATTGTACAGTGGTACTGTACAAAGTGTTAAGTGGAGGAGAACAGGATGCCCAAGGCTTCGAATAACGGCCAGGCTCCGGCGGCAAATAGTGCCAGCTCGGCTGCGACGCTTGCCCATCAGGTGCTGGGCATGCGCCTCAAGAGCCTTCGTCTTGCCCGCAGGCTGTCATTGCGCGATCTCGCGGAGGCGACAGGGACAAGCGCCAGCTTCATCAGCCAGCTCGAACGCGGCCTGACCGGCGCAAGCACTGCCTCGCTCAACCAGATGGCCTCGGCGCTCGGTGTCAGCGTGGCAATGCTGTTCGAGGAAAGCACGGCCAAAAATCATCACGGCGCCCTTCGGCGCAGCGAGCGGCCAAGCCTTCCGCCCAGCCACGGCTGCCGCAAGATGCTGCTCTCGCGCCCGCCCTTGAGCGACATGGAAGTCTATGTCGGCGAGTTCGATATCGGCGGCTCGACCGGCTCCGCGCTTTACACGCATGGCGACGCGCACGAGATGCTCGTCGTCCTTCGCGGCATCGTCGAGGTCTCCCTCGGCGACGCACGCCATGTCCTCGAAGAGGGCGACAGCATCGAATACGCGACATCGACACCGCATCGCAGCGAGAACATCGGCAGCGGCCGGGCCGAGGTGATGTGGATCATCGCGCCGCCGACCTCGGCGCGCGCCGAGCTCGATCAATACAAGGCCTGGAAACCGCTCGCGGCCAGGTAGTCCGATTAAACGCGGGCCTCAATGGGAGAGTTACAGTTATGTTGAAGTCGAAACTTGCAGGTATTGGCGCCGTGCTGGCGCTCGGCGTTCTAACGACCGCCGCCTTCGCGCAGGACAAGCCTGTCGCGGGCGAGGTGAAGGAGGGCTCGCTGAAGGGCAAGACCCTGACGCTGGTCTCCTATGGCGGTATCTACCAGGACGGCCAGGCGGCGGCGCTGAAGGAATTCGTCGACAAGTCCGGCGTCAAGCTGCTCAATGACGGCCCGACCGAGATCGCCAAGCTGCAGGCCCAGGTCGAATCCGGCAATGTCACCTGGGACGTCGTCGATACCGCCGACCTGCCGCCCTACGTCTATTGCGGCAAGCTGTTCCAGAAGCTCGACCTTTCGAAGCTCGACGTCTCGAAGATTCCCGAGGGCCAGGTCGGCGAGTGCTCGGTGCCGGCGATGAACTACGGCGTCGTGCTGATGTACAACAAGGAGAAGTACAAGGATAACCCGCCCAAGAGCTGGGCCGACTTCTTCGACATTGAAAAGTTCCCGGGCGTGCGCGGGCTCGACGGCTCGGGCGATCCGACCGGCGGCCTGCTCGAGCAGGCCCTGAAAGCGGCGGGCGGCGATCCGAAGGCGATGACGGCCGGCGATATCGACAAGGCCATCGACGTGATCCGCAAGCTCGGCCCCGACACGATCTATTGGAAGACCGGTGCTGAATCGCAGCAGCTCGCCGAATCCGGCGAAGCCGACATGCTGATGATGTGGACCGGCCGCGCCATGACGGCGGTCAAGAACGGCGCCAAATACGCCCCCGCCTGGCAGGACTGGCTGGTGGTGATGGACCAGATGACCATCCCCGTCGGCGTCAAGGATACGGATGCCGCCTATGCGCTGCTCAACGCCTATCTCGGCAAGCAGTCGCAGGAGATCCTGGCGCAGCAGACTTCCTACACGCCGATCAACAACGACGCGCAGCCCAAGGTCGACTCGTCCGTCGCCGCCTTCCTGACCAACACGCCCGAGCGTCAGAAGCAGGGCTACAAGCAGAACATCAAGTTCTGGGTCGAGAACTTCCCGCTGGCGCAGGAGAAGTGGTCCGCGCTGATGGCCGGCAACTGACCGGCTGACGGAGGCAAGGCCCGTGAGCGCGCTCGAGCCGACGACGCCTGCTGCCGAGAAACGGGCAGGGTGGGCATGGCGGCCGTACGCGCTCACCCTGCCGGCCCTGGTCCTGCTCGCCGCGGTGATCGGCTATCCGCTGGTCACGATCGTGCTGCGCAGTCTGTCGGAGCCGGAATGGGGCGTGCAGAACTACGCCTGGTTCTTTGGCACGCCCGTCAATCTCGCGGTGCTCCAGCGCACCTTCTCCATCTCTGCCTGGGTGACGCTGGTCTGCATCGTCTGCGCTTATCCTTACGCCTATCTGATGACCGCGGTCGGACCGCGCGTCCGGCTCGTGCTGGTGCTTTGCGTGCTCATCCCGTTCTGGGTGAGCGGCGTGGTGCGCACCTTGTCCTGGGTGATCCTGCTTCAGGATTCGGGTGTCATCAATTCGCTGCTCCGGTCGGCCGGCTTCACCGGCATCCGGCTGATCCGCACCCAGACCGGCGTGGTGATCGGCATGGCGCAGGTGCTTTTGCCTTTCATGATCCTGCCGCTCTATTCGGTAATGAAGGGGATCGACCTCAGGTTGGTGCAGGCGGCGCGAAGCCTTGGCGCCCGGCCGTCCCGCGCTTTCTTCACGGTCTATCTGCCGCTGTCGCTGCCGGGCGTCTATGCCGGCGCGATTATCGTCTTCATCCTGGCGCTGGGCTTCTACATCACGCCGGCGCTGCTCGGCGGCCCGCGCTCGACCATGCTATCGACACTGGTGCAGACCCAGGTGCTCAGCCTGCTCCAATGGGGACGCGGCGGCGCGATGGGCGTGGTGCTGCTGGTCACGACCTTCCTGCTGCTTGCGCTCGCAGCGCCGGTGATGCGGTCGCGGCACCGGGAAGCGGGGCGGCGCTGATGGAAATGAAGCCGCTCACCCGCGTTATCCTCGGCCTCGTCTGCTTGCTGGTGGCGATATGGCTGGTGGCGCCGACGCTCGTCGTCGTGCCGATGTCGTTCAACGGCAACAAGTCGCTCGCCTTTCCGCCGCAAGGCTTCTCCTGGCAGTGGTACCAGAACTTCGTCACCAACCCGGAATGGTCGACCAGCTTCCTCAACTCGCTGAAGGTCGCCTCGATGGTGGCGGTACTGGCGACGGTGCTCGGCACGCTCGCCGCCTTCGGGCTCGATCGCATGAAAGCGCGACCGGCCAACCTTTTGCGGATGCTGATGCTGACGCCGATGGTGGTGCCGGGCGTGGTTCTGGCCATCGGCATCTATGCCGTCTATCTCGACGCCCAGCTCGTCGGCACGCTGCCCGGCTTCGTGCTCGCCCACACCATCCTGGCGCTGCCCTTCGTGCTGATCGCCGTGTCGGCCAATCTCGAAGTGTTCGACAAGCGGCTGGAGACGGCGGCGGCGAGCCTCGGCGCCGGTGCGATCACCACGTTCCGGACGGTGACGCTGCCGCTGATCCTGCCTGGCATCCTCTCCGGTCTGCTCTTCGCCTTCGCGACATCCTTCGACGAGATCATCGTCTCGCTCTTCATCACCAACCCCTATCTCAAGACGCTGCCGGTGCAGATTTACTCCTCGATCACGCGCGACGCCGACCCGACGGTCGCCGCCGTCGGCACGATCCTTTTGTGCGCCACCACGATCCTGATCGGCGGCGGCATGCTTCTTCTTGGCCGCGGGCGGAAGGGACGCTTATGAACCCAAGACCGGACAATCGCGGCGCAGCGATCGACCTCGAATCCGTCACCAAGGCCTATGGCGCGTTCAAGGCGCTGGACGGCGTGTCGCTCAGGATAGAGCCCGGCGAGTTCATGACGCTGCTGGGGCCAAGCGGCTCGGGCAAGACGACGACGCTCAATGTGATCGCCGGCTTCACCGATGTGACGAACGGCAAGCTGCTGGTCGGAGGAAAAAGCGTCGTCGGCGTGCCAGCGCACAAGCGCAACATCGGCGTCGTCTTCCAGCATTACGCGCTGTTCCCGCATATGACGGTTGGCCGCAACGTCGCCTATCCGCTGACGCTGCGCGGTGTCGATCAAGCGCAGCGAAGGTTGCGCGTGGCCAAGGCGCTCGACATGGTCAAGATGGGCGACTTCGCGCACCGCTATCCGAGCGAATTGTCGGGCGGCCAACAGCAGCGTGTGGCGCTTGCCCGCGCCATCGTCTTCGATCCGCCGCTGCTCTTGATGGACGAGCCGCTCGGCGCGCTCGACAAGAAGCTGCGCGAATGGCTGCAGCTCGAGATCAAGCGCATCCACCGCGAGCTCGGCACCACCTTCGTCTATGTCACGCACGACCAGGAAGAGGCCTTGGTTCTGTCCGACCGCATCGCCGTGTTCAATCGCGGACGCATCGAGCAGGTCGGCACCGGCCGTCAGCTCTATGACGAACCGGCGACGCTGTTCGTCGGCCGCTTTGTCGGCGACTCCACCGTGCTGCGCGGCGAGGCAAAAAGTGACGGCACCAGCACCGCGCTGAGCATCGCCGGCGAGACGGTCACAGCGCCGCGCCGGCTTGCGGGCGAGGCCAATCCCGTCATGCTGTTGCGGCCTGAAAAACTCGCCATCCGCCGGCCTGGGCAAGCGACAGCTGCCGGCGCCAACCGATTGTCGGGAACGATCGCCGAGGCGATCTATCTCGGCTCGGGCTCGAAATATGAAGTGAAGCTCGCCGACGGCTCGGTGGCGATCGTGCGCTCGCCGTTGACCGGCGAGAGTTTCGGCCTCGGCGAAAAAGTCGAGCTCCGCTTCGACGGCGCCGACGCCAAGCTTCTGCCCGACGACAGCACCGCCGACACGACGCTCACCTGATCCTCTCTCACCTGCTCCCTGGAAATCATCCCATGCACGTCAAGCGCAACGGCGACATCTCGTTCTGGTATGCGGATCTGGGCGCGGTTCCCACGCCGCGGCCGCCTTTGCCCGGCGACATCGATGCCGATGTCGCGATCGTCGGCGCTGGCTACACAGGGCTTTGGACCGCCTACTATCTGAAGAAGGCGAAGCCCTCGCTTCGCATTGTGCTTCTCGAACGCGAATTCGCCGGCTTCGGCGCCTCGGGGCGCAATGGCGGCTGGCTGTCGGGCGGCTTCGGCTGGTCGCGCGAGAAATATCTGAAGACCTCGACCCGGCAAGGCGTAACCGCCATGCAGAAGGCGATGGCGGGCTGCGTCGACGAGGTGATCCGCGTGGCGAACGAGGAAGGCATCGACGCCGACATCCGCCGCGCGGACAATCTGACGGTCGCCACCAATCCGGCGCAGCTCGAGCGCGTGCGCGAGGAATGCGAGACGATCCGCTCCTGGGACGCCGACCCCGGACGCATCGAGCTGCTCGACGCCGCCACGACGCGCGCGCGCATCAACATCAAAAATGTCCTTGGCAGCTTTGTCATCCACGGCCAGGCGCGGGTGCAGCCGGCGAAGCTGGTGCGCGGGCTGGCGGCAGCGGTCGAGCGGCTCGGCGTGCCGATCTACGAAAAGACGACGGTGACGGCGATCGCCAAGGGCAGCGTGACCACCGACCGTGGCACGGTGCGGGCCGAAACCATCATCCGCGCGACGGAAGGGTTCACCGCCGGCATTCCGGGTGAAGAGCGAACCTGGCTGGCGCTCAACAGCGCGCAGATCGTCACCGAGCCGCTGTCGCCCGAGCTCTGGCGCGAAATCGGCTGGGAAGGGCACGAGCTGCTCGGCAATGCCGCGCATGCCTATTGCTATGCCCAGCGCACGCGCGAGGGGCGCATCACCATGGGCGGGCGCGGCGTGCCTTACCGCTACGGCTCGCGCACCGACGTCAACGGCCGGACGCAGCAGGCGACGATCGACCAACTGCACACGATCCTGACGACGCTTCTGCCGCAGACGGCGGGATGCCGCATCGACCATGCCTGGTGCGGCGTGCTCGGCGTGCCGCGCGACTGGTGCACGACGGCCGGCCTCGATCCCAGGACGCGCATCGGCTGGGCTGGCGGCTATGTCGGGCTCGGCGTCTCGAGCTCCAACCTTTCGGGTCGCACGCTTGCCGACCTGATCCTCGGCAATGAGACGGATCTTACGCGACTGCCCTGGGTCAACCGCAAGGTACGGCGCTGGGAGCCGGAGCCCTTCCGCTGGCTTGGCGTCCACTCGATGTATCAGCTCTACCGCATCGCCGATCGGCGCGAAGCCGCAGGGCTGGATCACACTTCGAAACTGGCCGCTCTCGCCGACAGCCTCACAGGCCATTAGGGCGGTCCGTCGTTCGCCGAACCGCTCTAACTATTTGTTTTCACGCAATTCCAGACGGAAAACCGCTTCACACTTTTCCTGGAATCGCTCTGATCATGGAGACCACCAACTTGATCGATCTTTCGACTTTCCACGACCTCGCCAAGGCCGATATCGGTGCGTTCTCGCCCAAGCCGACCTCCATCGAAGGCGATCAGGTCGAGGCTGCGCGCTCGTTCTTCCAGTCGCCCGACGGGACCATCGATATCGGCATCTGGGAATGCACGCCCGGCCGCTTCACCGCCGATCGCACGCTTTCCTCGGAGATTTGCCACATCATCTCCGGCCGGGCGGAAGTCAGCCGCGCCGATGGCGAGATGCGCGAGCTCGGCCCCGGCGATCTTCTCGTCCTGCCTCGTGGATGGAAGGGCGAATGGCTGATCCGGGAGACGACGCGCAAGCTCTACATGATCCAGAGCGCCGGCTGATCTGCGAGGTCGATAGTGCCGAGTTAGTGGTCGATCGGCCCCCTGGGTGAAACGAGCGTCGTGCCGGCGGTCGTCGGGCGCTCGATCAGCCGGCGCACGCGCGGCGGGTTCTCGCCGCTGTGAAGAGCGCGGATGCGCTCGCCGACCACGGCATCGGCATAGGTGGCGCGCCTGTTGTGGCGGATGTACTCGACCCAGGTCGGCGTGTGGTAGTGCTCGATCCAGATGCCGGGGTTTTCGAGATCGCGCGCGAGCGTCCAGGTGCGGGCGCCGTCACGGCGGCGAATGCGGCCGCGCTCGGCCATGGTGGCGAGGAATTCCGGCACGTCCTCCTCGCGGATGACGTACTCGATCATGATGGCAATCGGGCCGCTGCGCGGCTTCAAGTCAAGTCCCAGCATCGGCTCCTTGAACCGGTTGAGCGGATCGAGGTTGAGCGTCTTCTGCTGCGGCAACGGCAGGAACAGGCCAATGGCGCCGCCCGCCAACATGGCGACGGCAGCCGCCATCAACGCGGTCTCCGCGCCATGGGCGTCGGCGACCACGCCCCAGATCCAGCTGCCCAGCGCAATGCCGCCGAAGGTCGCCGTCTGGTAGATCGACAGCACGCGGCCCACCACCCAGCGTGGCGTCGACATCTGCACCGTGACGTTGAAATGCGAGAGTGCGATCACCCAGCAGGCGCCGCCGATGAGCAGGCCGGCCGATGTCTGCCAGGCATCGTGGCTGACAGCGGCGTTGAAGGCGCAGAGCGCGAAGCCGGCGAAGGCAGCGCGCACCATCGTCTCGCTGGAGAGCAGTTGCCTCAGCCGCACGCTGATCAGCGCGCCGCCGACCGCGCCGATGCCGAAGGCGCCGAGCATGATGCCGTAGGTCAAGGCATCGCCCTTGACGACGTCGCGCGCCACGAGCGGCAGCAGCGCCAGCACCGCGCCGGCGCTGAAGCCGAAGGCAAAACCCCGAACCAGCACCTTGGCGATGTTGGGCGACATGGCGACGTAGCGCAGGCCGGCGCCCATCGCAGCACCCAGCGCTTCGCGCGGCAGCGTCGGCGCGGGCACTTCGGGCTTCCAGCGGAACAAAACGACGATCAGGCCGATATAGCTGATGGCGTTGGCGGCGAAGGCTGCGGCGGCACCCGCGGCAGCGACGATGATGCCACCGATCGCCGGGCCGACGCTGCGGGTGATGTTGAAGCCCATCGAATTCAGCGCGATCGCTGCCGGCACCTTGGCGCGCGGCACCATGTCGCCGACCGAGGCCTGCCATGACGGGCTGTTCAGCGCCGTGCCGCTGTCGATCAGGAAGGTGAAGGCAAGCAGCGTCCACGGCGTCATCCAGCCGAACCAGGTGAACACGGTGAGCAGCGCCGAGACGACCAGCATGAAGCTCTGCGCGACCAGCATGACCTTGCGGCGGTTGAAGCTGTCGGCGATGGCGCCGGCAATGAGCGCGAACAGCATGATCGGCAAGGTGGTCGATGCCTGGACCAGCGCCACCTGGTAGGAAGAGGTGGCGATCGTGGTCATCATCCAGGCGGCGCCGACCCCTTGGATCAGGCCGCCGAAATTCGACACAAGGCTCGCCGACCAGACGGCGCGGAAGATGCCATGCCGGAACGGCGCCAGCGCCGAGACGCGTTCGCTTTCCGGCTCGTCGTCGATCATGGTCGCTGTCCCGCCTTCACTGCTACTTCCACTCGCCAAGCCGGTCGTCGCGTTGCGGCTGTGCTGGCGACCCGTCAAGAATCGCGGTCCAACAACAGGAAGGCAAAGGCGAAAATGCGTCGGCGAAGCTTTAAGCCAAGCATCTTGCCGGTCTGGACCAAATTTTTGATCATTTCGCGCCGCTGAACTCGGCATGCAATGCCTCGGTCAGGTTGCCCATCGTCTCGCTGCCCATATACAGTCTCAGCAACATTTCCATGCCGACAAGCCGCAGCCGGGATGGCTCCTGGTTTTTCGCCAAATCGATGAGGTCGTCCAGCTCGGACGCCGACCATTTCATGGCGTCGCGCAGGAAGCCGCCGCGCAGCAGCCCCTGGGTGCCGGCCGAAAAGGCGCCGGACATCTCGAAGCCGTTCTTTGCCGCAGAAATGTTTTCGCGCGGCAGATGGCGCTCGGCGACTTTCTTCAGCAACCATTTGCTCGTCCGGTTGCGGTATTTGTGCCGCCTCGGCAGATGCATGGCGAAATCGATCAGCCGGTTTTCGAGGAATGGCACTCTGAGCTCGACCGAAGCTGCCATGCTGAGGCGGTCATGCCGGTGCAGCAGGTCCTGCAGATGCGAATAGAGATCGTAGAAGCAGCTTGCCAGGAAAGCGCGGTCGCTGTCCGGGCTGACGCCGTCGAGCCGGTCGAACAGCTTCGTCTGCAGAAAGTTCAGCTCGGGCGACAAGGCCCTCAACACGATGTTGCGATCCCAGGGCGAGCCGCGGCCGATCGAATTGCGGAACGGCGCCCGGCGAAGCTGGGCGAATTTCCGTTCGCGCGCCGACTTGGAGCGGAACAAGTGCCGAAGCCACGGCGGACGCCACAATCGCATGGTCGATGCTTGCCATTTGTAGCCGCCGAACAGCTCGTCGGAACCCTCGCCGGTGAGCAGCACCTTGACGCCGTCGGCGCGGCATTGATCCGCGAGCGCCAGCAGGCCGGCAATACTGGCATGCCAGCCATCGCTCTCGAGATGCCAGACCGCGCGTGGCCAGAGCTCGAAGAACTGGTTCCGGTCGACAGGCACGCGGCGCAGGTCGACGCCGACATGGCGGCCGGTCCGCTCGGCGTTTTCCGCCTCGCTGCGGCCGAGCTTTGGATCGACCACATAGCCGTGCATCTCCGGCCTGTGGCGCTTGGCGAGCGCGGTGATCAGACCGGAATCGACACCGCCGCTGCAGGCGGTGGCCAGGCTGGCATCGGCGATGCAGTGCAGCTCGACGCTTTCTTCGAGCAGCGCCTGAAGGGCGGCCAACTGCCCGGCGTCGGACGTCCTGTCGTTGACGATGCGCGATGTCTCCAGCACGTCGAGCACATGCCAGAAACGCCGCTTCTCGATGCCGCCATCGCTGATCTTCCAGAGGCCGGCGGGAGGCAGGCGCTCGACGCCTTCGAAGATGCTGTAGCTGGAATCGCGGCTCTGCCAGGCAAGCCGCAAGGTGATCTCGCGCGCGTCGACCCGGCGCGGAAAATCCTGGCAGGCGAGGATCGCCTTGTCCTCGGAGGCGAACAGCAGCCGCTCGCCTGTGTCGGCCACGGATATCGGCTTGATGCCAAGCCTGTCGCGGGCAAGCCACAACGCGCCGTCGCGTTGATCGAAATAAGCAAAGGCGAACATGCCGTCGAACAGCGGCACAGCCTTTTCCGCGCCCCAATGATGCAGGGCCTGGAGCACCACCTCGGTGTCGGAGACCGTGCGGAACTCGCGGCCTTCGGCTTCCAGCGACTTGCGCAGCGAGCGGTAATTGTAGACCTCGCCATTGTAGCAAAGGACGCCCTGGCCATCGGTTGTCAGCATCGGTTCTCGCGCGGCGGGCGACGGGTCGATGATGGCAAGCCGGCGGTGGCCGAGCGCCAGCCTGGCGCTGTTCCAGCTGTCGTGGTCGTCCGGGCCGCGATGCGCCAGCACCTGCATCATGCGGGCGATGTCGGAAAGATCGCCGGCGCCGATCGGATCGCGCTTTCGCCAGACGCCGGCTATCCCGCACATGGCCCGCCGGCCGACTTTGGCTGATCCATCGTTTTTCGAAACCGTCGTATCCAAGGCACCGCCGAAGCGGGCGCGGCTTACAATCTAGCCGCAACGGGGACAGCGGCAAGCGATCTTGCGGCTTGTACCCAAGCGCCTCAACACCTGCGCCGGCCTCGTATCAGAAGCCGTGTTCGATGCGTTCGAAGATGACGTTGGTGAAGGCCGAGATCTGGCTGCCGATGAACGGCCCGGTCAGCGCCACGACCAGCATGATGGCGACGATCTTGGGCACGAAGGTCAGCGTGATTTCCTGGATCTGGGTCAATGCCTGGATGAGCGCGATGCCGATGCCGACCGCCATGGCCACAAGCACGACCGGCGCGGAGGCGGTAAGCACCGTCCACACCGCGTACTGGACGATATCGAGGGCGTCGGCCTCGTTCATTGGCAGACCCCTTACGAAATACCGGCTAGGCGGCCGGCTTGATCGATACGCCCGCGCCGACGGGGACTTCGGTGCCGTCCTGAAGCACCGCTATCAGGCCGCTGCTGGCGAGTTTCACCGAAGCCACGGTCCCCGTGGTCTTGCCGTCGGCGGAGGTGATCGAGCGGCCGATCAGCGCGTCCGCCTGCGATAGCGCCGAGGACTGCATGATCTGGTCGAGCTTGCTGTTGGTCTGGACCGACTGCTCGACCTGCGAGAAGGTCGCGAGCTGCGCGACATACTGCGTCGAGTCCATCGGCTTGGTCGGATCCTGGTTCTTCATCTCGGCGATCAAAAGCTTCAGGAACGACTGATAGTCGACGGCGGTCTTCGAGGTCTGCTGGCTTGCCTGGTTGGCGCCAACCGGGATCGTCGTTGTCATGTCCACGGCCATCCTTATGCTCCTACAGCCAGCGCGCGCGGCGCTTCGGAAATGTCTTCGTTGCCGTTGAGCGCCTGGCGCTCGAGCGGATACAGCGCGCGGATCGCCTTCAGCGCCTCATAGATATGATCCTCGCCGACCATGCGGTCGATCTGCTTCAGCCCGCTGCAGATTTCCTGGTTGTCGAAGCTGGAGATCAACATCGGCAGCGAGCGGCGGAACATGTCGCGGGCCTCGGAGGCGCCCGACGGGTTCATCAGCATGATCTGCACGATGAAGTAGAGTTGTCTCAGCGGCGTCGAGGCCTGGTCCGCCTGGATTACATGGCTTTCGAGCAGGAACTGGACGTCGTTCATCAGCTCGATCGAGACCTTGCGGTCGACGCGGATGACGGCGCCGTTGATGTAGATCTTCTCGTTCGGCTTCAGCGAGATCTTCAGCGTGTTGGTCATTGGATGCCGTCCCGGATGATCTGGGAGACCTCGATCAATCCTTCGAAATTGTTGGCGCGGCCCTGCCGGATGTCCTCCGTCTCGCGCAGCAGCCACAGGCCGATCGAGATCAGGTTGGCGCGCAGTTCCTTGGGCAGCGCATTGTCGCTGGAGCCGAGATCCTCGACGAAGGTGGTCCAGATGCGGTTGGTGAAGTGCAGCGCCTCGACCGCTTCCATCGACTCCGGCCCGACGGCCGCCGCTGCCGCCAGCATGTCGATCGAGCGGGTGAGCAGCTGCCGCTCCCGGTCCTTGGCGTCGGCGACGGAGTCGGTCTGGATGTCGGCGTAGGAGAATTGATACATCGTCGGAGCTCTGGCGTTCCGGTGAAAGTGTTCAGGTGAGATAGTTCAACAGGCTGAGCTGCTGCAGGCGCGCGGTCAAGGCGAAGGACGTTTCGATATGCTGCGTCAGGTCGGCCACGCGGGTGGCGGCCTCCGTTGGGTCGACGCCCTCGAGATCGATGATGTGCTTCTCGAACAGATCAACCTGGGTCTTCATGCGGTCGCTGGCGTCGGATACGCGCTTCTGGGCGAGGCCGGCTTCGGATCGCACCTGGACGATGCCGCCGATGGCTTCGCCGACCAGCTTCTGCGCGCGGCTGACGATCGTATTCTGCCCCTGTTGGCTGATGTTGCCGGTGAAGAGGGTGCTGACCATGGCGGCCGCCATGGCGAGCTTGCGGATGCCCTGCTCGTTGGCGCTGACCGAGGTCTGCGTGGTCTCGCTCAACGAAATGCGGCTGGTGATCTGGTCGTCGGTGGCGCTCGACCAGTTGGTCTGCCAGCCGGCGCCCAGGAACTGCGGCTCGACCTTGGTGGTGATGAAGCCATCCATCTGGGCGGCGGTGATGTTGGCGGCAGCCGGGTCGCTCTGGGCGAAGCCGAAGTAGCTGGTGAAGGCAGCGTCGAACGCCGCCTTGGCGGGCGAGCCGGCGGCGCTGAAGTCGTCGATCGGCTTGACGTCGGTGTTGGTGCCGGCAAACAGATATTCGCCGTTGACGCTGGTGTTCAGGATACCCGTCATCTGCTGCAGCGCCGTGGCGCCGGCGGTCTGGGTGATTGCGGTCGAGGAATCGCCCGACACGGCGCTGGTCAGCGCCGTCAGAAGGTCCTGCGCGACATCGGAGAGCTGGCCAAGCGAATCCTGCGTCGATGTCAGGCGTGCCGCGACCAGCGAATTGGAATCGATGATCCCGTTCAGCCGGTCGAGATCGCGCTGGAAGGTGACAGCCTGGGTCGTGCGCCCGCCAAGCGCCAGGCCGACATCCGCGACCTTGCCGGTCTGGGATTCCGTCGTCGCCTTGACGAGCTCGGCCTGCATGCGCATCTGCTGATAGCGCAGAGCGTTGGAGATGGCGGCCGAGGAGACGGCTGTCGCTTTCATGGCTTATCCCACCGCGCTCAATAGGGCGTCCAGCATGTCGTCGACGGTTTTCATCATGCGCGCTGACGCCTGATAAGTGTGCTCGAGGTCGAGAAGCAGGGACATTTCCTGGTCGACGTTGACGCCGGTGTCGTTCGACAACGCTTCGGCGGTGCGCGTGGCCAGCGCCTCCTTGGCGTCGGCGTTGGTCGACGCCTGCTGGCGCACGCCTTCGAACCAGCCGATGGCGCTGGCCGCGTAGTCCGAGACGCCGGAGCTGACCGTGATGCCGGCGGACGGATCGAAGGCCATCGGCTGATCCAGCCTGTTGCCATAGGCGATCAGCAGGTCCGAGTAGGAAGCCCCGCCGCCGGTGTTGGAAATATAGGCTGCGCCGTTGGCGCCGCCGTCGCGCAGGAGCGACGGGCTGCCGCCGGTGCTCGGGTCAAGGGCGGCGTTGACGCTGATCGAGCCGGCGAGGCCGTTGACCAGGGTGCCGGCAGCCGGAACGGCCGGCGCGCCGGACCAAGTGAAAAGGCCGGCTGCGTTGGGCTTAGACGGCGCGGTCTCGGCGAATGCCGTGATCAGGCCGCGCGCGATCTCGTCGAGCTGGCTCTGCATGGTCGCGGCGACGCCGTCGCGCAGCTTCAGCATGCCGGCGAGCTTGCCATCGGCGCTGGCGTTGTCGGCGGCGCCTGCCGAAAGCGGCACGTTGTCGATATAGATCGTGTTGCCGGGAGCGCCGGCCGTGTAGCCGGCCGAGGGTGTGAAAGTTACCGAGCGCGGCACCGTCTCGAACAGCGTCGTGCCGTCCTTGGTGGTGATGACCATATCGTTGTCGCCGCGCGTGAAGGTCGAGACCGGCACATATTCCGCGATCTTCTTCAAAATGGCGTCGCGCTGGTCGAGCGCGTTGGACACATCCGTGCCGGAGCGCGTCCCGGCGATGACGGCCTTGTTGGCGTCCTGGAACTGGCTGAGCAGCGAGTTGAGGTCGTCGACCGCGGTGGCGATCTGGCCATCGGTCTGGGTGCGGAAGTCCTGGATCGCCTTGGTGCCGTCGTTCAGCGAGCTCACCACCTGCTTGGCCGCGTCGATGACGCTGGCGCCGAGATTCTGGTTCGACGGCGTGGTGGCGTAGAGCTGCAGCGCCTGCTGCAGATTGGCGATCGCCGTCGATGGAGACGATGCGTTGTCGACCCCGTTGACCGAAAGGTCGAGCTGATCCATGCCGCTGTAAAGCGCGCTCTGGCCGCTCCATGCCGACAGCGCGGAAAGGTTCTGCCGGAACAGAAGGTCATTGGCTGCGCGCTGGATCTCCACCGATCGTGCGCCGGGCGCCGTGCTGGTGACGACGGCGACGCGGCGGGCATAGTCCGGGTTGGAAGCGTCGGCCACATTGCGCGACACGACGCTGGTTTGCTTGGATGTGGCCAGGAGCGCCGACTGGGCGATGCTTAGTGCGGTGGAAAGCGACATGCGGGTCTTTCACGGGCTGGCGCCCGATGGGTTATCTCTTCAGGTTGACGAGGACGTCCATGAGGTCGGAACCGGTCTGGAAGACCTTGGAATTGGCGGTGTAGCTGCGCTGCGCCGCGATCATGTTGGTCAGTTCCTCGGCGATGTCGACGTTGGAATTTTCGAGCGCGCCCGAGACGACCGCGCCAAGTTTTCCTTCGTTGGCAAAGCCGATGCGAACGGCGCCGGAATCGGCGCTCTGCACATAGACGTTGCCCGGCATCGCGGTGAGGTTGTCGGGGCTCTGAACATCGGCCAGCGGAATCTTGTAGAGCGGTTTTGTGGAGCCGTCCTGGTACTGCGCGTAGATCACGCCATCCTGCCCGATCTGGATCTTCTCGATGGTGCTCGGGGCATTGCCGTTCACGTCGGCGTCGGCAACGGTGTAGCCGGTGCCTAGCTGGGTCAGCGTGGAGAGATCGAGCTTGAGGGTCGAGCCGTTCGGCACCGTGAAGGAGACGTCCGTGGTCGCGCCGGTGAGCTTGCCGGTGGTGGTGTCGAAGGTCAGGTTGGCCGAACCCAATGCGCCGCCGGTGTAGGGGAAGGACGTGCCGGGGGTCGCCTTCGACTGGTCGAAGACCGAGACCTGCCAAGTTCCGGCGCCGGTCTTGGTGAAATAGACGTCGAGCAGCACCTTGTTGCCGAGATTGTCGTAGGCGACCAGCGAGGACTTCGAGGTGTACTGGGCCGCGGCGGTGTTGGTGGTGGGCAGGCTGCCGGCTGCGACCGGAGTGGCGCCCGATGGCAGATTGCCGGAGAAGGTGCCCTCGGTGCTGGGCGTCGCCGTCATCTCCTGGTCGGATATCTGCACCGGCACCAGGCCCTCAAAGCCGTTGGCGGTGGCCGCGGGCACGCCGTTGGCATAGCTGTAGGCCATCAGCTGGTAGCCGGCGGCGTTGACCAGCCTGCCCTCGGCATCCGGAACGAAGGCGCCGGCGCGGGTGAGGTAGGGCGTGCCGCTCGGATCCTGCACGACGAAGAAGCCGTCGCCGTTGACGGCGAGGTCGGACACCGACGTGGTGTACTGCATGACGCCTTGCGAGCTGATGGCGGAGCGGATCGTCGTCGTCACGCCGCCCGAATTATAGGCGCCTCCGGTGCCGGGCATGATCAGCGTCGAGAATTCGGCAGAGGAGCGCTTGTAGCCGGTGGTGTCGGAGTTGGCGATGTTGTCGGCCACCGCGGACAAGCGGTTGGCCTGCGCGTTCATACCGGAAACGCCGGTCCGCATCATTCCGTAAAGGCTCATCGATACATCTCCGCAGTGCCTGGGTAGGAGGCCACAAAACTAAGCCTCGTGTCTTGCGCGAGGCTGGCGCGGGACGTCGCGGCGGCGGCCATCAAAACACCAGCCGGTAGCCGAGGAACCTCTTGGAATCGATCGGGTCATGGCCGAGCTTCTCGCGCAGTTTCTTGCGCAGCTTCGAGATGTGGCTCTCCACCACGTTCTCCTCGACCTCTTCGTCGAAGATGCCGTAGATGGCGTTGAACACTTGCGTCTTGGTCACGCGCCGGCCGCGATTGCTGGCCAGATATTCCAGGATGCGCCGCTCGCGGCGCGGCAGCGGCAGCGGCTCGCCGTTGATCTCCGGATCGCGGCCGTCCATGAAGATGCGCATCGAGCCGACTTCGGTGTAGGCGGCCTCTTCATGGGCGCGGCGGCGGATGGCGGTGATGCGGGCGAGAATCTCGCGGATGTGCACGGGCTTGCGGACGACGTCGTCGACGCCGCTCTCGAAAAGCCGCAGCGTGTGTTCCAGTGAATGCTGCTCGCTGAGCGCGATCACTGGCGCGCCGGTGCGGTCGCGGATTTGGCGCGGCGAGATGGCGCCGTCGCGGCAGTCGCCGATGAGGAAGGCCCTGACCGATCTCAGATCGGTATCGGCGGCGGAGCTCACCCACTCGCCGAACTCGCCCGGCGCGAAGCCGGCAGTAGCGACGCCTTCGCGATCGAAAAGCGAGCTATAGCCTTCAGTTACGAGCTCGCGCTCATCAACGATCACGATCATCGGACCACCCCTCCGAATCAGCTCATTTGCCCCGTGCGGAAAGGGGTACCCGGCTCGGCGAATCCTGAAAAACCGTCATTTCTTGTAGCTATTTTCTTGGGAGTTTTTTTGGGAGCCGTAATAAAGGCGGTTGTGCAACGTGTATTGGCGGCACCGGATCGGGGACGATACTCGAGCCGCCGGGAGCCTCGACGGCGGCCCGGATCGAAATCGCTGCGGAAACAACTATTGATTGCAGAAAGCGGTGGCGTTCGGCGTCCATTTGCCGAAGCCGGTCGCGACCATGTTGGCGATGACGCGGCAGACATAGACCTTCTGCGCCGGGTCGTTGTTCGGGCCGGCGTGATAGCGGGCGACAGCCATCGACCAGGTCATATGGCGGGCATGGAGGCTCACCAGGAAGCGCGCCGCATAGTCGACGTTCCGGTGCGGATCGAGCATGTCGTCGACGCTGCGGAAATGATCGCCGTGATAGCGATGGTTGATCTGCATGCAGCCGAGGTCGATCAGCGTCTTGCCCTCGCGACGGGCATTCTCGAATGTCGCCAACGCTTCGCCGCGGCTGCGCGGGAAGACAGCTTTTCCTTCTATATTCAAAGCGTTGGGCTGGAGGCTGCCCTTCTTTCCAGTCTCCGTCAGGCCGACCGCGTAGAGGATACCCGCCGGCACGCCGTAACGATCGGCGGCGCGCAGGATTTCCGGCTCGCAGGGATTGGCGGCGGCTTTGGCGGCGCCGACAGCCAGGCTAGATATAGATATCGTCGCCAGCGCGCTCGCGAAGAGGCGAAGCAGCACGGCTGAATTCCTGTGCGCCATTGCGGTCGTTCCTTCCCGATTGCCGATCGCCGCCGGCGCTGTTGCCGCCCGAATTCCCCGGTTGGAATGAAGGCTGGTCGCGGCCCGTCGACATCGGCAGCGCGCTGTTCGCATCGGCGCGGCTTGCCGAATGCGCTGCTATCGAGGGTTGCAGGATGGTGACGTGATCGACCTCGAAGCCAAGGCCGCGGAGCGATTTGACGATGGCGTCGCTGTCGGCGGTCAGCCGGCGGTATGCCTCATGCGTCTCCGGCTTCATCTCAATCGAAAGTTGCTCTCCCGAGAGCCTCAGGCTGGCGGTCACCATGCCGAGCTCCGAAGGGTGGAGCTCGATCTTCAGGACATGTGTCGGAACGGCAACAGAATTGGCCGTTTGGGAGCTGACCGACGCGCTTGAAAAGGCCTGTTGAACGCCATCGTCCGAGGCGATCGCCTCAACCAGCCCCGATGCCGTCTGGCTAAGGGGATTTTGCGCCGGCGCCGGGAAGCTCTGCTGGCTGACGACATCCATGCGCCCGGCGGCAGAGGATGGCCTGGCCTGATTGATCGACGCGATGGACTGCGCCGTTTTCTGGGCGGTTGCCGGCCGCCAGCCGTGCGGCGTTGCGGCGTCGGTTTCGGTGCCTTGCGTTCCTGGCGGGATGTCGTCCTTGCGGACCAATGCGTCCGCGGCCGGATCCGCGCTCACCGGTTTCTGTCCGAAATCGGGCCCGGATTTCTCTGTCTCCAGTCCCGCGCGACCGGATTGCGGCAACGGCTCGGAGGTTTCGGAAGCGTCGGCCGATGTGCGTCTGCCCTGACGGATCGCCAGCTGCGAAGCGGCGGACCGGCCAAGGGGGGGCTGGATCCCTGCCTCTCCCTCGGCAGTGGATCCGTCGCGACCGGCATTTGTCGACGTTGCGAAATGGCGGATGTCGCCCAACGCCATCAGCAAGGGCAAGCCATCCTGGAGCGGAGCGGCGTCGGACGATTGCGCCGCCGCGTCGGCATCGTCCGCTGCCTTCGCATGACCGGTGTCGGCGCTGCTCTTGGTGGCTTTTCCGGCTGCCGGCTTTTGCGCGGCGGTCTTGTTCTGCCCATCCTGGTCAGCCTGTACCTTGGGCGAACCGGCGAGGGTGCGACGCGCCGAGTGCGCATCGGAAGACAGAGGCTCGGCCGGCTGCTTGCCTTGCCGGACCGGTTTTTCGGCGCCATGCACCATCTCGCCGAAATTCGAGCCTTTTTCCGTCCCGTCGGCGGCCTGCTCGCGGGACTGGGTGTGAGCGGAGCCGAGCCCCGGCAAGGCCTGACTCACGCTGGTCATTTGGGCGCTGGTCATTTGGGAGCGGCTCCGAGCAATTGGTCAATCTGGTCGAGCTGCCGGCGCGCGTTGAGCATCGCGGCGTCAGTGGGATCGTGCGTGTCAAGACCCGAAGCCGCCGGCGCGGACGTAGGCAGCACCGGCAACGTTTCGGGTGGCGCAGGAGCGGAGGCCGGAGCTTCCGCCGTGGACTGAGCCGTCATTGGCGTGGCCGGCGGCATAGAAGCCGCGGCCGGCGCGTCCGCCGCCGGCTTGGGCGAGGCCGCGACAGCCGGCTGCTCGGACACCGCGCCTTCCACCGGCGGCAAGGCGTCGGCGTCGACCTCGCCCGCGGGGTCGGTTTCGGCGGCGGGTTTCGCCGCATCGCTCTTTGCCGGATCTGCGGCCTCGGTCTCGTCCTTGGCGGCCGCCGGCACAGGAGCGACAACCTCGCCGGCGACGGCTTGCGCCGCATCGAGCAAGGCGCGGTCGCTTTCCGAAAGCTTGCCGCGATCGATCTTGCCGAGCCTGACACGCACGTCGTCGATCGTGGCCGACGTCACCGTGGAGAGGCTCGAGTAGAGCACGGCGCGCGGATCGTCCTGATTGCCGTTGCCGTTGCGGCCCTGCTCGGCCCGCGCCGAGGCAAAGGCCGAGAGGTCGGTCAGCCCGTCGATCGCGGCGCGGCGCGCGATGCGCAGGTAGATCACCTTCTCGCGCTCGGCGTCCATCATCGACGTGATGTCGGCCAACTTGTCCTGGCTGATCGACATATGGAGCGCAATGACACCGGAGACGAAGGAGTCGGCGAACTGACTGGCATAGGGCGAATAGAGATAGCCGGCGACATACTGCGTCGAGGCGAGCGCGAAGCGAGCGGCGTCGCCTTGCGCCGCAGCGATGCCGACGGAGCGGCGAAGGGCCGCTTCCTCGACCAGCGTACCGGGGCTGAGCAGGCGCGCCTCATCCAGCAGGGTGAGCGCGGTTAAGGGTTCATCGGTCGCAAGCAGCGAACCCTTGACCAGCGCCAGGAAGGCGCCGAGGTCGGGGGGCACGCTCATCGGATCGATCGGTTTCAGGATTTCGATCGCGGCGGCCGGCCGGCCGTTCAGATAGGCGACGATCCCTTTGGCGATGGCAAGGCTCTGCGGGTCGGTCGTCGCGCGCGAAGCCGCTGCCTCGACGGTGACCGGGTTGCCGCCGCTCATGCCGTAGACGAGCAGAGCGCGGAAATTCTTCGGGTCCTTGAAATCCCCGGCATCGGCCACGCGAAGCCTGTCATCGGCCATTTCCAGAAGCTTGGCCTGCATCGGCAGCGCCGCATGGTCGCCGCCGGCGATGCGGTCCTGAATCAGCTGCAGCGAACGCACCAGCTGATAGGCCTGCAAGCCATCGTCTTGCGCGAAAGCCGCCCCGGGCGACCCCGCGGCAAGCAGGAGCAGCCCGACGGCGCGGCCGATGACGGTCCTGCCCCTCATCCGCCGGTCGCCATCAGGATCTCGATGCGGCGGTTTGCGGCCGCCAGCGGATCGGACGCGATCTTGGGCTGGCGGTCGGCGAAGCCGGCGACCTCGGTGATGCGGCTTTCGTCGACGCCGCCGCGCACCAGCATGTAGTAGGCGGAGTGGGCGCGGGCGGTGGACAGCCGCCAATTGTCGTAGGTGTCGCTGCGGAACGGCCGCGCATCGGTATGGCCGCCGATGGTGATGGTGCCTTTCTTCTCGTTGATGATGTGGCCGATCTTCTCCATCGCCAGCACCAGCTCGCGGCGCGGCAGGGCCGAACCGATCTCGAACATGCCGAAGTCGAGCTGGTCGGTGATCGAGATGACGACGCCCTTGCCGGTGGCCTCGACGGAGACGCCCGCCGCCAGTTTTTCGCCTGGCGCGAAGGCCTTGGCCAGTTCCTGCTTGATCTCGGCCGCGGCCTTGAGGGCGGCGCTGCTCGGGGTCTTTTCCCCCTTGTCGGAAGCTTGTTCCGGCTCGGCCTTTTCCATCCCCGCCTTGGCCGCTTCGGTCTTCGCGGTATCGGATTTGGCGGCACCTCCGGCTCTTTCGACGTCTGCCTTCTCGCCTTCGACTTTCTCGCCCTTGACCTCCTTGCCGTCGCCTCTCCCAATTTTCGTGCCGCCCGACCCGGCAGCCGCCTTGGCACCGGGTTTTTCCGGTGTCGCCAACGTCTCGAGCGGTGCATCCAACTGCGGCGGCGTGGGCGGAACGGTCTTGACCTTCGGCACTTCGGTTTCGGCGACCTTCTCGCCAGGCTTGGCCGGATCGCCTTCGATCTTCTTGCGCTCGGCGCTGGCTTCGGCACCGGGCGTCGCCACCTGCTGCGACCAGAAATCCGGCGCGAAAGGATCGCGATAGGATTCGCCGCCGGAAGCGCCGGTCGCCGGACCGGCATTCTGAACACCGCCTTCGCCCTTGGCGCTGACATTCTGCATCACGCCGGTATCGGTGGCGATTTCGGCAAGCACGGCGTAGGGATCGGCAAACAGGTGCTCGTCGGAAAGGTCGGACTTCTGCGAGGCTTCCTTAGTCTGCCTGCGATCGGAGGAGCCGGCGCCGCCCTTGCCGTCCTCGCCGGCCTTGCTCGCGCCATCCTGCGGGTTATCGGCGGTGAGGCCGACCTTGCTTGGGCCGTCGCCGAGATCCTCCAGGCCCTTGCGGCTGGAGTTGCGGTCGATCAGCTCGACCGGGTTGAAGTAGCTGGCTACCGCCGCCTTGGTCTGCTCGTTGGCGGCATTGATCAGCCACATGACGAGAAAGAAGCACATCATCGCGGTCATGAAGTCGGCAAAGGCGATCTTCCAGACGCCGCCGTGATGGCCGTCGTCGTGACCGTCGTGATTGCGCTTGACGATGATGATCTCGTGCCGGGGCTCACCGTCGATGGCACTCATGACAGGACCTCCGAGAAGGAAGCCGACCATTCGGCCATGCGCGTCTCGAACACCGTTTCATCGATGGTCACGGTCAGGTCGAAACTCGGAGCCTCGGTGAAATCGAGATTGGCCGCGCGGAACCCAAGCGCGGCCTTCAGCGTCTCGAACAGCGACAGCGGCCCGCGCACACCGATGCGCACGGCCTCACCGTCTGCGACCGCGGCGCTGATGGTTTGGGCAAGGGCAGCGAGCGAGCGCTTTTGCAGATCGTCGCCGACGATGCCGCCGATGATGCGGGCAACCGTCGTGGCGGTGAGATCGGCAACGCGCTCTTCCATGGCATCGATGCGCATCGCGACCGCCGCGCCGAGATCGCCGCCAAAGCTTTCCAGGAATGCTTTCGCCGCATCGTCATTGGCCCGGCGCTCGGCTTCGAGCGCCGCCTGATGGGCGGCCGTGAGCCGGGCCTCGAGCGCTGCTTCCGCATCGGCCACCGCCTCGGCGATCAAAGCGCCAATGTCGGCCTGCGGCGGCGACACCTCGGGCTTGCGCTCGACGTCGACGGCCACCGGCGCCTGGCCGGTGCGCGGGGTGCGCGAACCGAAATCAGGCAAGAGATCGAAAAGGGCTCTCGAAGCCATGACTTATGCCGCCGCTTCCGGGGCGGCAGCCCATTTGCGCAGGATCTGGGCGGTACGCTCCTCGTTGAGGTCGACCATGCGCGCCAGCCGTTCCTGCGGCGCCGGCCTGAGCTTCTGACGCAGGTCGTCGAGCGGGGTGGACCCCGAGCGGGCGTCCGGCAAGGCGCCGGCCGGCGTATCGGAGGCAATCGCGGCCACCGGCGCGTCAGGCGTCGGCAGCGAGCGCTGGACATCGTCGAAGCTCGGGCCGGCGATGGCCGCGGGCTTCGCCGACGCCGTCAGCGCGGCCGCCATCGGCCGCAGGCCGAAGAAGGCGACCAGGAACACGACGACGATGAAGGCACCGGCATTGATCATCGTGCCGGTATAAGTGCCGATCGAGGCGAGGATACCGGGCTGGTCGATCGGCTCGCCGTCGAGTCCGACGATGAACTCGACCGCCGAAACGTCGATAGCGTCGCCGCGCTTGTCGTCGAAGCCGGTCGCCGAGGCCACCATCTTCTGGATGTCGGCGACGCGCTTGGCGATCTGCTCGGGGGTGGCGTCCTTGCCGAGGATGGTCTTCAGCCGCTCTTGGTTGACGACGACGGCGATCGACATCTTGGTCACCGAATAGCCGTTGGAGACGGTGGCGATCTTCTTGGAGTTGATCTCGTAGTTGGTGATCTCTTCCTTGCGGTCGTTCTGCGAGGAGGACTGCGGCCCTTCAGTGCTGGTCGTCTGCGTCTCGGGCAGATTCTGCTCAACGCTGGTCGGCGTCGAGGCTTGTTTCTGGTTGCTGGCCTCATTGGTGCGCACCGACTGCACCGACCGCTCGACGCGGGATTCGGGATCGAAGATCGTCTCTTCGGTCTGGCGGGTGTCGGTGTTGACGTCGGCCTTGACGCTGGCGCGGAAATTGTCGGGGCCGAGATAGGGGGTGAGCGCGCGGCGGATGTTGTCGCCGATCTGCGCCTCGACCGTCTGCTCGACGCCAAGCGTGCGGGCAGCGCTGGTGTTGGAGGTGTCGTCGCCTGCGGCGAGCAGGTTGCCGTTGGCATCGAGCACGGTGACCTTGTCGGCCGACAGGCCTGGAACCGCCGCCGCGACCAGGTGGCGGATCGACTGCGCGCTCTTCTCGGCATCGACGCCGGCATAGCGGATGACCACCGAAGCGGAAGGCTGCTGCTCGTCGCGGCGGAAATTGGCGCGCTCGGACATGACGATGTGGACGCGCGCCGCCTTGACGCCGGCAATCGACTGGATTGTGCGCGCGATCTCGCCTTCCAGCGCGCGCACGCGGGTGATCTGCTGCATGAAGGAGGTGAGGCCAAGCGAGCCGACATTGTCGAACAGTTCGTAGCCGGCGTTGGCGCTGGTCGGCAGTCCCTTCTCGGCAAGCAGCATGCGCGCCTGCGCGGTGGTGCCGGCCGGCACCAGCACCGACGTCCCGTCGGCGCCGACGTCGAAGCCGATGCCGGCCTCGCCCAGCACCAGGCCGATCTGGTTCACGTCGCTGCGGTCGAGCCCGACATAGAGCGTCTCGTAGGCCGGACGGTTGAGATAGACAGAGGCGAGGCCGATCACGGCCATGACCAGCGCGGCAATGCCGCCCATGAGAGCGAGACGCCTGACGCCGAATCCCCGCAGGTTCGCGATGAGGCTCTGGATCTGTTCCGGCACGATTCAACCGCTCCCAGCATGACTGTCCGCCGGAAGACTAGACCGCGAAGCTTGTGCGAGGATGATAGTGCGTGCCGCCAAGCGCCACGCGGGACCCGGAAGGCACGAAAGCAGCCATCCGACGCGCAAGAAAAAAAGGCCGCGTTCAGACGCGGCCTTGTGATGGAAGGGTTGTCTCGGCCGAACTATCAGCTCTTGAACAGGGCCAGGATCGACTGCGAGTTGCCGTTGGCGATCGACAGCGCCTGGATGCCGAGCTGCTGCTGCACCTGGAGGGCCTGCAGGCGGGTCGATTCCTTGTTCATGTCGGCGTCGACCAGCGCGCCGACGCCCTTGTCGATCGAGTCCGAGAGGTTGGAGAGGAAGCTCTTCTGGGTGTCGATGCGCGACTTGGCGGCGCCGAGATAGGCAGCGCCGGTGGCGAGCTTGGCGAGCGCGGTTTCAACACTGGCAAGCGCGGTGTCGATATTGGCGTCGGAGACAGCAGCGGCGCTCGGGTCGAAGAAGCCCGTGGCGAGAAGGCCGCCCACGATGCCGCCGGTGCCGGCGACGTCGAGAACCTGCGTGTCGGCAGACTTGACGGTGATGGTGTCGATGGAAACCGTCGTGCCGGTGCGGTTGTATGAAGCGACGATCTGCAGGTCGGACGCGGTGGTGCCGTCGTTCCGCAGGAGATTGGAGCCTGCATAGCTGGCGTTGGTTACCGACGACTTGATCTGGTCCTGGATGGCCTTGATTTCGGTGGCGATCTTCTGCTGATTATCCTGACTGGCGCCCCGGGCAGTGACCAGCTTGGTCTTGATCGCGTCGACCTGATCCTTGATTTGGGTGATGGCGGTGTAGGCGGTGTCGACCTTGCCGGCGCCGAGGCCGAGCGCGTCCTGGACGGCCGAGAGGGCCTGGTTGTCTGACCGCATCGAGGTGGCGATCGACCAGTAAGCGGCGTTGTCGGAAGCGGTGGCGACGCGGTAACCGGTCGAGATGCGGCCCTGTGTGGTTTCAAGCGCCTTGTTGGTGGCGTTGAGGCTCTGCAGCGCGGTCAGCGCGGCGGCGTTGGTCATGATGCTTGCCAAGATACACCTCTTCTCACAGCAGACATGCCTCGCGCATGCCGGTCAACTCTCTGGCGGGCGCGTCATGCCTGTCGACCACCGGTCGGCCCGTCATAGCGATTGGTTAACCATAACTAGCGCGTCACGGTTAATGCCGCGTTAAAAGCGGGCCTTGAAACCGCGATGCGGCAGTATTTCTTAAGGGAAGAGGCGCGCCTCGGAGGGCGGTGGCGTCACAATGAAAATCGGGCCGCGCTGATGGCGCGGCCCGATCCGGATGCCTGAAGTTCGCTGGGTGATCAGCCGCGGAAGAGCGACAGGATCGACTGCGAGTTGCCGTTGGCGATCGACAGCGCCTGGATGCCGAGCTGCTGCTGGACCTGAAGGGCCTGCAGGCGGGTCGATTCCTTGTTCATGTCGGCGTCGACGAGGGAGCCGACGCCCTTGTCGATCGAGTCCGACAGGTTCGACAGGAAGCTCTTCTGGGTGTCGATACGCGACTTGGCGGCGCCGAGCGAGGCAGCGCCGGTGGACAGCTTGCCGAGCGCCGTTTCAACGGAGCCGAGCGCGGTGTCGATGGCGGTGTCGGCGACAGCGGTGGTGCTCGGGTCGAAGAAGGTCGCGGCAAGCAGGCCGCCGACGATACCGCCCGTGCCGGCGACGTCGAGGACCTGCGTGTCGGCGGACTTGACGGTGATCGTGTCGATAGTGACGGTCGCGCCGGTGCGGTTGTACGAAGCGACGATCTTCAGGTCGGAAGCCGCCGTGCCGTCATTCTGCAGCAGGTTCGAGCCGGCGAAGTTGGCGTTGGTGACCGACGACTTGATCTGCGCCTGAATGGCGTTGATTTCGGTCGCGATCTTCTGCTGGTCTTCCTTGCTGGCGCCGCGGGCGGTGACCAGCTTGGTCTTGATCAGGTCGACCTGGTCCTTGATGTCGTTGATGGCGGTGTAGGCGGTGTCGACCTTGCCGGCGCCGAGGCCGAGCGAGTCCTGGACAGCAGACAGCGCCTTGTTGTCGGACTTCATCGACGTGGCGATCGACCAGTAAGCGGCGTTGTCGCTGGCGGTGGCGACGCGGTAACCGGTCGAAATGCGGGACTGGGTGATCTCGAGCTGCTTGTTGGTGCTGTTCAAGCTCTGCAGCGCGGTCAGCGCGGCGGAATTGGTCATGATACTGGCCATGGTACTCGTACCTTGTTTTTACACGGATTTTTTTGACATACCGGCTTGTCCGGTATGACGGTGCGGCATCATGCCAATGATCGCTGAGACCCGATCACCCGCCATCTGAGGCGGACTATGCGGGCAACTTCCTACCAAACGGCTAAACTGGACGGTTAATCGAAAATATATCGCGCGAAATTCGAGCGATGCATTTGCCGTGTCGCCGGCGAGGCGGTCAGGTAAAGGACCGCACCAGGCTGCCAACCAGAAGGTTCCAGCCGTCGATGAGCACGAAAAACAGGATCTTGAACGGCAGGGAGACCACCGTCGGCGGCAGCATCATCATGCCCATGGCCATGGTGACGGTGGCAACGATGAGGTCGATGACGAGGAACGGCAGCACGATCAGGAAGCCGATCTCGAAGCCGCGCCTGATCTCCGAGATCATGAAGGCGGGCACCAGGATGCGCAGATCGACGGTCTCGCGCGAGACGGTCTGGCCGCGCTCGCGGGCGAGATCGGCAAAGAGGTCGAAATCCTTGTCGCGCACATTGTGCAGCATGAAGCCGCGGAACGGATCCGAGATCTTCTCGAAGGCCTCGGTCTGGGTGATCTGGTTGTCCATCAGCGGCTTGACGCCGGTGTTCCAGGCCTGGTCGAAGGTCGGCGCCATGACATAGAAGGTCATGAACAGCGACAGCGAGATCAGGATCAGGTTGGCGGGCGTCGACTGCAGGCCGATGCCGGCGCGCAGGATCGAGAAGGCGATGACGAAGCGGGTGAAGCTCGTCACCATGATCAGCAGGCCCGGGGCCACCGAAAGCACGGTGAGCAGGCCGAACATCTGGATGAGGTAGCCGACCGTGGTGCCGTCGGCCTTGCCGATGCCGCCGAGATCGAGCTGCTGGGCCGCGGCGACAGAGGTGGTGACGACGATGAGCGCCGTGGCGATGAGGAACTTTCTCATTCGAGCAGCATCGTCCTGATGAGTACCTGTTTGACGTGGCCGCCGCTGCGCAGCGCCGCTCGTTCGTCGAGATCGGCCTTGAGATGCTGGTAGCCGCTGGCGCCTTCGATCTGATGCATCTTCAACGTGCGCACGTATGCGAGAAGGTCCTGCTGGATCTGCTCGGTCATTTCCGGCGGCTGCGGCGCGTCGTAGAGCACCGATGCCTCGAGCCTTATCCAGACTTCGCTCGGCGAAGCGAGATTGGTGGTGATCGGCGCCAGCTGGACCACCGTCGGTCCGGGAGCCGCTTTGTCGGCCTCGGTCTTCTCGGCGGTGCCCGCGTTCTCCGGCGCGGCAGGTACCGGCGCCGGCGCCTCTCCCTGCTTGAGATAGCCGCCGGAAACCCAGCCCATGCCGACGGCCGCGCCAGTCATGACGAGAAGCGCGGCGAGCTGGATCACCAGGGAAGGTCCCTTCTTGGGCTGTGCCTGCTCGACATTTGCCACGACAGCCGGTCTCCCGTCCTAGAAAGGAAGAACCTGGTCGAGGATCTGCTGGCCGTAGGCTGGCTGCTGGACCTCGCTCACACGGCCGCGGCCGCCATAGGAAATGCGCGCCTCGGCGATACGCTCGTAGGGGATCGTGTTCTCGGCGCCGATGTCGGAGGGACGCACCATGCCGGCGATGGTGAGCACCCGAAGCTCGTAATTGACGCGCACCTCTTGCGAGCCCCTTATCATCAGATTGCCGTTGGGCAGCACCTCGGTGACGACGGCGGCGACATTGAGCTCGAGATTCTCCGAGCGCTTGATCTCGCCGTCGGCGTTGGTCTCGGTGCTGGAGCTCAAGCCCGCATCGCCCTTGCCGCTGGTGCTCTTGCCGTCCCAACCGAGCGTGACGTCGTAGCCGAGTTTGCGCGCGGCGGTGCGGCTGCGGTCGTTCTGGTTCTTGAAATTGGCCTTGTCGTTGAGCTTGATGTTGACGGTCAGGATGTCGCCTTCCTGCAGCGCTCGCGGGTCGGTGAAGAGCCTGCTCTGGCGGTCGTCCCACAGCGAGAATTTCTTCACGGGAGCGGCCGGCGGCTCCGGATAGCTGTAGGGCGCACCCCCGCCATTGCCGATGCCGGAGCCGACCGGCGACAGCGCAGGCTCCCGGCCGACCTCCTTGAGATCGGTGCCGCAGCCGGACAGACCGACAGCCGCGACAAGGACGAGCAATTTCAACTTCATGACGGATCAACCCTTCGCGCCGCGCTGGCCATGATGCCGGTGAGCGCAGCCGCCGCCTTCTGGTCCATCTCGTTGAGAATGACGCCGGCCTTGCGCGAATCGAGCTTCATCAGGATGGCGGCCGCGAGCTCGGCATTGACCATCGCCAGGCGCTCGGCCGCGGCGTCGGGCTTCATGCCGGCATAGATCTTGACCACGCTGTCCTCGGCGCGCGCCAGGAACACTTCGCGGCGCTTCAGCCATTCTTCGTATTCGGTCCGCTTTGCCTCCAGAGCTTTCATGCGCTCGTCGATGCCGGCCTGGAGCTGCTTCAACTCCTCGGCCTGCAGGGCATAACGGCGGTCGCGCGCGGCGTCGGCGATGTTGGAGCAGAAACGCTGGATCTCGCTTTCGTCCGGCGCCTTTTCGCGCGTGAGCTGCGCGGGCTGAGCCGGCGCCTGTCCGCCGGGCAGCACCTGGCGGACCTCTTCCGCGCGGGCGGCGGCGCTTACCAGGGTAACGATCGCGGCAGCGGCGACGAGGCACATTCCAGGATGAAGTCTCGGGCGACGATGCGGTTTTGAAGAGAAAAGCTCGATCATCGGCGTGCCTATTGGAGAACCAGGTCGGCCTGCAAGGAGCCGGCCGACTTGATGCCTTGCAGGATGGCGATGATGCCGTCGGGCTTCACGCCGAGACGATTGAGGCCAGAGACAAGCGTTTCGAGATCGGGACCGTCGAGCAAGGCGACGCGCGCGTCGGGTCGCGTGGCCTCGATTGCGGTGAAGGGCTCGACCGCAGTCTCGCCTCTGGAGAAGGGCTCCGGCTGGACCACTTTCGGCGCCTCGGTGATGCGAACGGTGAGCGTGCCGTGGCTGATCGCGACGCGCGAGATCTTGACGTTGTTGCCGATGACGATGGTGCCGGTGCGCTCGTCGATGACGACGCGGGCCGGCGTATCCGACTCGACGACCAGGTTCTCTATCTCGGCGTAGAAGCGCGCGGCGGAGACGCTCTTCGGCCGCCTGATCTGCACGGTGCGGGCGTCGCGCTCGGCCGCGACACGCATGCCGAAGCGCTGCGAGGTGTAGTCGTTGACGGCGTCGGCGATGCGGATGGCGGTCGAGAAATCCGGATTGCGCAATTGCAGCGTCAGCACGCCCTGGTCGTCGAACTCGGCGGGCACTGGGCGCTCGACGATGGCGCCGTTCGGCACGCGGCCGGCGGTGGGCACGCCTTGCGTCAGCTCCTCGGCCTGGCCCTTGGCGGTGAAACCGCCGACGATCACCGAGCCTTGCCCGACGGCGTAGATCTCGCCGTCCGCCGCCTTGAGCGGCGTCATCACCAGCGTGCCGCCGGCGAGCGAGGTGGCATCGCCCATCGAGGAGACGTCGATGTCGATGCGCGCGCCCGACTGGACGAAAGGCGGCATGTTGGCGGTGACGATGACGGCGGCGACGTTCTTGGCGCGCGCGCTGCCGCCCTCGGTGGCGATGCCGAGATTCTCCAGCATGGCGCGGATCGACTGTTCGGTGAAGGGCGAGTTGCGCAGGCTGTCGCCGGTTCCGGCCAGGCCGATGACGAGGCCGTAGCCGACTAGCTGATTGTCGCGCGCGCTCTGCAGCTGGGCAATGTCCTTGATGCGCGCCGCGACCTGGCCCGGCGGCAGCGTGCTCGGTCCCGTCGAAACACGAAACATGCGCGTGGTGGTGGCGGGATCGTATTCAGGATCGTCGTAGACGCCGCCATTTTTTTGCGCAAGTTCGCGCTTGGCCTTGGGCGTGAGTCCATCGGCCAGTGCCGGCTGAAGGCTGATGGCGGCGCTCAGCAGAAGTGCAAAGGCGCGCATCACGATGCGCCGACCTTGATGGTGCCGTCGGCCATCACCGTGCCGGAGATGATCTTGCCGCTGTCGATGTTGCGGATCTTGATCTGGTCGCCGGCGGCGCCCGGCTGCAAGGTGACGCCGGCGGCCGAAATGGTGAGCGCGCCGGCGGTGAAATAGACCTGAACGGAGGCTCCTTGTTCGACCAGCCAGGCCTCGCGGATGGCGGCTACCGGGATGTAGCGGCCGGGCAGCAGCGTGCGCTTGGCGACCTTGCCTTGCAGTTCCTCGGAGCGCGTCGCCATGCCGTCCGGCTTATGTCTGCCCGGCACAAGGGTCACCTGCTTCAGCGCCGCAAGCTCGATGGCCTCGCCGGGGTAGATGACACGGTTGGGGATCAGCACGGCCTCGCCGACCGGCTGATTGGCGGCGATCTGATTGGCCGATTCCTGCGCAAGCGCCGGCATGCCGACGGCCACCAGCGCAAGGGCCAGCACGGCGCGGCGGAAAGCAGGGCAGGAGGCCGGCATAGCCATTATCCGTTACCTGATGTTCTTGGAGACCACCGAGGCCATGTCGTCGGCGGCCTGGATGACCTTGGAGTTCATTTCATAGGCGCGCTGCGCCGAGATCAGCTCGGTGATTTCCTTGACCGGATCGACGTTGGAGGATTCCAGATAGCCCTGCTCGATCGTGGCAAAGCCGGGATCGCCTGGAACGCCGACATTGGCCGGACCGGAAGCCGCCGTCTCCTGGAACAGATTGTCGCCGAGCGGCGCCAGGCCCGCTTCATTGGCGAAGTTGGCGATCTGGAGCTGGCCGAGAAGCTGCAGGTCGGTCTGGCCGTCGATGCGGGCAAAGACCTGGCCGGTCTTGTTGACGATGACCTCGACCGCGTCGGTCGGCACGGTGATCGCCGGAACGACGTTGGCGCCGTCGACGGTGACCAACTGCCCGGTGGCATTGGTGTTGAAGGCGCCGGCGCGGGAATAGAGCGTGCTGCCGTCGGCGCCCTCGATCTGGAACCAGCCCCGGCCGGTCAGCGCCAGGTCGAAGCTGTTGCCGGTGCTGGTCAGTTCGCCCTGCGTGTGGACGTTGCGCACGGCCGTCGTCTTGACGCCGAGGCCGATCGAGACGCCCTCGGGCACCAGCGAGGTGTTCGAGCGGTTGGGCACCCCTTGAGTGCGATCGACCTGATAGAGCAGGTCGGAGAATTCGGCCCGCGCACGCTTGTAGCCGGTGGTGTTGATGTTGGCGATGTTGTTGGCGATGACTTCCAGGTTGGTCTGCTGGGCGTTCATGCCGGTCGCGGCGATGGCAAGAGCTTTCATGACGCGGTCCTAGATATTCATGCGACTGATTTCGAGGTAGGCCGAGACGACCTTGTCGCGGATGGCGATGGTCGTCTGCAGGGCCTGCTGGGCGCTCAGCACCGCATCGACAACCTGACGGGTGTCGGCATCGCCCTTGAGCGCCTGGATCGACATCTGCTCGGCGCCCTGCAGCGTGTTGACGGTCTTGGTCGCCGCGTGGCTGAGGACCTCGGCGAAGCTGCTGCCAACGCTTTCGCTCGCCTGTGTCCCGATACCGCCCTGAAGCAGGCCCGGCGAGCCGGCTTCCGCGCCGTCGATTGCCGATTTGAACTGTAGTGCCCCGATACCGCCGATCATTACTGGTTCCTCATCAGGTCGATGGTCATGGAAATCAAATCGCGGGCCTGCTTGATGACCTGCAGGTTGGCCTCGTAGGAGCGGTTCGCCTCGCTCATGTCGGCCATTTCGACCAGCACGTTGACGTTGGGCATCTTGACGTAGCCTTTGTCGTCGGCGGCTTCGTTGCCGGGCTGGAACTCGATCGGGAAGTCGGACGGATCGCGCGCGATCGAGCTCACTTCGACCAGCGAGCCACCAGACGCGCGGTCGAGCTCGGATTGAAAGGTGATCGTCTTTCGCCGGTAGGGATCGGCGCCGGGCGTATTGCCCGTCGATTGCGCGTTGGCGAGGTTCTCCGACACCACGCGCAGGCGCTCCGACTGGGCGCCAAGGCCGGATGCCGCGACTTTGAGGGCTGCGGTCAGCGCGTCCATGGTCAGCTCTTCACCACCATGGTCATCATCGAATGGAAGGCCTTGACGATCGCCGTGTTGAGCTCGAAGGAACGGCGCACTTCGCCGGCCTTCATCAACTCGTCCTCGAGCACCACCGTGTTCTTCGACGGCATGATCGAGCCGGTGCCCTCCTCCGGCTTGACGTTGAAGCCGGCATTGGTCGCCTCCGCGCCGAGATGGCCGGCCTCGGTGGCCTTCAACGTCACCGCTGTGCGGTCGAGAACCTTTTCGAACGGCTCGACATCGTTTGCCGTGTAGCCCGGCGTGTTGGCGTTGGCGATGTTGGAGGCGATCGCCGACTGGCGCACGGCCAGCCATTGCGATTGCCGGGTGGCGAGGTCAAAGAGGTTGACGGGTTCCATGGGACTCTCCGGGCGAGTACGCACAAGACTAGGCCGCCAGTCTTGCGCGGACCTTGCGCGGGACGAGCCCGCGGGCCGCAAAGCGCCATCACCTGGGGCGCCTTCACCTGGAAAGCTCGAGCACCTTGTTGGCGTCCGTGACGATGACCCATTTGCCGCCGCACTGCTCGATCGAGGAGACGCGGCTGGAATCGGGCAGGACCGAGCCGCGCTGGACGATCCACAGGCCTGTATCGTCCTCGATCATGGCGCGGCCGTTGGCGACATGCACCATCTTGAATCCCGATACGGCGGGGAAGGGCTGCTCGCCGGGCGCCGGCGCGGGTTCGTCCTGCACCGTTCCGGTGGCAAGCAGGTCGATATCAGCATTGGGAACGTCCTTCGCCGTCAGCGGTCCGCTGCGTTCGGCTGCAACCCCGCCGCCCGTGCGACCGGAATTGCTGCCGCTGCCGCCGAATTTGATGGCCTGCACGCCGAACTGCTCCTGGTTGAAGAAAATGTACCAGGGAAACAGCGCGCAGATCAGCCCGAGCGTGATGCCGAGCGCTGCGATGACGAAATCGCTGCGCCGGTCCGCTTTCCTGTTGGCCAGGCGCGGGAATTCGGCTCGCGGCGGCTGCGGCCACTCCACCTTCTTCGGGAATAGGCCGTTGATGAGCGAGTCGCGGCTGGCGTCGGCCTCCTCGGCGGCCTTGGCCTCTGCGATCATCTCGCGCAGCATGCGCTCGGTGTGCTGAAGATCAGTCTCCTTGGTCGCCATTCTGCTTCCCCTTGAGATGGCGGGCGAGATCGGCGAACGGATCGGCCGACGCGCGGTCCTTCGGCGACTGCGTGAGCGCCTCGTAGATCAGCGGCACCTGGAGCACGGCGATGTCAAGCTCGGCATCGGCGCCGCCCTGATAGGCGCCGAGCAGGCGGATGTCGCGCGTGTCCTCGAAGCGCGCGATCATCGACTTCAGTCTGGTCACCAGCATGCGTTGCTCCGCGCTCCAGGCCTTGTCGGCGAGACGCGAGATCGACGACAGCGGATTGACCGGCGGATAGCGGCCCTGCTCGGCGATCGCGCGGTCGAGCACGACATGGCCGTCGAGGATGCCGCGCACCGAATCGGCGACCGGATCGTTGTGGTCGTCGCCGTCGACCAGCACCGAGATGATGGCTGTGATCGAGCCCCTGCCTTTAACCCCGGGGCCCTCGGCGCCCGGTCCGGCCCTTTCGAGCAGCTTCGGCAGGTCGGTGAAGACCGATGCCGGGTAGCCGCGCGCGACCGGCGGCTCGCCGGTTCCCGTCGCCACCTCGCGCAGCGCGTGGGCGAAGCGGGTGATCGAATCCAGCACCAGAAGCACGCGATGGCCCTGGTCGCGGAAATGCTCGGCCACGCACATGGCGGTGTCGGGCGCGCGCCGTCGCATCATGGCGCTCTCGTCGCTGGTGGCGACGACGGCAACGGTCTTGGCCATGCTTTCGGCGCCGATCGTGTCCTCGAGGAATTCGCGCACCTCGCGGCCGCGTTCGCCGATCAGCGCGACGACGACAGTGTCGAAGGCCTCGGCGCCGGCGAGCATGGCAAGCAGCGTCGACTTGCCGACGCCGGAGCCGGCGAAGATGCCGAGCCGCTGGCCGAAGCAGAGCGGCGTGAAGATGTCGATCACCCGCACGCCGGTCAGGAAGCTCGTGCCGACCCGCTGGCGCGACATGGCGCCAGGCGTCAATGCGTGCGCGCTATCGGCGGCGTTGGGCCTGGCCAGCGGCGGGCCGCCGTCGATGACGCGGGTCAAGGCGTCTATCGCGCGTCCGCGCCAGGAAGCGTGCGGCGCGACTGCGAGCGGACCGCGCCGGAACACGGCGTCGCCGATGCCGGCATCGGCGCTGCGCTCGAACGGCGCCACCACCACCTCGTCGCGGCCTATCCTGACGATCTCGCCGCGGCGCGTGCCGGCCTTGCCGCGCTGCTCGACGATGTCGCCGAGCCTGGCGATGTCGGAGAGGCCGCCCACCTTATAGTGGGTGGGCGAGACCTCGACGACGTGGCCGCCGCGGCTGAGCACATTTTGCGGATTGTCGAACCGCCGCCAGACGCGTTCGAGAGCGGCCAGCCGATCCGTCGGGCCGGCTTCGGCAAGCCTCTCTGGCGCGCGCAGCAGGGACGAGCCGGTCGCCATGCCGCTACTTCGAACCGAGCGTCTTGATGGCGTCGTCGGTGGAGGAAGCGCTCTGCCGGATCAGCGCCGCCGTGTTCTCGAAGGCGCGCTGCACCTGGATCAGCCGGGTCATCTCCAGCACCGGATTGACGTTGGACTCTTCCAGAAACCCTTGCGCGACACCGACGTCGGAACGGTCGGTGACCGGCTCCGGGGCGCGCGCGGGCACGATGCCCGAATTGCTGTAACGGACGAAATTCTCGCCGGGGTCGAAATCGTAGAGGCCGATGGCGCCGACAAGCTGGTCGTTCTGGCGGAGCGAGCCGTCAGCGCCGGCCTTGGGCGGGCCGTTGCGCGGATCGAGCTGGATCGGCGCGCCGCCGCCGTCCAGCACCGGATAGCCTTCGATCGACATCAGCTCGCCGTTCTCGTTCATGGAGAAGCGGCCGTCGCGGGTCATCACCGTTCCTGCCGGCGTCTCGATGGCGAACCAGGCGTCGCCTTGTATGGCGAAATCGAAAGGATTGCCGGTTTCGGTCATCGAGCCGTGGGCGGTGGAAAGATAGGTCTTGCCGGAGGACGCGAAGGAGACCGACTTCGGCCCGGTGCCGGAGACCACGTCCTCGAATTTCACGCCGGTGGCGCGAAAGCCGATGGTCGAGGCGTTGGCGACATTGTCGGCGATGGTGTCGAGGCGCCGCTCGAGCGCAATCTGCGAGGAGAGGGCGACATAGAGACTGTCCTGCATGGGGTTCTCAGAATTTCAGCTTCTGCATGGCCATCATCAGATCGGTCGAGATACCGATCGTGGTCGGTTGTGCGAAGAGCACGCTGACCGACGTCACGGCACTGGAGGTTGGGTTATTGATCTCCCACAGGCTGGTGAAGCGGGTCAGGAACTTGTTCAACTTGTCGGGGTCCTTGAAGTCGGCGATATCGAGCTTCTGCTCGAACGCCTGCGCCTGCTTGTCGATATCGGCGGAGGCGAAGGCGTCGGGCAGGCCGAGTGCGGTGCGGACCACGTTCGAAAGCGCGGTGTCGGCGAGCACGTCATACCAGTTGGTGATGTCCGGCGCCTTGCGCTGGAAATAGAGCGCCAGCCGCACGCCCTGATTGGTCTCGCCGGCATTCTCCTCCAGCGTCTGGCGCATGTATTTGTCGACGGCGCCTTGCTGGGCGGAAGGAAACAGCGTGGCGGTCGAGCCGTAGGCCGCGAAGTTGAAAGCCTTCACGAAGTCGGCGTAGCGCTTGTCGCTCAGCTTGTTGGCGAAGCTGTCGGAGTCGGACACGCCTTCCTTGAGCGCCTTGACCATGAAGGCCTTGGCATAGGCCATGTCCTCCAGCCCGTACGCCTTCATGGCGTAGTTGAAGAGCCGTGTGTTTTTGACGAAATCGTCGATGGTTTTGACGTTGCCGATATTGGCCAAATAGTAGTCGGTCTCGCGCTTCACGACGGGCTGCGACTCGACCTGGTCGATCGCCTTGGGGATGTCCCTGGCGATGAGCTGGTAGCTCGTATAGGTGTTCAACATAGGCGCCTCCGGCCGAAGCTATCCAGGAATGATAGCGAAGCTTCCTTGTGCGAAGCTGAATCGGTTTCCCGCGTCGCGATTCAAGCCTCACACAAGGCACGAGGACTATCCCTGATCCGCGACGTGACATGCGGAAGGACCTGTTGTGGGTATTCTGATCGGACTTGTAGTGACGCTTGGCTGCGTTCTCGGCGGCTTCATGGCCATGGGCGGCCATCTGCATGTGCTGATGCAGCCATGGGAAGCGGTGGTCATCTGCGGCGCCGCGCTCGGCACCTTCCTCGTCGCCAATCCGATGAAGACGGTCAAGGACACCGGCAAGGGCATTCTCGAAGCCTTCAAGCAGGCGGTGCCGAAGGAGCGCGACTATCTCGAAACGCTCGGCGTCCTGCACAGTCTGATGCGCGAATTGCGCTCGAAGTCGCGCAGCGAGGTCGAGGCGCATATCGACAATCCGGAAGAGTCCGCCATCTTCCAGGCGTTCCCGACCGTCTTGAAGAACCACGATCTGACGCATTTCATCTGCGACTATTGCCGCATCATCATCATCGGCAATGCCCGCTCGCACGAGATCGAGGCGCTGATGGACGAGGAGATCCAGACCATCCGCACCGACAAGCTGAAGGCCTATCACGCGATGGTCGCGGTCGGCGACGGCCTGCCGGCGCTCGGCATCGTCGCCGCCGTGCTCGGCGTGGTGAAGGCGATGGGCGCGCTCGACCAGTCGCCGGAAATCCTCGGCGGCCTGATCGGCGCCGCACTCGTCGGAACCTTCCTCGGCATCTTCCTCTCCTATGCCGTGGTCGGTCCGGTCGCCACCAAGATCAAGACGGTGCGCGAGAAGAAGAACCGCCTCTACATCATCGTCAAGCAGACGCTGCTCGCTTACATGAACGGCGCCTTGCCGCAGGTCGCGATCGAGTTCGGCCGCAAGACCATTTCCTCCTATGAGCGCCCGACGATCGATGCCGTCGAGCAGAGCACGATGAACACAGGCACCGCCGAGAAGAAGGCGGCCTGAGCATGCAGAACGTCAGTCAGGGCCGCTTGCCGTCATGACCAGTCCGGGCAGCCCGTCGCAAACCCGGGCTTTGATCATCGAGCGTCTCGTCGGCGACAGCGGCGAGGCCGCGCAGGTGATCGGGGTCGGCCGCGGCATGGCCGAACGCTCGCTGCCGCTGCTGCAGAAAGCGCTTGCGGGTGAGCTCGGCGCGCCGGTCACGGTCGACCTGCAAGCCGTCGAAGTGGGCCGTGTTCCCGATGCGCGCATGCGCGCCGGCGAAACCTTCGCCATGACGATCGTTTCGTCGCCGGCCTCGGCCGACGCCGTGACGCTCGTCATGGACGCGCCGGCGATTGCGGTCATGGTCTCAGCGCTGTTCGGCGGCGACCCGGACCAGCCGGTGGCGCCGATCCAGCGCGACCTGTCGCAGATCGAGACCGATGTCGCGACCACGGTCTTCCAGGAGGTCGCGGTGGCGCTGAACGGATCGGGCAGGCGTTCGCTCGACCTGCGTTTGCCGGTCCCCAGGGCGATGTCCGGCAACGAGGCAAAACGGCGCGTGCTGCGCGACGGGGCGGCGGTTCGCATCGTCTACGGCATCTCGACGCCGACCGACGCCGGCACGGTGACGGTGATGATCCCGCAGCGCATCCTGCTGGCGACGCGCGGCGCCACCGCCCATCGAGGCGACGACGACGCGAAGGAGTTCGACTGGCGGGCCCGGTTCTCGGAAGAAGTGATGCGCTCGGCCGTGCGGCTCGAGGCCACCATGCCGCTCGCCCGGCTGACGCTTGGCGATCTCGCCGCCTTCCAGCCCGGCCAGGTGATCGAGTTCGAGGAAAACGCGCAGCTGCAGGCCAGGCTCAGCGCGCGCGACAAGACGCTTTTTGTCTGCGAGTTCGGCAAGCTCGGACAGAATTACACGGTCCGAATCCGGCATCCCCACGACGGCGGGCAGGATTTTATCGACGGATTGATGCCGGGCTGAGGCCGGGCTTGGGAATATTGGAGACGAGGCATGGCAAAGACCAAAGTGGAAGCCGAACCCGAAGCCGACCAGCCGGACGAGCAGCTCGACCGAGCCATCGAGGAATTGCGCGGCGTGCTGCGGGAAGAGGAACAACGGCCGGACGCCGCCCTCCAGGCAGGAGCCAATTCCTCGATCATCATGACGATCCCGGTCGACGTGCAGATCATCCTCGGCAGCACCGAGATGCCGGTTTCGGAGCTGATGGCGCTGCAGAAGGGCTCGACCGTGGCGCTTAACCGCCGCATCGGCGAGCCGGTCGACGTGGTGGTCAACGGCCGCAGGATTGCACGCGGCGAGATCACTGTGCTGGAGCACGATCCGTCGCGCTTCGGCATCAGGTTGACCGAGATCATCGCCGCGACGAAGAGCGCCTGAGCGTGGACGGCGAGAGCACTGACCGGCAGCGGAGCAAAGCATGATGACGTCATTGACGCTGACGCGCCCGCAAAAGGCCGCCGCGATCCTGGTGGCGATGGGCAAGCCTTCGGCCAGCCGGCTGCTCAAATTCTTCAAGCAGGAAGAGCTGAAGGCGCTGATCGAGGGCGCCCGCCTGCTGCGCACCATCCCGCAAGCCGATCTGGAGCGCATCGTCGCGGAATTCGAGGCCGAATTCACGGAAGGCGCCGGCCTGCTCGATTCGGCCGATCGGATGGACACGATCCTCAACGAATCGCTGTCGCCCGAGGAAATGAGCGCCATCATGGGCGACAGGAAATTGGAATCGGCGCCGGAAGGACCGCCGCCGATCTGGCCGGATCTCGAAAAGCTCGAGCCCGCGCGTCTTGGGACCTTCCTCGCCGGCGAACACCCGCAGACGTCCGCCATGGTGCTGTCGAAGCTTGCGCCGCAGACTGCCGCCAATGTGCTCTTGACGATGGAAAAGCCGATACGCAGCCAGATCATCAAGCGCATGGTGACGATGGCCAATATTCCGGATGCGGCGACCAGGATCGTCGAGAACCAGCTGCGCGCCAGCGTGCTTTCCCAAAAAACGAGCAGGGACACGTCGGCCGGCCAGGAGCGCGTCGCCAGCGTGCTCAACGAAATGGCCAAGCCCGAGCTCGATGAGCTCATGCAGGATCTGGAAGAGGCCGGCACGCCCGACCTCGCCGGCGTGAAGTCGCGGCTCTTTGCCTTTGACGATCTGCCGATGCTCACCCAGAAGGCGCGCGTGCTTCTGTTTGACGGATTGTCGACCGAGCTCGTCACGCTGGCGCTGCGCGGCGCGCCGGCGGCGCTCACCGAATCGGTGCTGTCGGCGATCGGCGCACGCTCACGCCGCATGATCGAATCCGAGCTCGGACAGGGATCGGAAGGCATTGCGCTCACCGACATCATGGCGGCACGCAAGACGGTCGCGGTGGCGACCATCCGTCTGTCGCGGCAAGGAGCATTCGAGCTTCCCGCGACACAGACCGCCGCCGAAGCAGCCTGACGGCGGCAATAAGGTCAGGGCACCATGGCTGAGGCGGTCGACAAGGATTCCAAAACCGAGGAAGCCACAGAAAAGAAGATCCGCGACACGATCGAACAGGGCAAGCTGCCCCATTCGCGCGAAACGGCGATCTTTGCGTCCTTCCTCGCCATACTGGTGTTCACCGTCTTCTACGCCAAGGACGCCATCGTCAACCTCGGCATGTTCCTCGCCATGTTCCTGGAAAAGCCGGAAGCGTGGCCGATGGACACCGAGACCGATGTCATCACGCTCTACCAGCAAGTCCTGGCCGAGGTCGGCCGCGCCGTCGTCAGCCTGCTGGTGCTCCTGGTGGTTGCCGGCGTCGGGGCTTCGGTGTTCCAGAACATGCCGCAAATCGTCGGCGAGCGGATCAGGCCGCAACTGTCGCGCATCTCGATCGCCAAGGGCTGGAGCCGCCTGTTCGGCGTGCAAGGCTTCGTCGAGTTCGGCAAGTCGCTGGCCAAGCTTGCGTTCGCCATCGCGGTGCTCACCTTCACGGTGTCGGAGGATCATCGCAGGCTGCTTGCCGGCATGATCACCAACCCGATGTCGTTCGGCATGGTCATCCGCAGCATCTTTGTCGACATACTGGTGGCGATCGTCTTCGTCATGGGGCTGATCGCGGTCGCCGACATCGTCTGGTCGCGCTTCCACTGGCGGCGCGACCTGCGCATGACCAAGCAGGAAGTGAAGGACGAGATGAAGCAGTCGGAAGGCGATCCGATCGTCAAGTCGCGCCTGCGCTCGCTGGCGCGCGACCGTGCGCGGCGGCGCATGATGACGGCGGTGCCGCGCGCGACGCTCATCATCGCCAATCCGACGCACTATTCCATCGCGCTGAAATATGTCCGCGAGGAGGACTCCGCTCCGCTGGTGCTCGCCAAGGGCCAGGATCTGGTGGCGCTGAAAATTCGCGAGATCGCCAGGGAGCACAACATCCCGATCTTCGAGGACGTGGCGCTTGCCCGCTCCATGTACAAGCAAGTTTCGGTTGATAGCGTGATCCCGTCGCAATTCTACCAGGCCGTCGCCGAGCTGGTGCGGATCGTCTACTCGAAGAAGGCCGAGCGAAAAGCAACCCAATGAACGGACGCCGCTTGTAATCCATGAACCGGCAACCACACGCCAATTCACGCGAGCAGATCGTCGCCAGTTCCATCCAGGAGGTGGTCGGCGAGTTGCGCCTGATCGAGGTCGCCGACTACATCGCCTTCATCCGGCTGGAGCATTTCGCCTGCCTGTCGGACCTGGTGGACTCGGCCGCGGAACTTTACTTCCAGCCGGGCACGCTCAGGCTTGGCCATGGCGGCGAAGCGCATGTCGACTGGACGGGCCATCCGCGCATCGTGCTCGATCTCGAGCTTCGGCCGCGCGGCGTCACCGTCTACTTTCAGCTGACGCTGACCGGGCAGGGGGCGTCCGTGGTCGTCAACTACGTGTCTTTCGAGAAGCCGGGCGAGACGCCGGAGCACAACACGGCCCTGCTCGAGGGCGCGATCGATGAGGCGCGCATCCGCAGGACCGAGCCGCTCGCCTACCCCTGAGAATAGAGCGTGGACGCTGGCCCGAGCGAGCTACTCGATCAGGCCGAGACGCAGCGCCTTGGCGACCGCCTGGTTGCGGTTGACCGCGTTGAGCTTCTGCGTCGACTGGGTCAGATACTGGTTGGCGGTATGCACCGACAGTTTCAGGAGCTTCGCGATCTCTTCGCTGGTGTTGCCATTGGCGGTCAGCTTCAGGCATTCGAGCTCGCGCTTGGAGATGGCGCGCGTTCTGCCGGTCTCGCCTGGACGGATGCGGGCGATCGCGGCGAACAGCGCAAAGCAGCGCGCGTGGATTTCGCAAAGCGTGTCGTCCGACAGCGTGATGTCCGGTCCCAGGAAGACCACCAGCCCGCACTGGCCGCGATCCGCATGCACCGGAAAGGCGATGCCATTGGTGCCTGGCGCCGGCGATGAGGCTACCTCGGCCCATGTCAGGCTCTCCAGCGTCTGCCGCGAGCCGGCCATGTCGTCGTCGGCCCACCAGCGCGGCGTCGTCGAGATGCGGCTGTGGCGCACCATCTCCTCGCCGCTGGCGCCCGAGATGAATTTGGTCGTGACGGCGGTCGACGGATAGTCGGAATCGAAGCAGGCTACGAGGCGGGCGCGCTCCAGCGAAGGGCTGACGAAGAACAGCCCGAAGCTGGACGCGTTGATGTCGACGGCAATCCAGCGGCATCGGCGCACGGCATCCGGGATGGTCACCGCGTGATGCGTCTCCGATCCGAGCGAGAAGGCGCCGAACGGATTGCGCTGATCGTTGAAAAGGGCGGCCGCGGCCTCCCTGACCTGTGCGTGCTTCAAATGATGCCGCTCCTGATCGCGGTCGCAATCGCCATCGCGCGGTTGCTGGCCGCGAATTTCTGGATGGCATGCGTGATGTAGCTGTTGACGGTGTTCGACGAGACGCCAAGGATGAGTGCCACCTCGTCGGTGGTCTTGCCTTCCGACACCCAGAACAGGCATTCGCGCTCGCGGTCGGACAGCGGATCCTGCATCGATGCCTCGGCGATCAATTGCGGGATGCTGGACAGCGCGTAGCAGCATTTCAGCTGCGCCTTCATCAGGGCCGGGAGGTCGATCTTGTCGGGCTCGGCGGCGGAAAACAGCACGAACAGGCGCTGGCGGCCGACATTGAGCCTAAGCGAATAGATTTCGGCATGGCCGAGCACGTCGAGCAGCCTGGCCTCCTCGCCGCTCAGCAGCGCGCCGGCATCGGGCGCGTGGGCCGCGACCAGTGGTCTGGGACGTACGCCGGGAGCCGCCGTCAGCGGTCCCAGCGCAAGATTTGCAATCAGCCTTTTGCCGATCAGCTCGATGGCGTCGAAAATCCAGTTCGACGACACGATGCGCGCATCGTTGCGGTCCTGGTCGTGGACGATGGCGACCAGCATGTAGCTGTCGGCGCCGATGTCGGCGGCAAGCTGCATGAAGAAGCTGGTGAGATCGCCGCGGGACGCCAGGCGCGAGCCTGAAGCGTCGGGTTGAAGAAGCGCGGCGGGACTGCTCATTTTGATATTCTGGCCGGAATCGATCCCTGTGCCCGGTGCCGGCAGCAGCCAGCGTCCGGACCCGAAACGCGTCACGTTGACGAAAACACACTCAAGGGCGCGCACAGCGCCCAACCGAGCCGAATCCTTTTGGGGAACGCGAAGCCGTCCGCGTCTGGTGCCGGCCGAGCGCCGGAACAAGAGACCTTGGGTGGTTGCCGCGCCCCCCGTGGACCGGCTGATTCGGGTCTAATCTACCCGCAGATGAATCCGACATCAAACGCGATTTGACAAAATCGAATCCGGTGGACTCGTGTTGCGACTCAGAGGCCGCGTCTCGCGTTACTTGGCGATGATTTCAGGGTTGAGTTGAGCCGATGATTTCGCGGTAAAGCCGTCAAAAAATACGCCTCCGGTTGCATCCGAGGGCGCAACTCCTTTCGGCCGGATGTGGCTTAAAGCGCGTCGCGCAGAACGGATTCAGGCGACGCGCTTTAAAGTCTTTGTTTGATGCATGTCGTTCTCCCAAAACCGCTGCGCACTTTTGGGCGACATGCATCAGCGATCCTCGAATCCCGTCAGCACGCCAACGGCGTTGATGCCGATCTCCTCCACCGCGTAGCCGCCTTCCATGACGAACAGCGTCGTCAGGCCGAGCCTGGCGATGCGGCGGCCGATCCTGGGATAGTCCTCGCTCTTCAGCTTGAACTGACTGATCGGATCCTTCTCGAAGGTGTCGACGCCGAGCGACACCACGACGACGTCGGGTGCGTAGGCAGCAAGCTTGGCGCAGGCGTCCTCCAGCGATGCGTTCCAGCCGTCCCAGTCGGTGCCGAAGGGCATCGGATAGTTGATGTTGAAGCCTTCGCCTTCGCCCTCGCCGCGCTCGTCGGCATGGCCGAGGAAGAAAGGGTACTCGACCATCGGGTCGCCATGCAGGTTGAGCACCTGGACGTCGCCGCGGCGGTAGAAGATCTCCTGCGTGCCGTTGCCGTGGTGATAGTCGACATCGAGGATCGAGACGCGTTTGGCGCCCTGGTCGCGGAACCATTGCGCGACGACGGCGGCGTTGTTGATGAAGCAGTAGCCGCCCATGAAGGCGGCACCCGCGTGATGGCCGGGTGGACGGCAGAGCGCGAAGGCGGTCCGCTCGCCGGCCTTGACCAGGGCTGCCGCCGTCAGCGCGACGTCGTAGGATGATTTGATCGCCGCCCAGGTGCCTTCGACGAAGGTGGCGCCGGCATCGAAGGAATAATAGCCGAGCAGGGCGTCGATGCGCTTCGGCGGCACGTCGCCGCGCAGCCCGCGCGTCGGCCAGGTGAAGCCCATGGCCGAGCCCTTGAAGCCGGCAGCAACCCATTCCGGCCACACGGTCGGCAGGAAATCAATGTAGTGCGCCTCATGCACGCGCTTGGCGGCGGAGAGGTCGTGCTCGACCGGACCGATGATCGGCCCAAGCTTCTCGCTCTCCACCCGCGCCTTGATGAATTCGGCCCGCGACGGCTTCTCGAAACCAGGGACAATCGCCGACGTGACCAGTTCCATCTGCCCGGCATGACCGGCATGGAGAGGAGAGAAAACTGTCTTCATTTTGGGAGTTGGCTCGCTCTTCGGGTTGCGCTTTCGTGGGTCTCAAACAGCTTTGTGGCAGAGAGTTTCGGCGCCGCCAAGAGGCATTGCAAATTGTTCGCTCGGGCCAGTACGGGACGGCTTGCCAGACGCCAATACTCTGCTAGCCTAGGCACAAATGGGAGAAAATGATGCCGCAAACGGCCGATCTGATCGTCGAGAATGCCAGCATTTTGACGATGGATCCAGATACCCCAGCTGCCCAGGCCATTGCCATCAAAGGCAATCAGATAATTGCGATCGCAGATCGCGACAGCGTTCGGGACCATAAGGGTCCGGCCACCCGCGTCATCGATGCCCAGGGCGGCTCCGTCCTGCCGGGCTTCATCGAAGCGCATATGCATCTGTTCGGCGGCGCGGCCGAGCTCGACAACCTGCATCTGGCGGGCGTGCACGGCTTCGACGCGCTGCGCGACGCGATCCAGGGCTTTGCCGCCAAGCGTCCGAATGCCAGGCTGCTGATCGGCGCCGGCGTCGACTATGCGATCCTGCCCGAGCCGGTGACCCGCTATCATCTCGATCGCATCATCCCCGACCGGCCCTTCGCCATGTCGGCCTCGGACCACCATACAATGTGGGCAAACACCAAGGCGCTCGAAGAGGCCGGCCTGCTCAATGGCAAGCAGGTAGGGCCGGGCAACGAAGTCGTCATGGGTGCTGACGGACTTGCCGCCGGCGAGCTGCGCGAAGGCGAGGCATTCGGGCCGATCCTCGAGCATTTCGGAGCAAACCGGACACGACTCGGCCTGACTGGCGAGGAGCCGGATCCCTATCCGTCGGCCGAAGAACTGGCGGCCGACCGCGATCTGATGCATCGCGGGCTCGAGTGGTGCGCCAGGCACGGCATCACCTCGATCCAGAACATGGACGGCAACCTCTACCAGCTCGAGCTGCTCGCCGGCCTGGAAGAAGAGGAGCGGCTGATCTGCCGGACCAAGATTCCGTTCCACTTCAAGAATTTCATGAAGCTGGACATGCTCGAAAAAGCCTCGCGCATGGCGGCGACCTACAATTCCGAGTGGCTGTCGTCGGGCATGGTCAAGGTCTTCTATGACGGCGTCCTGGATTCCTGGACCGCGGTGATGGTTGACGACTATGCCGACCGGCCGGGTTGGCGCGGCGAGCCGCTTTTTTCGCCCGCGCATTTCGCCGAAGTGGCGGTCGAGGCCGACAGGCGCGGCTTGCAGATCGCCGTGCATTCGATCGGCGACGGCGCGGTGCGCGCCGTGCTCGACGGCTATCAGACGGCGCTGAAGAAGAACGGCAGGCGCGACAGTCGCCATCGCATCGAGCATATCGAGGTGACCACGCCGTCCGACGTGCCAAGGTTTGCCGAGCTCGGCGTGCTGGCGTCGATGCAGCCGGCGCATCCGCCGGGCGCCTTGAATTTCCCGCTCGAGCCGACGATCTCGCGTATCGGCAGGGCGAAGTGGCCGCTGAGTTATGCCTGGCGCACGCTCAAGCAAGCCGGCGCGCGCGTCGTCTTCGCGTCCGACTGGCCGGTTTCGCCGGTCGACCCGATCCTGAGCATCCAGGCGGCGGTTATGCGCAAACCTTGGGCAGAAGGCCTGCCGGACCAGAGCTTCTCGCTGCATGAATCGATCGCCGGCTACACGGTCGAGGGCGCCTATGCCGAGTTCATGGAACATCGCAAGGGCCGACTGAAGACCGGATATCTCGCCGATATCGTGGTGTTGTCAGCCGATATCGAGAAGACGGCGCCGGAAGCACTGCATATCGTTCGGCCGGTCACCACCATTTGCGGCGGAAAGGTCACTTACCAAGCCTAAGCATAGCCAGGCCTGAGGTTGTGGCATGGGAATTGCGTCTAGAAATCGAATAGCAGCTCCGCAGTTGCCAAGCCGGCTGGCTTATGGTGACAATCAAACAGGAACACACCTGCCGACAAGAGCAGGCTCTCTCAATGGGGTAATCGTGCCGGAACAGCCGGGTAAGAACGCGATCGAAGTTCGCGGTGTACGCAAAGTATTTGGAACCGGTGAAAATCAGGTAGCCGCTCTCGACACGGTGTCGGTGTCGATCCGTGAGAACGAGTTTTTCACCTTGCTCGGCCCGTCCGGATGCGGAAAGACGACGCTGCTGAGATTGATTGCCGGCTTCGATTTCCCAAGCGCCGGCGAAATCCTGCTGCACGGCCAGGACATCGCGCCGCTGCCGCCCTTCAAGCGCCCGGTCAACACCGTCTTCCAGAGCTACGCGCTCTTCCCGCATATGACGGTGGCGCAGAACATCGGCTTCGGACTGGAGATGCTCGGCCAGCCGAAGGCGGAGATCGAGGCGCGCGTCGCCCAGATGCTCAAGCTGGTCAAGATGGAGGCGCTCAGGGCGCGCCGCACCAGCCAGATCTCCGGCGGCCAGCAGCAGCGCGTGGCGCTCGCCCGGGCGCTGGCGCCGCAGCCGAAGGTGCTGCTGCTCGACGAGCCGCTCTCGGCGCTCGACTATAAGCTGCGCAAGGAAATGCAGATCGAGCTGAAGCGGCTGCAGCACGAGACCGGCATCACCTTCATCTTCGTCACCCACGACCAGGAAGAAGCGCTGACCATGTCCGACCGCATCGCGGTCATGTCGGCCGGCAAGATCCTGCAGGTCGGCGCGCCGCGCGACATCTACGACCGGCCGGCCGAACGCTTCGTCGCCGACTTCATCGGCGAAACGAATTTCTTGGCTGGCACGGTGGTGTCGAAGAAGCCCGGCGTGGCGACGGTCAAATTCGCCAGCAACGCGACGATCACCGCTGGCTATCCGGAAGGCTTCGAGCCGTCCGGCGACGTCACGCTGGTGGTGCGTCCCGAGCATGCCGACATGGTGCCCGATCCGGCCAAGGGCACGATCACCGGCACGCTCTCCAACATCGTCTATTTCGGCACCGACACGCACTACCACGTGAAGCTCGACGGCGGCGAAAACTTCATCGTGCGTCACCAGAACAGCCGCTCGTCCCCGGTCACCTATGAGACCGGCGCCAAGGTCGGCATCCAGTTCGAGGAGGACGCCGCCCGCGTCCTGAAAGACTGATGACGACAGCCACGCTCTCCACAACCACGCTCCCCAAGGCCGCGTCGTTCGAAGCTCAGGCGGTGAAAGCCGGCGCGCGGCGCAACCGGCTGCTGTCGCTGCCAGCGTTGATCATCATTGGCACTTTTGGCGTGCTGCCGCTGCTCATCATCTGCGTCTATTCGTTCCTGGTCGCCGCGCCCTATGGCGGCGTGCAGTGGCAGTTTTCGACCGACGCCTATCTGAACTTCCTGTTCCAGCGCGACATCTTCGACGACACGCTGCAGTTCACGCCGGACTTCCTGATCATCTATCTGCGCTCGTTCCTGTTCGCGGTGGTGACGACGGTGATCTGCCTGCTGCTCGGCTTCCCGACCGCCTATTTCATGGCGACGCGGCCGCCGGCGCAGCGCAACTGGTGGGTGCTTCTGATCACCATCCCTTTCTGGTCTAACCTGCTCGTGCGCACGCTGGCGATCATGTTCATCATCCGCGACGAAGGGCTGATCAACAACGCGCTCCTGGCGCTCGGCGTGATCGATAAGCCGATCACCATGCTTTACACCAACTTCGCCATCCAGCTCGGCCTGCTCTACGCCTTCCTGCCATTCATGGTGCTGCCGCTCTATTCGAGCCTGGAAAAACTCGACTTCCGATTGATCGAGGCGGCCTACGACCTCTATGCGACGCGCCGGCAGGTGTTGTGGCGGGTGATCATTCCGCTGTCCAAGCCAGGCATCATCGCAGGCTGCCTGCTGGTCTTCATTCCGGCGCTCGGCGCCTATGTCACGCCGCTGATCCTCGGTGGCGGCGTCCACCTGATGATCGGCGACCTCATTGCCCAGCAATTCGGTTCGGGCCGCAACTGGCCGCTCGGCTGCGCGCAGGCGCTGATCCTGATGGCCGCGGTGCTGGTGGCGCTCTTCTTCTACGTCCGCAACACGTCGGGGAAGATGCAGCATGGCTGAGCCCCGCACCATCGACATCAAGGACCAGCCGGGCTTCCGCTCGATCGCCGTCATCTGCCTTTTGGTGCTCTACGTGCCGGTGCTGATCCTGATGATCTTCTCGCTGAACAGCGGCTCGCTGGTCACGCATTGGGAAGGCGTCACGCTCGGTTGGTACGGCACCGCGCTGCTCAACGAGGAATTCCACAACGCAGCCCGCAATACGATGATCATCTCGGTCAGCGCCACGATCATCTCGACCGTCTGCGCCACGCTTGCGGCCATCGGCATGACAAGGGTGAAGCCGTGGCGCGGGCTTGCCGCGGCGTTCATGGTCATCAACCTGCCGCTGATGGTGCCTGAGATCATCACGGCGGTGGCGACGCTCTCCTTCTTCGCGCTGATCGCCGGTACGTTCGGACTGAATTTCGGCATCGGCAATCTGATCCTCGCCCACACCGTGTTCTGCATCCCCTTCGCCTATATGCCGATCCGGGCGCGGCTGGAGGACATGGACCTGACGCTGGAATATGCGGCGGCCGACCTCTACGCGACGCCATGGAATGCCTTCAGGCGGATCACGCTGCCCTTGCTGGTTCCCGGCATCATGTCGGGCGCGGCACTCGCCTTCATCGTCTCCTTCGACGATTTCACCATCACGCAGCTTGTCGCCGGCCCTGGTCAGACGACGCTGCCCCTTTACATCTGGAACCAGATCCGGCGGCCGATGACGCCGGAGATCAACGCCATCTCCACCATCCTTCTATTGGTGTCGATCCTGTTCGTCTCCGTCTCGTTCCTGATCGCGCGTCGGCGCGCCAAGTGACCAAGAGCTCCAACACAAAACAATGGGAAGGCAAGGAGAACATAAAATGTCTGGAAAACTGATGGCGGCCGTTTCCGCGGCCGTGCTGTTATGGGCCGTTCCGGCGCTCGCCGACGGCGAACTGCACATCTACAACTGGGGCGACTACACCAACCCCAAGCTGATCGAGAAGTTCGAGAAGCAGTACAACGTCAAGGTGACGCTGGACGACTACGATTCCAACGAAACCATGCTGTCCAAGGTGCGCGCCGGCAATTCCGGCTATGATATCGTCGTGCCGTCCGATTACACCGTGAAGATCATGATCGAAGAGGGCCTGCTCGAAAAGACCGAGCCTAACGCGATGCCGAACGGCAAGAACATCGATCCGCGCTTCGTCGATATCTATTGGGACTCCGGCCGCCATTACACCGCGCCGTGGCAATTCGGCACGACGGCATTCTCCGTCAATACGGACAAGTTCAAGGGCGAAATCAACACGCTGGCGATCCTGTTCAACCCGCCGGACGAACTTAAGGGCCAGATCAACGTGCTCGACGACGTCAACACCGTCATGCACGCGGCCGAGCGCTATGCCGGCGTGCCGCGCTGCGGCGCCGACAAGGCCAGTCTGAAAAAGATCAACGATCTGCTGATGGCCGCCAAGCCGTCGTGGAAGACCTTCAGCTACGACACCATCACCAAGATCACCTCCGGCGACGTCATCGTGTCGGAGCAGTGGAACGGCGCCAGCTACCGTTCGCGCCAGAAGATCCCGGCGATCAAATACGCCTATCCGAAGGAAGGCATCGAAGGCTGGATGGACAATGTCGCGGTGCTGAAGGGCGCCAAGAACCTCGAGAACGCCAAGCTGTTCCAGGACTTCGTCATGGCACCTGAAAACGCGGCGCTGATCTCCGAGTTCGCCGGCTATGACAACGGCATCGCCGGCAGCCACAAATTCCTGCCAGCGGAGTTCGCCAACTCGCCGGAGATCAGTCCGCCGGCCGGTTCGCCGACGCCGGAATTCGTGCCGCCATGCCCGCCGGACGTGGTGGAGATCTACAACAAGATCTGGACCAATCTGCGCAAATAACTCCGGCATAAAGCATGAAGGAGGGGAGGCTCCGGCCTCCCTTTCTTGTGGCTGTTTCTGTGCATGTCGCTTTCCCAAAACCGCTGTGCACTTTTGGGCGACATGCATCGGGAGGATTTGATGACATCTTATCGCAATTCCGATCCGCGGCCGCCGATCATGCAGGGCTCGCCGCCCGTCATGGTGCCACCCAAACTCGATTGGGACAGGGGCCCTTGGAACCGCTGGGCATTCCAGAACATCCGCGAGGTCCTGCCGACCGTCGAAGTCTGGCGCGGCCATGGTCATCGCCGCCGCATCGAGCGCGCCGAGGTCGATCTCGATGCACTGCCGGTGGTGGACAGCACGGGTGCTGCGACGACGCTCGCCGGGCTGCTCGACGAGACCTACGCCGACGGCTTCCTGGTGCTGAAGGACGGCAAGGTCGCCTATGAGCGCTACTTCAACGGCATGGACGAGCGCACGCTGCATCTGTCGCAATCGATGGCGAAGTCGGTGACCGGATCGGTGTTCGGCATCCTGGTCGGACGCGGCCTGATCGACCCGACCAAATTGGTGACCGATTATCTTCCGGAGCTCGGCGAGACCGGCTGGGCCGGCGCCACGGTGCAGCACGTGCTCGACATGACGACGGGCGTGCGCTTCTCCGAGGAGTACACCGATCGCTATTCCGAGATCGGCCAGGTCGACGTCGCCAGCGGCTGGAAGCCGGTGCCGCCGGGCAGCGATCCCAACTTCCAGTGGCCGACGCATATGTTCGAGTTGATCCTGCGGCTGAAGGACAAGGTGCGGGAGCATGGCGAGGCCTTCGAATACCGCTCGATCGAGACCGACGTGCTCGCCTTCATCATGGAGCGGGTGAGCGGCAAGCGCCTGGCGCAGCTCGTCTCGGAAGAACTCTGGCAGAAGCTCGGCGCCGATGAGAGCGCTTGCTTTACCGTCGACAGCGCCGGCTATGCACTGGCCGAGGGCGGCTTCAACGCGACGCTGCGCGACTATGGCCGCTTTGGCCAATTGATCCTCGACAATGGCGGCGGCGTGATCCCGACCGACTGGATCGAGGCGACGCGCACCGGCAAGCACGGGCCGAATTTCAGCCCGAGCCTTCCGGGCGGCAGCTATCGCAACCAGTTCTGGATCGAGGATCCACGCTCGCGCTCGCTGATGTGCCGCGGCGTGTTCGGCCAGATGATTCATATCAGCTGGGAGCACCGGATGGTCGTGGTGAAGCTTTCGACCTATCCCGATTTCCTCAACGCCGCTTATTCGGTGGCGACGCTGAAGGCCGTGCACGCTATCGCTGCGGCGCTCGCCTGAAATCAGAGACAAGGTCCGGGAGAAAATCGTGGCAGGCAAGACTGCGTTCGAGACCAAATACGGCTTTGCCCGCAAGGATGTGCGGCTCGACAATTGGCGGCTGAGGCCGTTCAGCCAATGGTCGTTCCAGAATGTCGGCGAACTGGTGCCGAGCGTGCACGTTGCGGCCGCGGCCAGCGGCGAGGAACAGGCGAAATCGCTCGGGGCGCTGCTCGATGAGAAAGTCACCGTAGCTGGTGGTGCTGAAACCGTCGAGACCTTCCTCAAACGCTCCGATACAGACGGGCTGACGGTCCTGAAGGGCGGCAGGCTGGTCGGCGACTGGTCGGCGCCGCACATGCCGTTCGGACAGCGTCACATCATCTTTTCGATCAGCAAGTCGGTGACGGCGGTTCTCGCCGGTATCCTGGAAGGCGAGGGGGTGTTCGACGCGGAAGCGCCGGTGACTGAGTACATCCCCGAGGCCAAGGGCTCTGCCTATGGCGATGCGAGCGTGCGCAACGTGCTCGACATGACGGTCAGCCTCGACTTCGAGGAGGCTTATCTCGATCCGGAAAGCGCCTTCGCCCGCTATCGCCGCGCGACGCTGTGGAATCCCGGCGGCGGCTCGGAAAGCCTTGCGGCGTTTCTGCTGACCCTGCAGCGTCTCGCCGAGCCGCATGGGCAGACCTATCGCTACCGCTCGCCCAATTCGGATATGCTCGGCATCCTGGTGGAGCGGGCATCCGGCAAACGCGTCGGCGACCTGCTAGCTGAGAAACTGTGGCTGCCGCTGGGCGCCGCGAGCGAGATGTCGGTGACAGTCGACATGGAAGGCACGGCGCGCACCGCCGGCGGCATGTCGATGACGCCGCGCGACCTTGCACGCATCGGCGAGATGATGCGGCAGGGCGGTACTGCCAATGGCCGCCGCATCGTGCCGGAGGCCTGGGTGCGCGACACGGTCGCCGCCGGCGGCAGCCATGAGGCCTGGCGGCGCGGCACCATGGCGTTCCTGTTCCCCAAGGGGCGCTACCGCAACAAATGGTACCAGATGGGCACGACAAGCGGCGCCTTCTGCGGCATCGGCATCCACGGGCAGTGGCTTTACGTCAATCCAAAGGCCGAAGTCGTGATCGCCAAGATGTCGTCGCAGCCGGAGCCGGTCGACGACCAGCTCGACGTCGATATCGTCGCTTTCCTCGAGGCGCTGAGCGGGATGGTCTGAGCCGCTTCGGCACTTCGCCTTACGGCTGTTTCCTGTGGACCTTTCGGGTCGGGTGAGCGCACCATGGTTGGCGCAGCCGCCATCCCGGCCTATGGTCGCCGCTCTTTTCGACAGGGACCAGTATGGCATCGGACATCAAGCGCATCGCAGCAATCATCGCGGCCGAGATCGGCTCGCGGCCGGAACAGGCTGCGGCGGCCATTGGGCTTCTCGACGAAGGTGCGACGGTGCCGTTCGTGGCCCGTTACCGCAAGGAGGTTACCGGCGGGCTCGATGACACGCAGCTGCGCGACCTTTCCGAGCGCCTTGCCTATCTGCGCGAGCTCGATGCGCGCCGTGAGACCATCCTCGGTTCCATCCGCGAGCAGGGCAAGCTGACCGAAGAGCTCGAGGCCAAGATCGCCGCGGCCGCCACCAAGGCCGAGCTCGAGGACATCTACCTGCCCTACAAGCCGAAGCGCCGCACCAAGGCCGAGATCGCCAGGGAGCGCGGGCTTGGACCTCTGGCCGAGGCGATCCTCGCCGATCGTTCGTTGGTGCCGGCAGAGCTCGCGCTCGCCTATGTCACCGAGGAAGTGCCTGACGCCAAGGCGGCGCTCGAAGGCGCGCGCGACATCGTGTCGGAGCAGTTTGCCGAGAATGCCGATCTGGTCGGCAAGCTGCGCGCTTATATGAAGGAGCGCGCCTTCCTGCGCGCTCACGTCGTCGACGGCAAGCAGGAGGCAGGCGCGAAATTCTCCGACTATTTCGAACATGCCGAGCGCTGGGCGGGCGTTCCCAGCCACCGCGCTTTGGCCATGCTGCGCGGCCGCAACGAAGAAGTGCTGTCCCTCGACGTCGAGGTCGATGCCGACGATCAATCGCCGGTGAAGCCGGTCGAGCGCATGATCGCCAACGCCTATGCCATCGGTGCCAGCCTGCCGGGCGATCGCTGGCTGATGGAGGTCGCCGGCTGGACCTGGCGGATAAAGCTGTCGCTGCACCTCACGCTCGACCTGATGCGCGACTTGCGTGAGCGGGCCGAGGAAGAAGCGATCCATGTCTTCGCCCGCAATCTGAAGGACTTGCTGCTTGCAGCGCCGGCCGGCTCGCGACCGACCATGGGCCTCGACCCCGGCATCCGCACCGGCGTCAAGGTGGCGGTGGTCGACGGGACAGGCAAGCTTGTGGCGACGACCACGGTCTATCCGTTTCCGCCGAGGAACGATGTGCGCGGCACGCAGGTCGAACTTGCCGCCCTCATGCGCCAGCACAAAGTCGAGCTGATCTCGATCGGCAACGGCACCGGCAGCCGCGAGACCGAGAAGCTGGTGGCCGACATGCTGGCGGACCTGCCCGCCGGGTCCGGACCGAAGCCGCTCAAGGTTATCGTCAGCGAGGCGGGCGCTTCGGTCTATTCGGCCTCGGCGACCGCAGCGGCGGAATTCCCCGGCCTGGATGTCTCGCTGCGCGGCGCCGTATCGATTGCCAGGCGCTTGCAGGATCCGCTTGCCGAGCTGGTCAAGATCGAGCCGAAATCGATCGGCGTCGGCCAGTACCAGCATGATGTCGACCAATACCGGCTCGGCCGTTCGCTGGAGGCGGTGGTGGAGGATGCGGTCAATGCCGTCGGCGTCGACCTCAACACGGCGTCGGCGCCGCTGCTGGCGCGCGTGTCAGGGTTGGGGCCGTCGCTTGCCGAAGCGATCGTTGCGCATCGCGACGCGACCGGGCCGTTTGCCAGCCGCAAGGAGTTGCTCAACGTGGCGCGGCTTGGACCGCGCGCGTTCGAACAATCCGCCGGTTTCCTGCGCATTGCCAACGGCAGCGAGCCGCTCGACGCCTCGTCGGTGCACCCGGAGGCCTATGGCGTGGCGAAGAAGATCGTTGCGGCCTGCGGTCGCGACGTGCGTTCGCTGATGGGCGACAGCGCGGCGCTCAAGGCGCTCGACCCGCGCGTCTTTGTCGACGAGCGTTTCGGCCTGCCGACGGTGCGCGATATCATTGCGGAACTCGAAAAGCCCGGCCGCGACCCGCGCCCTGGCTTCAAGACGGCGACCTTTGCCGAAGGCGTCGACGACATCAAGGATCTGAAGCCCGGCATGCTGCTCGAAGGCACCGTCACCAATGTCGCGGCGTTCGGCGCCTTCGTGGACATAGGTGTGCACCAGGACGGGCTGGTGCATGTCTCGCAACTGGCCGACCGCTTCGTCAAGGACGCGCATGAGGTGGTGAAGGCCGGCGATGTCGTGAAGGTGCGGGTCGTCGATGTCGACATCAAGCGCAAACGCATCGGACTGTCGATGCGCAAGGATGGTGATGGCGGTGCCTCGCGCGGCCAGCGGGACAGTGGCGGCGGCAAGCCCGTGTTGCGCTCGCCGGCGCCGCAGCGCCAGCCAGAGCGGCCGGCTCAGGGTGCTTTCGGCGCGGCGCTCGCTGAGGCGATGAAGCGGAAATAGCTACCACGCCAGAACAGCCGGCTCCTTCTCAACTTGGCCCAGCAGCCAGTCGCGGAAGCTGGCGATCGGCGGGTGGCCGCGCTTGTCATGCGGCACGACGAGGTAATAGGCGCTGCGGCTCTGCATCGGCAGGCCCGGCGCCGGCACCAGCTGGCCGCGCTGCAATTCGCCGGCAATCAGGATCTGTGGCAGGAGGGCCACGCCAAGTCCCGCCATGCAGGCCTGGGCGACGGTGCCGAACTGTTCGAACTGCATGCCGGGACCCGTCGGCGCGGCGAGCCCCTGATGCTCGAACCATTCGCTCCAGGCGCCGGGCCGCGTCGCCATATGCAGCAGCGGCAGGCGGCCGATGTCGGCAGGCGCGGTGACCTTCCGCTCGTCCAGGAACTCGGGCGCTGCGACCGGTGCGACGGTCTCGCGCATCAGAAGCGTGCAGTCGGCGTCCGGCCAGTCGGGCACGCCGTGGTGGATCGCCGCGTCGAGGCGCTCGCGGGTGAAATCGAAGCGGCCGATGCGCGTGGCGAAGTTGATGGTGATGTCGGGGTGGCGGCCGACGAAATCCGGGATGAGCGGCATCAGCCAGCGCGTGCCGAAGGTCGGCAGAATGGCAAGGTTGAGAACGCCGCTATGCCGATTGCTCATCAATCCGAGCGCGGCATCGCGCAATTGGCCAAGCGCCGATCGCACTGCTTCGGCATAGATCTCTCCCGCAGTCGACAGCCTAACATTGCGGCTGTCTCGCTCGAACAGCCGGCGGCCGAATTGTTCTTCCAAAAGGCCGATCTGCCGGCTGACGGCGCCTTGCGTCAGATCGAGCTCGCGCGCGGCGGCCGTAAAGGATCCAAGCCGCGCCACCGCCTCGAAGGCGGCAAGGGCGCTGATATTCGGCAAAAGGCGGCGCTGGACGCTCATGATCTATTACTAACGCTCATTGATCCGTGATGCAATTTTGTTTGATTTTTTCCATGTGGAGGCCGATAAGCCGGGCACATCAAAAATATGCCGGGAGACCAAGGTCATGGCCGCCGAGAAGAACGCCTTCGTCTGGAACGATCCCTTCCTGATCGAGGATCAGCTTTCCGAGGACGAGCGGATGGTACGCGACGGCGCGGCTGCGTTTGCCGCCGACAAGCTCGCCCCCCGCATCGAGGAGGCCTATGTCGAGGAAAAGACCGATCCATCGATCTTCCGCGAGATGGGCGAGGCCGGCCTGCTCGGCATCACCATCCCCGAGGAATATGGCGGGCTCGGCGCGAACTACGTGACCTATGGGCTGGTCGCGCGCGAAGTCGAGCGCATCGATTCCGGCTACCGCTCGATGATGAGCGTGCAGTCGTCGCTGGTCATGTACCCGATCCATGCCTATGGCTCGGAGGACCAGCGCAAGAAGTACCTGCCGAAGCTCGCTTCCGGAGAATGGATCGGCTGCTTCGGCCTCACCGAGCCGGACGCCGGATCCGACCCGGGCGGCATGAAGACGCGCGCCGAGAAGACGGCGAACGGCTATCGGCTTTCCGGCTCCAAGATGTGGATCTCCAACGCGCCGATCGCCGACGTCTTCGTCGTCTGGGCGAAATCGGCTGCGCACGACAACCAGATCCGCGGCTTCGTGCTGGAAAAAGGCATGAAGGGGCTTTCGGCGCCGAAGATCGGCGGCAAGCTCTCGCTACGGGCGTCGATCACCGGCGAGGTGGTGATGGAAGGCGTCGAGGTCGGCGAAGAGGCGCTGCTGCCCAACGTCTCGGGCCTGAAAGGGCCGTTCGGCTGCCTCAACCGCGCGCGCTACGGCATTTCCTGGGGCGCCATGGGCGCCGCCGAGGACTGCTGGCACCGGGCGCGTCAGTACGGCCTCGACCGCAAACAGTTCGGCAAGCCGCTCGCCGGCACGCAGCTCTTCCAGAAGAAGCTCGCCGACATGCAGACCGAGATCGCGCTTGGCCTGCAGGGTAGCTTGCGCGTCGGCCGGCTGATGGACGAGGGCAAGATGGCGCCGGAGATGATCTCGATCGTCAAGCGCAACAATTGCGGCAAGGCCCTCGACATCGCCCGCCAGGCCCGCGACATGCATGGCGGCAACGGCATCCAGATCGGCTACCACGTGATGCGCCACGCGCAGAACCTGGAGACAGTCAACACCTATGAAGGCACGCATGACGTGCATGCGCTGATCCTCGGAAGGGCTCAAACGGGTATCCAGGCGTTTTTCTAAGCTGGCAACGCTGCCTAAATTAGGTGCAGCGCAACATCTCTGCTTGGAGATTGGTCTTCATTTGTGTCAGGGTTCGGCGAATGAAACGCCGTTCCTCGGGGCACCATGGCAATTCTGGCAGCCGTCCACCACCTGACTCACTACAAATATGACCGGCCCGTGGTTCTCGGCCCCCAGGTGATCAGGCTGCAGCCGGCGCCGCATTCGCGCACTAAGGTGCTCAGCCATTCGCTGAAAGTCGAGCCGAAGAACCACTTCGTCAACCTGCAGCAGGACCCTTATGGCAACTTCCTCGCCCGCTTCGTCTTCCCGGAGCCGGTAAGGGAACTCAAGATCGAGGTCGATCTCGTCGCCGACATGACGGTCTACAACCCGTTCGACTTCTTCGTCGAGGAGGCTGCCGAGACCTTCCCATTCGACTATCCGGAAGTGATTAGAGAGGACCTCGCCATCTACCGGACGCCGGAGTCGGCGGGGCCGTTGCTGTCGAAATTCTTGCAAAGTATCGACCGCAGCCCGAAGAACACCGTCAATTTCCTCGTCGACCTCAATGCTCGGCTGCAGCGCGAGATCGCCTATATCGTGCGGATGGAGACCGGCGTCTATTCGCCTGAGGAGACGCTTGCAGCGGCCAAGGGCTCGTGCCGGGATTCGAGCTGGCTGCTGGTGCAGATCCTCAGGAATCTCGGCATCGCCGCGCGCTTCGTCTCCGGCTACCTGATCCAGCTTAAGCCCGATCTGGTTTCGCTCGACGGACCGCCCGGAACCTCGGTCGATTTCACCGACCTGCACGCTTGGTGCGAGGTCTATATTCCGGGCGCCGGCTGGATCGGCTTCGACCCGACCTCAGGCCTGCTCACCGGCGAAAGCCATGTGCCGCTGGCGGCGACGCCGCATTACCGCAATGCCGCGCCGATCTCCGGCATGGCGAGCTTCGCCAATGTCGATTTCGGCTTCGACATGCGTGTCGACCGCATCGCCGAGCATCCGCGCATCACCAAGCCGTTTTCGGACGAAAGCTGGGAGGCGCTCGATGCGCTGGGCAACAAGGTCGATGCGGCGCTCGAGGCAGGCGACGTGCGGCTCACCATGGGCGGCGAGCCGACCTTTGTGTCGATCGATGATTTCGAGTCCGCCGAATGGAACACGGCCGCCGTCGGCCCGACCAAGCGCGACAAGGCGGATGAGCTCATCGGCCGACTGCGCGAACGCTTCGCGCCGGGCGGTTTCCTGCATTACGGTCAGGGCAAGTGGTACCCAGGCGAAAGCCTACCACGCTGGACGTTCTCGCTCTACTGGCGCGCCGATGGCGAGCCGGTGTGGCGCGACCCGTCGCTGATCGCGCGCGAGGGCAGCCAATACGCCATCGGGCCCGAGCAGGCCGAAAGCCTGCTCACCGCGATTGCCGGCGAGCTCGGCATCGACAAGACGATGGTCGGCGAAGCCTATGAGGATCCGGCCGAATGGCTGCTCAAGGAGGGCAAGCTGCCGGACAACGTCGATCCGTCGAATTCGAAGCTGGAGGATCCGGAAGAACGCAGCCGCATGGCGCGCGTGTTCGAGCGCGGCCTGACCAAGCCATCCGGCTACGTGCTGCCGGTCCAGCGCTGGAACAGCCAGGCCGCGGGGCAACGCTGGCGTTCGGAGAAATGGAACACCCGGCGCGGCCGGCTGTTCCTGGTGCCAGGCGATTCACCGGTCGGCTATCGCTTGCCGCTTGGCACGCTGCCTTATGTGCCGCCGGCGCAATTCCCCTATATCGTGCCGGTCGACCCTTCGGTGCCGCGCGGAGCTTTGCCGGCGCGCGAGGCCATCCTGCCGGGGGTGCCAGCGGGCGGTGCCGATGAAACGGCGCGACAGCAGGCGGAAGCCTCGTTCACGGCGGCTACCGCCCAGCAGGATCGCGTCGAGCAGCATCTCACCGAAATCGGCGGCGCCGTGCGCACCGCGCTCACCGTCGAGCCGCGCGACGGGCGGCTTTGCGTGTTCATGCCGCCGGTCGAGGCTCTGGAGGATTATCTCGAGTTGGTGGCGGCGGCCGAGAACGCGGCCGAGGCGATCGGCCTGCCGGTGCATATCGAGGGCTATGCACCGCCGCACGATCCGCGCCTCAACGTCATCCGCGTCGCGCCCGATCCCGGCGTCATCGAAGTGAACATCCATCCGGCCGCCAACTGGCAGGAATGCGTCGCCACGACGACCGCGATCTACGAGGAAGCCCGGCAGTCGCGGCTCGGCACCGACAAGTTCATGATCGACGGCCGCCACACCGGGACCGGCGGCGGCAACCATGTCGTGGTCGGCGGCGCGACACCCAACGACAGTCCGTTCCTGCGCCGGCCCGACCTGTTGAAGAGCCTGGTGCTGCAATGGCAGCGGCATCCCTCGCTCTCCTACCTGTTCTCGGGCCTGTTCATCGGCCCGACCAGCCAGGCGCCGCGCATCGACGAGGCGCGGCACGATTCGCTTTATGAGCTGGAAATTGCGCTGGCGCAGGTGCCGCATCCCGACAAGGGCGAGGCGCCCTTGCCGTGGCTGGTCGACCGGCTGTTCCGCAACCTCTTGACCGACGTGACCGGCAACACGCATCGCTCGGAAATCTGCATCGACAAATTGTTCTCGCCGGACGGCCCCACCGGCAGGCTTGGCCTGGTCGAGTTCCGCGGTTTCGAGATGCCGCCCAATGCGCGCATGTCGCTGGCCCAGCAGTTGCTGGTTCGCGCGATCATCGCACGCGCGTGGAAGAACCCGCTCGACGGCCGCTTCGTGCGCTGGGGCACCTCGCTGCACGACCGTTTCATGCTGCCGCACTATGTCTGGGCGGATTTCCTCGACGTGCTGGAGGATTTGAAGCTCAACAGCTTCGAGTTCCGCCCGGAATGGTTCGCCGCGCAGCTCGAATTCCGTTTTCCGTTCTGCGGCGAGGTTAGCCAAGGCGGCGTCAAGCTGGAACTGAGGCAGGCGCTGGAGCCGTGGCATGTGATGGGCGAGCAAGGCGCCATCGGCGGCACCGTCCGCTTCGTCGACTCTTCGGTCGAGCGGCTGCAGGTGAAAACGGAGGGCCTCAATCCGGAGCGCCACGCCGTTGTCTGCAACGGCCGCTTCTTGCCGATGAAGGTGACCGACAGTCGTGAGGTCGCGGTGGCGGGCGTGCGCTTCAAGGCCTGGCAGCCGGCCTCCGGCCTGCATCCGGCGCTGCCGGTCAACACGCCGCTGGTCTTCGACATCTACGACCGCTGGTCGGGCCGCTCTATCGGCGGCTGCGTCTACCATGTCGCGCATCCGGGCGGCCGCAGCTACGATACCTTCCCCGTCAACGGCAACGAGGCCGAGGCGCGGCGGCTGGCCCGCTTCGAGCCGCGCGGTCATACGCCCGGCGGCTATGTGCTGCACGCCGAAGAAGCTTCTGAAGACTTTCCCATGACCCTTGACCTGAGACGCCCGGCGAGACTCTGATCGACCATGGCAAAGGGGAATCAGAAACGGGCGGGCGGCAGGCCGCGGGCGCGAAGCCTGCTGGGGCTCTATCGGCCGATCGACGGCGTCGTCGACGAGATGGTCGACGCCACAGGCAATCCCCGCCCGGCCTGGCGGTCCTTCATCGAAGCGTTGGATGGTCTGGGAGCGGAAACGCTCGGTCAGCGTTTTATCCGCGCCGACCAGTATCTGCGCGATGCCGGCGTCTATTACCGCGTCTATGACAAGGCCGGGGCCAATGAGCGGGAGTGGCCGCTGGCGCATGTCCCGCTGCTGATCGACGAAATGGAATGGGCCGAGATCAGCGCCGGTCTCGTCCAGCGCGCCGACCTGTTCGAAGCGATCCTGGCCGATCTCTACGGGTCGAACCGGCTGATCGAGACCGGCATCTTGCCGGCAGGGCTGATTGCGGCGAGCCCCGAATATCTGCGCCCGGTCGTCGGCGTCCGTCCGGCCAGCGGTCATTTCCTGCACATGGTCGCCTTCGAGCTTGGCCGCGGACCGGATGGCCGCTGGTGGGTGCTGGGGGACCGCACGCAGGCGCCGTCGGGCGCCGGCTTTGCGCTGGAAAACCGCGTCGCCACCACACGCGCTCTGTCCGACATCTATGGCGAGATGCATGTGCACCGGCTTGCCGGATTCTTCCGCCGCTTCCGCGACGCGCTGAACGGCATGGCGAAGGATTCCGGCGGCCGCGTCGCCATCCTGACGCCCGGCCCGCTCAACGAGACCTATTACGAGCATGCCTATATCGCGCGCTATCTCGGCATCATGCTGCTCGAGGGCGAGGACCTGACGGTGTCCGGCGGCCGGCTGATGGTGCGCACGGTTTCGGGGCTGATGCCGATCGGCGTGCTGTGGCGGCGGCTCGATGCCGCCTTTGCCGATCCGCTCGAGCTCAGACCGGACTCGCAGATCGGCACGCCGGGGCTGGTCGAGGCAATCCGCCGCGGCACGATCTCGGCCGTCAATGCGTTGGGTTCAGGCCTGATGCAAACGCGGGCGCTGCTTTCCTTCCTGCCGAGGATCGCGCGAGAGTTGCAGCGCGAAGAGCTCAAACTGCCGAGCATCGCCACTTGGTGGTGCGGGCAGGAGATCGAACGCGACCATGTGCTGGCCAATATCGACCGCCTGGTGGTTGGCCCGGCGCTGTCGACACGGCTCGCTTTCGAGGACGACGGCGCGACGCAGCTCGGTTCGGCGCTTTCGGCAGGGGAACGGGCGGCGCTGATCGCGCGGATCGAAGCCGACGGCGCCGGCTTTGTCGGCCAGGAAGCGGTGACGCTCTCGACTACGCCGGTCTTTGTCGGCGGTGTGCTGGAGCCTCGGCCTGCTAGCCTGCGCGTCTACCTGGCGCGAACACAAGAAGGCTGGACCGTCATGCCCGGCGGCTTTGCCCGCGTCGGCTTCTCGCTCGACCCGACGGCGATCGCCATGCAGCGCGGCGGCCAGGCGGCGGATGTCTGGGTGGTCAGCGACAGGCCTGTCGAACGCGAGACGCTGCTGCCGCAGGAGACTGACGGCTTCACCCGCACCATGCCCGGCAGCCTGCCGAGCCGCGCGGCGGAGAACCTGACATGGCTCGGCCGTTATATCGAGCGCTCGGAAGACACGGTACGCATCCTGCGCGCCTATCATGTACGGCTGGCGGAGACGTCCGACCCCGAGATGCCGCTGCTTGCCGACATCAGGGACTATCTCGAACCGTTCGGCATCGAGGTCGAGCCGGCGATCCCGCTCGGGCTGATCAGCACGCTGGACAGCGCCGTCTACAGCGCTGGCCAGATTCGCGACCGCTTCTCGCCGGACGGCTGGCTGGCGCTGAAGGACCTGTCGAAGACCATCCATCAGTTCGCCGACACCGTGGCACCCGGCGACGATGCGACGCGGGCGATGACCGTGATGCTGCGCAAGCTTGCTGGCTTTTCCGGCCTGCTGCACGAGAACATGTACCGCTTCACCGGCTGGCGCTTCCTGGAGATCGGCCGCCGGCTGGAGCGCGGCATCCAGATCGCCCGCACGCTGGCACGGCTGACCGGAAACGGCGCGCCGGACGGCGCGCTCGACATGATGCTGGAGATCGGCGACAGCGTGATGACCCACCGTCGGCAATATCCAGTGCAGGCCGGGCGGCGCACGGTGATCGACCTTCTGGCGCTCGATCCGCTCAACCCGCGCTCCATTCTGTTCCAACTCGAGCGGTTGAAGGCCGAGATCGGCATGCTGCCGCCCGTCGGCGGCGAGGGACACATGTCGCCCGCGGCGAAAGAAATCCTGCAGCTCAACACGGCAATCGCGGTCATGGAGCCGTCGGACATGACCGTGAAGGTGCTCGACGAACTCGCCAACCAGATCGGCGATCTCTACAACAGCCTCGCCAAGGCCTATTTCGGTTAGATGCTTTACGACGTCAGGCTCCATCTGCATTACGACTATGCCGCTGCCGCCGGCGGCGGCAGGCACCAGGTGCGCGTGCTGCCGCAGACGGTTCCCGGCGTGCAGAGGGTTATCGCCGCCTCGTTGTCCTTCGCGCCGACGCCGGCCGAGCGGGCGGATTTTTCCGATTTCTTCGGCAACAACGTCACCGCGATCGCCTTTCGCGACGCGCATGAGAAGCTCGACATCAGGATGAGCGCGCGGGTGTCGGTCCTGCGGCCGGAACCCGGCCTTGACGTATCGCCGGACATTCACGGCTTGAGGGCGGAACTTGACGCGGTGCGCTCGCTGTCGCCTAGCGCGCCGCATCATTTCCTCGCCGCCAGCGATCACGCCGGCATCGACGCAGCGATCAGCGCCTATGCGCAGGAGAGCCTTGCCGGTTCGGCCGTCGCCACAGCGGTCGATCTCTGCAACCGCATCCACCGCGATTTTGCCTATGACGGCGAGGCGACCACCGTGCAGACACGGGCCAGCGACGCCTTCGCGCTGAAACGCGGGGTCTGCCAGGATTTTTCCCACATCATGATCGCCGGGCTGCGCGGGCTGGGTATCCCCGCCGGCTATGTCAGCGGCTTCCTGCGCACCATTCCGCCGAAAGGCAAACCGCGGCTCGAAGGGGCGGATGCCATGCATGCCTGGGTCAAGGCCTGGTGCGGCCGCGACGCCGGCTGGCAGGAATTCGACCCGACCAACGGCATGCGGGCGAGCAACGACCATATCACCGTCGGGTACGGCCGCGACTATTCCGACGTGGCGCCGATCGTCGGCGTGCTGAAAACCACCGGCGGCCAGGTCGGCGAGCAGGCCGTCGATGTCATCCCGGTCGCTGCCTGAAAGCTGCGTGACCGGCATCGGTCGCGTGGGTTGCTTCTCAAATCGAGATCCGGGCTGCGCGATCGACGGGCTGAGGGTACTCTTTGGGAACGGTGGAACCAGCTGCCTGTTGCGCGGCTTATCTACGGACCAGTTCCTTGGAGCCGTCATGCTGCAACGAGCACAATCGTCCTCCGGCCGCCTGACGGGTGGGGAGGAAATGCAAAGGAACGGCGCGCAAGGTTCCGCCGATCGCGCCTCGCTCAGCTATGTCAGCGACGCCGATCCCGGCATTCGACGCCTGAGGCAAGGCAAGGGATTTCGTTACGTCGGCCCGAACGGGAGCCCGGTGAGCGCGGCGACGCTCGACCGCGTCAAGGCGATCGTCATTCCGCCGGCGTGGACGGATGTATGGATTTCGCCCGACCCGAACGGCCATATCCAGGCGACCGGCCGGGATCAGCGCGGACGCAAGCAGTACCGCTATCACCGGCAATGGACCGAAGAGCGGGACGGTGTCAAATATTCCAGTCTCGTTGCATTTGCCGAGGCGTTGCCCGATCTCCGGAACCAGATCGATGCTGACCTGCGCCGGCATGGCCTGCCGCTGGAACGTGTGGTCGCCTCTGTGGTCTGGCTGCTCGACAACACCATGATCCGCATCGGCAATGCCGCCTATGCCCGCGACAACAAGAGTTTCGGTCTGACCACTTTGCGCGACCGCCATGTCGAAATCACCGGTTCCAGCCTGCGTTTCGCCTTCAAGGGCAAATCCGGCAAGGAGTGGAAGCTGAGGCTGGTCGATCGCCGCGTAGCCAAAATCGTGCGCGGCGCCCAGGACCTGCCCGGCCAGAAATTGTTCCAATATCTCGACGAAGACGGCGATCGGCGGCCGCTGCGGTCGGAGGACGTCAACCGCTACATCCGCGAGGCGTCTGGCTCCGAGTTCAGCTCCAAGCACTTCCGCACCTGGGGCGGCACCATCCATGCGGCAGCGCTGTTTGCGCAGGCAGGGCTTCCAGAGAGCATGACCCAGCGAAAGCGGTTGATGAACAGCGTCGTCGACAAGGTTGCCGAACGGCTCGGCAACACGCGAGCCGTCTGCCGCCAGTGCTATATCCACCCACTCGTCTTCGAGGCGTGGTCGCGAGGCAAACTGCTCAGCGAAATGGCGGAAGCCAACAGGCGAAAGCGTCTTATACCGGGCCTCGACGAGGAGGAGACGCTGGTGCTCAGATGGCTTAAGGCGCGCGGAGCCTGACGAATGGCAGGCGGACAAGGTAAGCCTGTGATCGCCCTACAAATTTTTTTATCGACGTCGTGTCGGGAAGGGTCCTACTGTCTCGTCCTTTGATACGGAAAGGACGCACCATGCTCTATGCCATCCTCTGCTACGCCTCCGAAGACGTCGTCTGCTCCTGGAGCAAGGAACAGGACGACGAGGTGATGGCAAAGCTCCTCAACGTACAGGACAAATACGCCAAGGCGGGCCGGCTGGGGCCTGTGGCGCGTCTCCTGCCGACCACCGCCGCGACGACGCTCCGCAAGGTTAAGGGCGAGTCTATGGTGCTCGACGGGCCGTTCGCCGAGACCAAGGAGCAGTTCCTCGGCTTCTACACGCTCGAATGCCAAGACTTGGATGAGGCCGTCGAGTTCGCCCGCGAGCTCTCCGAGGTCAATCCGAGTGGCGGCTCCTACGAGATCAGGCCAGTCTCCGTCTTCAATCCGACCAAGGTTCCCGCATGACCGAACTTGCCTGGATCAGCAACGCGATCAGCACCGCCCGTCCGCAGGCGATGGGCGCGCTGCTGCGCTATTTCCGCGACCTCGACGCCGCGGAAGAGGCTTTCCAGGATGCCTGTCTCAGGGCACTGAAGAACTGGCCGAAAAACGGTCCGCCGCGCGATCCGGCGGCATGGCTGATCTTCGTCGGCCGCAACAGCGGCATCGACGCGGTGCGCAAGCGCGCCAAGCAGGCGCCGATGCCGGAAGAGGACCAGATTTCCGATCTCGAGGATGCCGAGGGCGATATGGCCGAGCGGCTGGACGGCGCGCATTATCGCGACGACATATTGCGGCTCTTGTTCATCTGCTGCCATCAGGACCTGCCGGCGACGCAGCAGATCGCGGTGGCGCTGCGCATCGTCTCCGGCCTCACAGTCAAGCAGATCGCGCGCGCCTTCCTCGTCGGCGAGAGCGCCATGGAGCAGCGCATCACCCGCGCCAAGGCGCGCATAGCGGACGCCGGCGTGCCGTTCGAGACGCCGGGCGCGGTCGAGCGCTCCGAGCGGCTCGCGGCGGTTGCCGCCATGGTCTATCTCATCTTTAACGAGGGCTACTCGACCAATGGCGGCGAGGCGCCGGCCCGCGTGCCGCTCTGCGAGGAAGCGATCCGGCTCGCCAGGCTGCTGCTCAGGCTGTTTCAGCAGGAGCCGGAGATCATGGGACTGACCGCGCTGCTGCTGCTACAGCATGCGCGCGCGCCGGCGCGCTTCGACGAGAATGGCGAGATCGTGCTGCTCGAGGACCAGGACCGGTCGCTGTGGAGCCGCAAGATGATCGACGAGGGCCTGGCCCTGGTCGACAAGGCGCTGCGCCACCGTAAGCCGGGCCCTTACCAGGTGCAGGCAGCGATCGCAGCGCTGCATGCGCGGGCGGCAACGCCCGAGGATACCGACTGGACCGAGATCGACCTGCTCTACGGTCTGCTCGAGCAGATGCAGCCGTCGCCGGTGGTGACGCTCAACCGCGCCGTCGCGGTGAGCAAGGTGCGCGGTCCGGAGGCGGCTTTAGCCATGATCGAGCCGCTGGAAGACCGGCTGTCCGGCTATTTCCACTTCTTCGGCCTGAAGGGTGGCCTTTTGATGCAGCTTGGCCGTGACGAGGAGGCGCGGGTGGCCTTCGATCGCGCCATCGCGCTTGCCAACACCGCCGCCGAGGCCGCTCATATCCGCATGCATATCGACCGGCTGATCAAGGAAAGCGCCGAGAAGTCGTCGATCCAGAAGGCACACTAACCCCTCCTCCACCGTCTGGCCCAATTTTGCGAGCCGGGCTTAGACCATGCCGGGGTGGCGGTTTTTTCCTGAAACGAGTAATGCCACGCCATCAAAGGCGCCTGGGCGTGCCCAAGGCGCGCCTAGACATGGCGCAAGGCTTCGACGCTCGCCATATCCATGCGGGATTTGAAAGGGACAAAAATGACGATAGCGAAGGAAACGGCCTCACTTCTGGAGAAACTGGGCGTTGCCAAGGATGCGCTTTCCGGCGGCGACCTCATCGCGCGCAGCCCGGTGACTGGGGAACAGATCGCGGCGCTGAAGCAGATTTCGGCGGCCGATGCCGGCAAGGCCATCGATGCCGCGCACAAGGCCTTCCAGGCCTGGCGGCTGGTGCCGGGGCCGAAGCGCGGCGAACTGGTGCGCCTGCTCGGCGAGGAACTGCGCGCGCATAAGGCAGAGCTCGGCCGCCTGGTGTCGATCGAGGTCGGCAAGATCCCGTCCGAGGGCCTCGGCGAAGTGCAGGAGATGATCGACATCTGCGATTTCGCCGTCGGCCTTTCCCGCCAGCTCTACGGCCTGACCATCGCCACCGAACGTCCTGGACATCGCATGATGGAGACCTGGCATCCGCTCGGGGTCGTCGGCGTGATCTCGGCCTTCAACTTCCCGGTCGCTGTGTGGTCGTGGAATGCAGCGCTGGCCTTGGTCTGCGGCGACGCGGTGGTGTGGAAGCCGTCGGAAAAGACGCCGCTGACCGCGCTTGCCTGCGAGGCGATCTTCAAGCGCGCCGCCAAGCGTTTCGGCGCCGACGCGCCGGAAGGCCTGCTCCAGGTGCTGATCGGCGACCGCGCCGTCGGCGAGGTGCTGGTCGACCATCCGAAGGTGCCGCTGGTTTCGGCCACCGGCTCGACCCGCATGGGCCGAGAGGTCGGTCCGCGGCTGGCGAAGCGCTTCGCTCGCGCGGTGCTGGAGCTCGGCGGCAACAATGCCGGCATCGTCTGCCCGACCGCCGATCTCGATATGGCGCTGCGGGCGATTGCCTTCGGCGCCATGGGCACGGCCGGGCAGCGCTGCACGACGCTCAGGCGCCTGTTCGTGCATGAGAGCGTTTATGACGCGCTGCTGCCGCGCCTGAAGAAGGCATATCAGAGCGTCTCGGTCGGCAATCCGCTGGAGACGTCGGCGCTGGTCGGCCCGCTGATCGACAAGGCCGCTTTCGACAACATGCAGAAGGCGCTCAAGGAGGCGCAAGCGCATGGCGGCAAGGTCACCGGCGGCGCACGGTTCGAGAATGGCCACGCGGAAGCCTACTATGTGCATCCGGCGCTGGTCGAGATGCCTGCCCAAGTCTCGCCGGTGACGGAGGAGACTTTCGCACCGATCCTCTATGTGATGAAGTACTCCGATTTCGATGAGGCGCTCGACCTGCACAATGCAGTCGGCGCCGGCCTGTCGTCGTCGATTTTCACGCGTGACCTGCAGGAATCCGAGCGCTTCCTGGGCGTCGACGGCTCGGACTGCGGCATCGCCAACGTCAATATCGGCACCTCGGGCGCCGAGATCGGCGGCGCGTTCGGCGGCGAGAAGGAGACCGGCGGCGGCCGCGAGAGCGGCTCGGATGCCTGGAAGGCCTATATGCGCCGGGCCACCAACACGGTGAACTTCTCCAAGGCGCTGCCGTTGGCGCAAGGCGTCTCCTTCGACATCGACTGAGGATGCAAGCACGGTTGGAGCGGATCAGCCTTGGCAGTGCGGATCCGCTCCAAGTCAGTTGGCCTCTTTCGCCATGCAAGCGGCGAAGGCCGCGTCGATGATGGCGAGCTTGACCGCCTGCGCCGTCACGTACTCGCCGTAGAACTCGTTCGAGATCCACATCACCGAATGGCCGCGCTGGCCGAGCCAGCCGACGCTGCCGAGCGCCTCGGCGTCACGCAATTTGCGCGCCAGGTGGGTGCGCGACAGCTTCAGCCATCTGGCGAAATCGCCGATCGAGAGGATACCGGTCGGGATATGTTCCCGGCCAACGTCCTCGAGTTCGACGCCGGCTATCAGCTAGTCCATGACGACGCCGCCATTGTTGAGCCAGGTGAACAGCGAGAAGGTCTGTTTCGGCTCGCGCACCGGCACGGACGAGACCAGCCCGTCCGCGATCAGCGGCTGCAGCTGCGCAAGCATTTGCGGCCGTGCCTGGAATGTCGCCAGCCGGTTCGCGCCATCGAGATCGTCAAGCGTCTTGAGATGCATGAGAACCCAACCTGTCAGCTCCACCAATGCCGCGGCCGTTGGTTGCAACGGGCGAATGCGGCCGTCGTCACTGCCAGGCGCATCCACGATGAAATTGTAGTGCTGCTTTTCCTTGATGAAGGCATGGGTGGTGTTGCGGCTGGCCACCGAATGCTGAAGGGTGACGTCGACGAAACGCGCGGCCGTCAGCTCCTTTCGATAGTCGCTGGGGTCCCTGCGGAAATGCAGGGCAAGACCGATATGGGCCATCAGCCAGCGCTGCTGGGTGGCAAAGACCGAGGACGCCCGCGGGTTCCCTTCATAAGCCCGCAAAAGAGCCCGCGCCTGTGCCTGGATGCAAGCGCGCAGCGCAGGATGGCCGGCAATGTCTTCGAAGTTCAGCGCCATCCCCCCAGAATCCGCCAAATATCGCCCTAGCCGGATGCGGATAGCAGTTTTGACCGGCGCACGCCAGTGCAACCGCCGGTTTTGCTGTTTGGGCCTGCGGTGCAGGCGCGGCGGCGCTCAGCTTTCGTCTGCGGGGGGAAAACAGGTTTCGAAGGCCGCGTCGACGACAGCGAGCTTGGCTGCCTGAACGGCCATGTATTCGTCGTAGAACTGTCGCGAAACCCACATGACGGAATGTCCGCGCTGGCCGACCCAGCCGATGCTGCCGAGCGCTTCGGCATCATGAAGCTTGCGCGCCAGATGGGTGCGCGAGAGCTTGAGCCAATGCGCAAACTCGCTGATCGAAATGACGCTGGTCGGTATCTTCTCGAGGTCGGCGTCCTCCGGATCGATGCCAGACATCAGCCAGTCCATGACGATGCCGCCGTTGTTCAGCCAGATAAACAGCGAGAAGGTTTGTTCGGGTTCCCGCACCGGATCGGATGCAAGCAGTCCGTCGCAGATCAACGGCTGCAGCTTCGCCAGCATATCGGGTCGCTCAAGGAAGGTTGCCAGCCGGTTCCCGCCATCGATGCGATCGAGCGTTCTCAAATGGGCATGGATCCAGCTGGTGAAGGTCTCAATGGTGGCCGCGCTCACCCGCAAGGGGTGGGCGCGGCCATCGCCACTCTTCGAAACATATTCGGCGATGTTGTAATGCAGCATTTCCTTGACAAACGCCTCGGCGGTGTTGCGGCTGGCCACTGAATTGCGGCGCACGACCTCGATGAAACGCGCCACCGTCATTTCGGTGCGGCGGTCATTGGGGTCGCGCCTGAAATGAAGGGCAAGCCCGACATGGCCGAGCAGCCAACGCTGCTGGGTGGCAAAGACGGCGGCAAGGCGCGGGCTGGTTTCGTAGACATGAATGAGCGCGCGCGACTGTTCCTGAACATGACGAAGCGCTGCCGGATGACTGGCGATCTCTTCGGCACTCAGCGGCATTTCCTTCGGCACTCCATTCGATTCCAAGCAACGGCAAATGAAGATTCCCAGCCTACGACGGTTGTGTCCAGTTGCCTATTGGAACAACAGCAGATGTTTTGCCACGTTCCTCACTAACCCATTGCATCGGTTCGGAAAAACCCGTTCCAACAATAGTCAGGCCCGTCGCCCGCGCGACACGTGCCTTTCGCCGCACGGGTGAGCGGGCGTCCAAGCATGGCCCTTGCAACCCGCGAGCGACGACCTATCGTGGTGGATCGAGCTCCTTCGGCCGAGGCCGCCGCCGAGTGAAACAATGCCGAGAACGATCCGAACGCTGACCGCCAGCGAGGTGGAAATGCTCGTCGCCTGGGCGGCGGGGGAGGGCTGGAATCCAGGCGTTGGCGATGCCGCCGCTTTTCGGGCGGCTGATCCGGAAGGCTTTGTCGGCGCTTTCGACGACGGCGAAATGGTGGCCGGCATTTCGGCCGTTGCCTATGGCCCGGGTTTTGGCTTCATCGGCCTTTACATCTGCCGGCCCGATCGGCGGGGCGAAGGCCACGGCAGGGCGGTCTGGGATGCCGGCATGGCACGGCTCGGCAACCGCATCATCGGCCTCGACGGCGTGGCCGAGCAACGGGCCAACTACCAGCGCAAGGGGTTCCTACCCGCCTATGGGACCGTCCGCTTCAGCGGGCGCGCCATCGGGCTGGCTGGCGGCAGAGACGTCCTGCCCGTGACGGCCGCCAGCCCGGCCGAGATCCTGGCTTACGACCGCCAATGCTTCCCGGCGCCGCGCGAGACCTTCCTGCGGGAATGGCTGCAGCCGCCCCGGATCGCGCTCGTGTCCGCCGGTCCGGCCGGCATTGCCGGCTATGGGGTGGCGCGCCGGTGCCGGGAGGGTTTCAAGGTCGGGCCACTATTCGCCGACGACATGGACATAGCCCTGGCGTTGGTGGCGGAACTGGCGGGCAGGACAGAGGGCGAAGCGTTGCATATCGACGTGCCGGCCACCCAGGTCGAGTTCACCGCAATGCTTCAAGCGGTCGGCCTGGTCCCAGGCTTCACCACGACCCGCATGTACAAGGGCGGCAAGCCCGGCAATGCGCCGACGAAGGTTTTCGGCATTACGACGCTGGAGTTGGGGTGATCGCGACTCGAGCGGCTTCGGTCTCCCGTGATCATTGTTTATTCGAGGTGGTCCATGCGACATGTCTTCTGGACATGGTTCGCATGTCGTCGCGGCTACGTTTCGTGGAGGTTATCGAATGGCTGGCAGGACGGTCCTGATCGCGGGCGGCGCCGGAGGGATGGGTCTTGCGACCGGACTTCGCCTCGCGGCTGACGGCGAGCAGATCGCGCTCGCCGACCTTCCTGGTCCGAAACTCGACGACGCCGTGGCTAAGATTGCCGCGATAGGCGCCAACGCGATGGGTCTGCCGCTCGACATCCGATCCGTCGCCGCCTGCCGCGAAGTGGTGGATAAGGCCAGCGCGTGGGGAGGCGGCCTGGATATTCTCGTGAACGCCGCAGGCGTGTGGCTCGAGGGACCGGCAAGCGAGGTCCGCGAAGAGCAATGGGACCTTGTGCTGGACGTCAATCTCAAGGGCGCGTTCTTCCTGATTTCAGCAGCGATTCCGCATCTGTCGGCGGCACACGGTGTCGTGATCAACGTCGCGTCCGACGCGGGCATTGTCGGCAACAACGGCGCGGCGGTCTACTGCGCCTCCAAGGGCGGGCTGGTGCTGCTGACCAAGGCGCTTGCCCTGGAACTTGCCCCGCACGGCATCAGGGTCAATGCCGTCTGTCCCGGCGACACGGCGACGCCTATGATCGAGTATCAGGCGACGACCTATGGCGGAAATGACCCGGACGGCTACAAGCGGAAGCTTCTCGGGCATTACCCGCAGGCGGAAAGGGCGCGGTTCATCACCGTGGAAGAGATCGCTTCCTTCATCCACTATCTTTGCCAGCCCGGCGCGGCGCCGATTACCGGGGCTGCGCTTTCGATCGATTTCGGCGTCAGTGCCGGCTACTGAAGCGCGGCGGCATCGGCTTCATCGGCTCGGAGGGTTCATGGTCGTGTTTCGCAAATCCCGCACCGCGCTGGTGACCGGCGCGGGCGCTGCCGACGGCATCGGCATCGCCGTCGCGCGCGCCCTTGGCGATGCCGGGCTCTCTGTCGCCATCACCGCCTCGTCGCAGCGTGTCGAGCAACGCGCCGAAGAGCTGCGGGCGGACGGGCTCGACGTGCGCGCCGTGGTGGCCGACCTGACGCGTTCGGCGGATGTCGCGCGACTATGCTCGCAGGTCGGCGAGATCGACATCCTCATCAACAATGCCGGGATGGGGACGGTTGCCCAGCCGGCGCAGCAGCGGCGATTTCTCGATCTCAGCGAAAGCGACTGGGACCGGGGCATCGATGTCAGCCTGAAGACCGCGTTCTTGAGCACACGCGGATTTTTGGCCGGCATGGTTCGGTGCGGCCATGGACGCGTGGTGAACATGGCTTCGGTCACCGGACCCTACGTCTCCAACGAAGGGGAGGCAGCCTACTCCGCCGCCAAGGCGGGCATGGTCGGGCTGACCTATGCGCTTGCGCTGGAGGTCGGCCGCAGCGGCGTCACCGTGAACGCCGTGGCGCCGGGCTGGATTGCGACCGGCGCCTCGACACCGGAAGAGCTCGTCGCCGCGCAGAACACGCCGCTCGGACGCGCCGGCACTCCGCAAGAAGTCGCAGCCGCTGTCCTGTTCCTGGCCTCCGACGGCGCCAGCTACGTCAACGGCGCCGTTCTGGTCGTGGACGGCGGCAACATCCTGCAGGAGCGCAAAGGCTGACCGCGAAGGTCGAGCCCTCGGCCGCCATCGACGGTTATTTGCTCGTGTTCGCTATCGCGTCCGGCACCACCACCAGCTTGCCGACGAAGTCCTTGCCCATGAAGTCCGTCTGGGCGCGGTGGAAGTCCGACAGTTTGTACACGCCGCCGACCAGAGGCTTGATCTTCTTCTCCTCGATGTAGCGCACGATGCGGCGGAAATCCGCCCGCGTGCCCTGGCTCGAGCCGTGCAGTTGCAGCTGCTTGAGGTACATCGTGCGGAGATCGAGTTGCACCACCGGCCCGGCAATGGCGCCCGCCGTGGTGTAGCGGCCTTCGGGCCTGAGGATCCGCAGCAGGTCGTTGAAGATCGCGCCGCCGACGAGGTCAGCGACCACGTCGATGGGTTGGCCAGCAGTCGCCTCGGCGACGGCGGCCGGCAGATCGGCCACGCCGCGCGTGATCACCTTCTCAGCGCCGATGTCGAGCACCGCCTGCTCCTTGCCCTTGCCGACGACCGCATAGGGAATGGCGCCGCGGGCGCGTGCCAGCTGCACGATGCCGGAGCCGACGCCGCCCGATGCGCCGGTGACCAGAACCCGTTCGCCGGCCTTCAGCGCCGCGCGCTCCAGCATTTGCTCGCCGGTCAGATAGGCGCAGCAGAAGGTGGCGAGCTCGACATCGCTGAGATCGGTGTCGACGACATGCGCATTCTCGGCCGGCAGGGCCTGGTACTCGGCATAACCACCATCGCGGCCATGGCCCATATAGTCGATATCGGCCAGCGAATCGTCGTCGCGGTTGTAGATGGAGAAGTCGACCATCACGCGCTCGCCGATGCGGACGGCAGGCACTCCGTCACCGACGGCGACGATGGTGCCCACCGTGTCGGTGCCCTGGATGCGCGGGAAGGTCAGCGTGTTGGCTTGCCGGCGCCAGGTCGAGACGGCAGCAGCGTCTTCCTCAGTGCCATAGGCGCCCTGGCGCACCCACACATCGGTGTTGTTCATGCCGCAGGCGCTGACCTTGACCAGCACCTCGCCGGCAGCAGGCGAGGGCACCTTCACGTCGGTACGGTAGACGAGCTTCTCCATGCCGCCGTGGCCTGTAAGCTGCACGGCGGCCATCGTTGCGGGGACGGTTCTGGTCATGGCATTCATGTCGCTTCTCAGACGCTGGCCAACCCGCTCTTCACGGCGTCGGCGGTCTTGGCGACGATCGTGTCGGCCTCCTCGCGCGTCAGGCAGAGCGGCGGCGCGAAGCCGAGGATATCGCCCTGCGGCATGGCGCGGCCGATGACGCCGTTTGCGGCAAGCGCGGTGGCGATCTGCGGCCCGACCTTCAGTGAGGCATCGAAGAAGACGCGGTCGTCGCGATCCTTCACGAACTCGACCGCAGCCAGCATGCCGTCGCCGCGCACCTCGCCAACGTGTTTGTGACCGCCGACGGCCTTGACGAGCTCGGCGCGGAAATAGGCGCCGGTCTCGCCGGCGTTCTTCACCAGGTCCATCTCGTCGATCAGCTCGAGATTGGCGACGCCCGCGGCAACGCAGATCGGATGCGCCGAATAGGTCCAGCCATGACCGAGCGAGCCGAGCTTGTCGGAACCCTTGACCAGCACCTGCCAGACCTTGTCGGAGACGATGACGCCGGAAAGTGGCGCATATGCCGAGGTCAGGCCCTTGGCGATGGTGATCAGGTCCGGCTTGATGCCGTAATGGTCGGAGCCGAACATGGTGCCGAGGCGGCCGAAGCCGGTCACCACCTCGTCGGCGACCAAGAGCACGTCGTATTTGTTCAGCACCGCCTGGATCTTCTGCCAATAGCCGGCCGGCGGCGGCACGATGCCGCCGGTGCCAAGGATCGGCTCGCCGATGAAGGCCGCGACCGTGTCCGGGCCTTCGGCCAGGATCATCTCCTCGAGCTTGTCGGCGCAATATTGCGAAAACTGCTCCTCGCTCATCGAGCGGTCGGCGCGGCGGAAGTAATAGGGCGCCTCGGTATGCATGATCGGCGCGCGCGGCAGGTCGAAGGCGTTGTGGAACAGCTCGAGCCCGGTCAGCGATCCGGTCATGACGCCCGAGCCGTGATAGCCGCGCCAGCGCGAGATGATCTTCTTCTTCTCCGGCCGTCCGAGGACGTTGTTATAGTACCAGATCAGCTTGATGTTGGTCTCGTTGGCGTCGGAGCCGGAGAGGCCGAAATAGACCCTCGACATGCCCTTCGGCGCCCGGTCGATGATCATCTTGGCGAGCGTGATCGAGGCCTCGGTGCCGTGCCCGACATAGGCATGGTAGTAGGCGAGGTTCTTCGCTTGGCTTGCGATGGCATCGGCGATCTTCTGACGGCCATAGCCGACATTGACGCAATAGAGGCCAGCGAAGGCATCGATGCTCTTTTTGCCGGTGTTGTCCCAGACGGTGACGCCTTCGCCTCCGGCCATGATGCGCGCCGGGGACTCGCCACGCGCATGCGTGCCCATATGGGTCGAGGGATGGAAGAAGTGGTCGCGGTCCCAGGCCGAGAGTTCGTTGGATTGTTCGAGCATTTTTTTCTCCTTCAGGGAATTCTTCCGGCGTGCGTTAGGCGACGTCCAGACAAACGTATTTCAGATCGGTGAAGGCTTCGAGGCCATGGCGCGAGCCTTCGCGGCCGATGCCCGATTGCTTGACGCCGCCGAACGGGATCGGCGCGCCGGTGATCTTCACCCGGTTGATCGCGACCATGCCGTATTCGAGCGCGCGGCCCATGCGTGCCTGCCGGGCGCCGTTTTCGGTGACGACATAGGCGACGAGGCCATATTCGGTGGCATTGGCGCGGGCGACGACTTCCGCTTCGTCATCGAACGGCGTCACTGCAGCAACCGGGCCGAAGGTTTCCTCATGCATGATCAGCGCTGCGTCCGTCACGTCGACGAGCAGCGTCGGCTGGTAGAACAGCGGCCCGGCCTCGTGACGCCTTCCGCCGGTCAGGCAACGCGCGCCGCGGGCGAGGGCGTCGGCCACCTGCTCCTCCACCTTCTCGACCGCCCGCTCATGCATCAGCGGTCCGATATCGGCGTCGCCGGAAAGCCCGTTGCCGGTGCGCAGCCGCTCGACGCGGCGGGCGAAGGCGGCGCAGAACCGCTCATAGATCGGGCGATGCACATAGATGCGGTTGGCGGCCAGGCAGTCCTGGCCGGAGGTGGCGAATTTGGCGTCGAGCGCGATCGTTACTGCCTTCTCGATGTCGGCGTCGTCGAAGACGATCAGCGGCGCATGGCCGCCGAGCTCCATGACCAGCCGCTTCATCGTCGGCGCGCTCTGCGCGGCGATCAGCCTGCCGACTTCGGTCGAGCCGGTGAAGCTCATGGCGCGGACCCTGGCGTCCGCGCACATCGCACCGACAATGGTTCGCGCATCGCCGGTGACGACGTTGAAGACACCAGCGGGAAGGCCGGCGCGCTCTCCGAGCTCGGCCAGCGCCAGCGCCGAAAGGGGCGTCTCGGAGGAAGGATGCGCCACGACAGTGCAGCCGGCGGCGAGGGCCGCCGCAGCCTTGCGGGTGAGCATGGCCGACGGAAAATTCCACGGGGTGACGACGCCGACGACACCGAGCGGCTCGCGGCGCACGCTCATTTCGGCATTGGGCAAATGGCTGGTGACGCTTTCGGCGTTGAGGCGTTTTGCTTCCTCGGCATACCACTCGACGAAGGAGGCGGCATAGTCGATCTCACCGAGCGATTCCTTCAGCGGCTTGCCTTGTTCCAGCGTCATCAGCAGCGCCAGGTCGTCCTTGGCGGCGACGATCAGGTCGAACCATTTTCGCAAAATTTTGGAGCGCGCCTGCGGCAGCGCCGAGCGCCAAGCCGGCAGGGCGCGCGCTGCCGCGTCGACCGCCTCCGTCGTCTGCTTTGAGTCGAGCGCGGCGACGAAGGCCACGGTGGAGCCGGTGGCGGGGTCGGTGACCTCGAAGCTCGCGGCCGAGTGGCCGGCCGTCCAGTGGCCGCCGACATAGCCGAGATCGCGCAGCAGCCGGCGATCGGCAAGACGGTCGAGTGCTTCGTGGCGGTGCGGGCGTGCAAAATGCGCGGACATCGTTATCTCCCTCGATTGGGATATCTCCCTCGATTGGGTGAAGCATCGGACGTGCCGAGCAAAAAAGGAGACTGTTTCGATGCCCGTCCGTAGAGAGATTGTCTCTATTGGCTTGTCCGGGGAGAGGATCTCTCTGCCTTACGCTTGTCCGGGCAGCAGATCGGCCACGGGCAGAACGGTCTCCTCCTTCACCGTCTTGGTGACGATGTAGGTGAAGTAACGGTCGATGCCGATCTCGCGTTCCAGCAGGGCGTCAACCAGCCGCTGATAGGCGTCGATGTCGCGCGCCATCACCTTCAGCACATAATCGACGCCGCCGCCGACCGACCAGCAGGCGACGATCTCGGGGATGTCACGGATGACCCGCTCGAAACGGTCAAAATCGGCCTGGCGGTGGCTGGCCAAGGTCACCTCCATCAGCACGGTCGCCACCGGCGCGATCATGCGCATGGCGATCGCGGCGTGGTAGCCGGAAACGATCCTCGCCTTCTCCAGCTTGCGCAGCCGCATCCAACAAGGGGTCGGCGACAGGCCGACCTTCTCGGCCAGCGCCAGCTTGGTGATGCGCCCGTCGCGCTGGATCGCGTCCAGGATCTTGAGGTCGATCGGGTCGAGTTTCACCGCCGCCATGCCGGCTCCATGTTTTTCCAAAGCACCATGACGATGCATTATTTCGATTGTCAATTGCACTGATTTCGATCTCTAATAAGTCATGACATTATGGCAGCCAGATCCTGCTCTCATTCGCCGGCCGGCCTACCTCTCGCTGGCCGACCAGTTCGCGCGCGCGATCCATGACGGGCGGCTCGCCAATGGCGCGCGGCTGCCGACGCACCGCCGCCTTGCGGACGACTTGAAACTTTCTGTGCAGACGGTCAGCCGCGCCTATGAGGAACTGATCCGTCGCGGCCTGATCTCCGGCGAGGTCGGGCGCGGCAGCTTCGTGCAGACGCAGCGCCGCGAGCCGGAGCCGCCCTATCTTCCGGAACGGCTGGGCGAGGTCATCGACCTCTCCATCCTGAAGCCGGTCTGCGAGCCGATGCATCTGGAGAAGCTGAAGCAGGCGCTGGGCTGGCTGGCCGAGAACCTGCCATCGAGCTCGGCGCTGTCGTTCCGGCCGAACATGGTGTTCCCGCGCCATCGCGCGGTCGCGGTCGAGTGGCTGAAGCTTTGCGGCCTCGAAGCTTCGCCGCAGAATATCAGCCTCACCAATGGCGCCACCGCCGGCATGACGGTGGCGCTGATGAGCGTGGCCCCACCCGGCTCGACTGTCGCCACCGAGGCGATCGGCCACCACACGCTGGTGCCGCTGGCCCGCTATCTCGGCTTCAACCTCGAAGGCCTGCCGATCGACGACAACGGCCTCATTCCCGAGGCGCTCGACGAGGCCTGCCGTCTCTCCGACATCCGCGCCGTCTTCGTCCAGCCTTCGGTGATCAACCCGACGGCGACGCTGATGGACGCCGCCCGCCGCGAGCAGATCGCCGCGGTCGCGCGCAAGCACGATATCGCCATCATCGAGAACGATGTGCTTGGGCCGTTGGTCGAGGGGCGGCCTCCAGCTGTCGCCGCCTTTGCGCCCGAGCGGACGCTCTATGTCACCTCCTTCACCAAGATCGTCGTGCCGGGCCTGCGCATCGGCTATCTCGCCGTGCCGGACCGCTATGTCGCGGCCGTTGCCAACCGCCATCTCGTCTCGAACTGGATGGCGACGCCAATGGTGGCGGAGATCGCGACGCGCTGGGTCACCGACGGCACGGCGATGGAACTGGTCACCTGGCAGCGGGGGGCGCTGAGACGACGTCAGGAGATCGCCGCGGAAGTACTTGCCGGTGTCGACTATCGCTGCCATCGCGACGGGTTGCATATTTGGCTCGAACTGCCTGGCGACCGCGCCGAGGAGAGCTTTGTCGCGCAGGCGCGCCTGCGGGGGGTGGCGATCGCGCCCGGCACTTCGTTCCGTATCGCCGTGACGCCCTGGCGTCCCGCCGTGCGCATCTCGCTCGGATCGACCGCCGAGGGGGAACTGCGCGCGGGCTTGAGCGTTGTCGCCAAGCTCCTGCTTGGCGACCCGGAACATCTCCTGCTCGCCATCTGATGCACAACGGGAGCGCAAATTGCCCCGAAATTGTGCCGCGGCGGAAAATATTGTCATGATATTATTTTCATAATTGACATGATTTCTGCTGTTCCGCATCGTTAAGGGCATAGGCTTCTCCAGAACGGGGAAATGGATTGCCCGCGCCCATCATCAAGGTCGACGCCATCACGAAGAGCTTTGGCACCTTCAAGGTGCTGGACGGCCTGTCGATGCAGGTCATGCCGCGCGAGAAGCTCGCGCTGATCGGTCCCTCCGGTTCCGGCAAGACGACGATCCTGCGCATCCTGATGACGCTGGAACGCATCGACGGCGGCCACATCCAGATCGACGGCGAACAGCTCTATCACATGGAGCGCAACGGCCAGTTGCTGCCGGCCGACGAGCGGCACCTGGCGAAGATGCGCCAGAAGATCGGCATGGTCTTCCAGCTGTTCAACCTGTTCCCGCACAAGAGCGTCATCGACAACGTCACACTGGCGCCGATGCTGACCAAGGGTGTTTCGCGCACCGCCGCCGAGAAGCGGGCGATGGAGCTGCTCGACATGGTCGGCATGGCCGACAAGGCCAGGAGCATGCCGGCTCAGCTCTCCGGCGGCCAGAAGCAGCGCGTGGCGATTGCCAGGGCGCTCGCCCTGCAGCCGAGGATCATGCTGTTCGACGAGGTGACGTCGGCGCTCGATCCGGAACTGGTCGAGGAGGTGCTGAACGTGCTGTGGCGACTCTGCTCCGAGACCGACATGACCATGCTGCTCGTCACCCACGAGATGGGCTTTGCCCATGACTTCGCCGACCGGGTGCTGTTCTTCGACCGCGGCAGGATCGTCGAGGAAGGCAAGCCCGACGAGATTTTCCGCCATCCCAAGCAGGAGCGCACGCAAAGCTTCCTGAAGAAGATCATCGCGGCCGGACATCGCGTCTGACCGCAATGCCCCAGGGACGGCGAAGCCTTCCCTGAAAACCGGACACGGGCGGCGGGAACGCCGTCCCGAACCGGGCAAACCAAGAAGAGAAACTAAGGAGTTGGGAACGATGAAGAAACTTGGCATTCTGGCTGGCGTCGCCGGCCTCGCGGTGAGCGCAATGCTGCTCGCCTCCGGTGCGCGTTCAGCAGACGACGCAAAGCTCGAGCAGCTCAAGGCGCAAGGCTTCGCCCGCGTCGCCATTGCCAATGAGCCGCCCTACACGGCGGTGGCCGCCGACGGCAAGGTCTCGGGCGCGGCGCCCGACGTGGCGCGCGAGATCTTCAAGCGCCTCGGCGTCAACGACATCGTCGCCTCCATCTCCGAATATGGCGCCATGATCCCCGGCCTGCAGGCCGGCCGCTTCGACGTCGTCACCGCCGGCCTGTTCATGAAGCCGGAGCGCTGCGCGGCGGTCGCCTATTCCGAGCCGGTGCTTTGCGATGCCGAGGCGATGCTGGTGAAGAAGGGCAATCCGAAAGGCTTCAAGAGCTATGAGGATATCGCCAAGGATACTTCCGCCACCGTCGGCGCGCCGGGTGGCGGCACCGAGGAGAAGCTGGCGCTCAATGCCGGCGTGCCGCGCGATCGCGTCATCGTCGTGCCGGATGGCCAGAGCGGCCTGAAGATGGTGCAGGACGGCCGTATCGACGCCTATTCGCTCCCTGTTCTGTCGATCAACGACCTCATCAAGAAGGCCAATGATCCGAACCTCGAAGTGATCGCGCCGGTGCAGGGCGCGCCGGTCTATTGCGACGGCGCCGCCTTCAAGAAGGGCGATGAGGCGCTGCGCGATGCCTATGACGTCGAACTCGCCAAGATGAAGAAGTCCGGCGAGTTCGCCAAGATCATCGAGCCCTACGGCTTCTCGGCCAAGGCAGCGATGTCGACGACGCGCGAGAAGCTCTGCGCGGCGAAGTAAGGAGCTTTCCTTCTCCCCGTTCACGGGCAGAAGGTGGCCCGAAGGGCCGGATGAGGGGCGGCGCCACGCTTCCATAAGTTCGCGCTGCCCCTCATCTGCCTGCCCATCCTACGCAGCAGCTGCGCTGGAGCTACGGAGGGCGAGCCGGCATCTTCTCCCCGTGAACGGGGAGAAGGGGCCAAGACGAAACGTTGGAAACATCTAATTCAATGACCCAGTGGTCCGGCTATCTCGGCCTGATATTGCAGGGAGCGCTTGTCACCATCGAGCTGACGCTGATGGGGTCGGTGCTCGCGCTCGTCATGGCCTTCCTCGCCGGCATGGGCCGTGTGTCGCGCTTCTTCATCGTGCGCGCCTTGGCCACGACCTACATCGAGTTCTTCCGTGGCACCTCGATCTTCGTGCAGCTGTTCTGGGCCTATTTCGTGCTGCCCTTCGCCGGCCTGTCGCTGACGCCCTTGCAGGCCGGCGTGCTGGCGCTGGGTTTGAATGTCGGCGCCTATGCCGCGGAAGTGGTGCGCGGCGCCATCCTGTCGATCGGCCGCGAGCAATACGAGGCCTGCACGGCGCTCAATCTCGGCCGCTGGCAAGGCATGCGCCACGTCATCCTGCCGCAAGCGCTGCTGGTCATGCTGCCGACCTTCGGCAACAACGCGATCGAGCTGCTGAAGGCGACGTCGGTCGTGTCGCTGATCTCGCTCGCCGATCTCACCTTCCAGGCGCAAGTGGTGCGCTCGCAGACCGGCAGCACGCTGATGCCCTTCGTTTCCGTGCTCGTCATCTATTTCGCGCTCGCCCTTATCCTCTCATGGGGCGTGCGCTCGCTGGAGCGCCGCATGGCGCGCGGCCTCGATGGAGTGCGCGTCTGATGGAATGGGCCCTCTGATGGAATGGGATTGGAACTTCGTCCGCGAGATCATGCCGACCCTGATCCAGGGCGTGAAGATCACCATCCTCGCGACGCTGCTCGGCTCGGTCCTTGCCGCGATCGTCGGCCTGGCCATAGCGCTGGCGCGGCGTTCGCCGAACCGGGCCGTGTCGCGCAGCGTCGGCTGGTTCGCCGAATTCATCCGCGGCACGCCGCTCCTGGTGCAGCTCTATTTCATCTTCTACGTGCTGCCCGATATCGGCATCCTTTTGCCGCCGCTGGTGGCGGGCGTTATCGGGCTCGGCCTCCACTACGGCACCTATACGGCGGAAGTCTATCGTGCCGGCATCGACAACGTGCCGCGCGGCCAGTGGGAGGCGGCCAAGGCCTGCAATCTGAATGGCCGCCATACCTGGACCCATGTTATCCTGCCGCAGGCGATCCCGCCGATGATACCGGCCTTGGCCAACTACTTCATCGCCATGTTCAAGGAGACGCCGCTGCTTTCGGCGATCACCGTGCTGGAGCTGATGAACCAAGCCAAGAGCGTCGCCAACAGCTACTACCGCTATATCGAGCCGATGACGCTGGTCGGTGCCTTCTTCCTCGTCATCAGCCTCTGCTCCGTCGTACTCTTGCGCTGGCTGGAGCACCGCTACGGCAGGATCGAAAGATGAAAGTCATGAAACCGCTTCCCGAAATCCGGCTGGCATCGGCCCGGCCAGCCCTCGATGCGCGTCCGCTCGAAAAACGCGTGGGGCTGATCGCCCTTGCCACCGATCATACCAGCGAGGTCGATTTCCGCCGCATGGTGGCGGGCGAGCGGATCGGCGTCTATGTCGCGCGCATTCCCTATGCCAACCCGACGACGCCGGAGAACCTGCGCAAGATGCAGCCGTCGTTGACGGCGGGCGCGGCGCTCATCCTGCCGGACGAGCCGCTCGACGCCGTCTGCTATTCCTGCACCTCGGCCTCGGTGGTGATCGGCGATGCCGAAATCGAGGCCGCTATCCGGGCGGCCAAGCCCGGCGTTGCCGTGGTCACGCCGCCGATGGCAGGCGTGCGCGGCCTGAACGCGTTCGGGGTGAAGCGGATCAGCATTCTGACCCCTTACACCGTCGAGACCAGCCGGCCGATGGCAACCTATTTCGCCGCGCAAGGTTTCGATATCGAGAGCTTTACCTGCCTCGGCTTCGAGGACGATCGCGAGATGGCGCGGATCCCACCGGCTTCGCTGGTCGAACTGTCGCGCAAGGCCATGCATGCGCAGGCCGATGCGCTGTTCGTTTCGTGCACGGCGCTGCGCGCGGCGCTTGCGGTTCCCGGTATGGAAGAGGCGACCGGGCGCCCGGTCGTCACCAGCAACCAGGCCAGCGCCTGGAACTGCCTGCGGCTCTGCGGCGACGACGCACCGCGGCCGGAATTCGGCCGGCTGATGACGAAGCCGCTTGGACAGTAAAAATTATGTCCTGCGTACAAGAGCGACCCCTTCTGGCCTGCCGGCCATCTCCCCCTCAAGGGGGGAGATTGGCTGCTGCTACGCTTTCGCCAATCATCGACGTTGCAGGAAGAGAGACAGCATCGAAGCTGCTGATCTCCCCCCTCGAGGGGGAGAGGGCCGGCAGGCCAGAGGGGGTCGCCCGATGACGCGCGCCATCGCCCTCGTGGACATCCGTACCGCCCGCGAGCGTATCGCTAACAAGATCGAGCGGACGCCAACCGTCTTGTCCCAAAGCCTTTCGGACCGCGCCGGCCATCCAATCCACCTCAAGCTGGAGCATCACCAGACCACTGGCGCGTTCAAGCTGCGCGGCGCGTCCAACGCGATCGCCGCGTTGAGCCCGCAAGAAAGATCGCGTGGCGTCGTCGCGGCGTCGACCGGCAATCACGGCCGCGCGCTCGCTCACGCGGCAAAGCTCGAAGGCATGCGCGCGGTGATCTGCATGTCGAGGCTGGTGCCCGAAAACAAGCTCGACGCCATCCGCCGCCTCGGCGCGGAGATCCGCATCGTCGGCAACAGCCAGGACGATGCCCAGCAGGAGGTCGACAGGCTGGTCGCGGAAGAGGGGCTCGTCATGCTGCCGCCCTTCGACCATCCAGACATCATCGCCGGGCAAGGCACGCTGGGGCTCGAGATCATGGAGCAGGTTCCGGGCACAGCAAGCGTGCTGGTGCCGCTCTCCGGCGGCGGATTGGCAGCCGGTGTTGCCGCTGCCGTCAAGGGCGTGAGCCCGGCTACGAAAGTCATCGGCATCTCGATGGCGCGCGGCGCCGCGATGAAGGCGAGTCTCGATGCTGGCCGCCCTGTGCAGGTCGAGGAACTGCCAACGCTGGCGGATTCGCTCGGCGGCGGCATCGGCCTCGACAACCAACTGACCTTCGGCATGTGCCGTGGGCTGCTCGACGACGTCATCCTGCTTTCCGAGGATGAGATCGCCGCCGGCATCCGCCATGCGTATGCAGAGGAGCGCGAAATCGTCGAAGGCGCCGGCGCCGTCGGCATCGGCGCGCTGCTTTCCGGAAAAGCGAAAGCGAATGGCCCGGCCGTCCTCATCCTGTCGGGCCGCAATATCGACATGGGCCTGCATCGCCGCATCGTCTGCGGCGACCCTGCACTGACGGAGCGCGTCGCATGAGCCGCATGACCATCCTCACCGAAACGGAACTGCGCAAGATCGTGACGCTCGATCTCGATGCGGTTGCCTGTGTCGAGAACGCCTTCCGAGCTTTGGCCACGTTGCCGGTGGCGATGCCGCCTATTCTCAGGCTCGACATTCCCGAGCATCGCGGTGAGGTCGACGTCAAGACCGCCTATGTGCCCGGCATAGACGGCTTCGCCATCAAGATCAGCCCCGGCTTCTTCGACAATCCGAAGCTCGGCCTGCCCAGCGTCAACGGCATGATGGTGCTGCTCTCGACCAAGACGGGACTGATCGAGGCGCTGCTGCTCGACAATGGCTATCTCACCGACATCCGCACCGCGGCGGCCGGCGCCGTCGCGGCCAAGCACCTGTCGCGCGAAGACTCCACCGTAGCCGCGATCTTCGGCGCCGGTTTGCAGGCCGGCCTGCAATTGGAAGCCTTGCGCCTTGTCAGGCCGATCGCGGAAGCACGCATCTGGGCACGCGACGCAGCCAAGGCCGAGGCGACCGCCGCCCGGTTGCGCGAGAGACTGGGCATCATGGTGCGGGCCGAGCCGGATGCGGCGAACGCGGCAGCCGGCGCCGACATCATCGTCACCACCACGCCGTCGACCGAGCCGCTGATCAAGGCCGGTTTCGTTACCGCCGGTCAGCACATCACCGCCATGGGCTCGGACGCCGAGCACAAGAACGAGATCGCGCCGGCGATCCTGCGCATGGCCGATCTCTACGTCGCTGACAGCGCGAAGCAGACGCGGCGTCTCGGCGAGCTTCATCACGCCATCGAGGCGGGCGTCATGGGCGCCGATGCCGAAGTCACCGAACTTGGCCAAATCATAGCCGGCAAAAAGCACGGACGACACTCGGCGAGCGACATCACCATCGCCGACCTCACCGGAACCGGCGTGCAGGACACCGCGATCGCCACTTTAGCCCGCGACCGCGCGCGGGCGGCGAAGGCCGGAACGATTTTCGAAAGCTGATACCCGGCCAGAGCGTGATCCGGAAAAGTGGGAACCGGTTTCCGAAAGGATCACGCTCAATCAGAAATAGGCGAGGAGCCTGGTTCAACGAAGTTGAACCAGGCTCTGGGCCCAAAAAAACGAGGACCAACAAAATGCAGCCAAACCTGAAATTCTCGCGAAGCGAATTTGCCGATCGCCTCGCCAAGACGCGGCAAGCCATGGAGGCCAAGGGGGTCGATCTGCTGATCGTCAGCGATCCCTCCAACATGGCCTGGCTGACCGGCTATGACGGCTGGTCCTTCTATGTGCACCAGGCGGTCATCGTGCCGCCTTCGGGCGAGCCGGTCTGGTACGGCCGCGGCCAGGATGCCAACGGCGCCAAGCGCACCGCCTATCTCGCTCACGACAACATCGTCGGCTACGCCGACCATTACGTGCAGTCGACCGAGCGCCACCCGATGGACTACCTCGCCAGCGTGCTTGCCGATCGCCGCTGGGACAAGCTCTCCATCGGCGTCGAGATGGACAATTACTGGTTCTCCGCCGCCGCCTTCGCCTCGCTGCAGAAGCATCTGCCCAATGCCCGTTTCGTCGACGCCACCGCGCTGGTGAACTGGCAGCGCGCCGTGAAGAGCCCGACCGAGATCGGCTACATGCGCAACGCCGCCCGCATCGTCGAGGCTATGCACAAGCGCATCGTCGACAAAATAGAGGTCGGCATGCGCAAATGCGATCTGGTCGCCGAGATCTACGATGCCGGCACGCGCGGCGTCGAAGGCATCGGCGGCGATTATCCGGCGATCGTGCCGCTGCTGCCGTCGGGCGCCGACGCTTCGGCGCCGCATCTCACCTGGGACGACAAGCCGATGAAGGCGGGCGAGGGCACGTTCTTCGAGATCGCCGGCTGCTACAACCGCTACCATTGCCCGCTGTCGCGCACCGTCTTCCTCGGCAAGCCGACGCAGGCCTTCCTCGATGCCGAGAAGGCGACGCTGGAGGGCATGGAGGCCGGCCTCGCCGCCGCCAAGCCGGGCAACGCCTGCGAGGACATCGCCAACGCCTTCTTCGCCGTGCTGAAGAAGTACGGCATCGTCAAGGACAACCGCACCGGCTACCCGATCGGCATTTCCTATCCGCCGGACTGGGGCGAGCGCACGATGAGCCTGCGCCCCGGCGACCGCACCGAGCTCAAGCCCGGCATGACTTTCCATTTCATGACGGGTCTCTGGCTGGAGACGATGGGACTGGAGATCACCGAGTCGATCCTGATCACCGAGACCGGCGTCGAATGCCTGGCCAATGTGCCGCGCAAGCTGTTCGTGAAGGATTGAGGCCGATGTCAACTCTGCGTCCATCGCCGATCACGCCCACCGTCGATTTCGAGCGCGACGGCGTCCAGCACGGCTTCCTGCGCCTGCCGTACAGCCGCGACGATTCCGCCTGGGGTTCGGTGATGATCCCGATCTGCGTGATCCGCAACGGCAGGGGGCCGGCGGCTCTGCTCACCGGCGGCAATCACGGCGACGAATATGAGGGGCCGCTGGCGCTCTACGAGCTTGCCCGCACCCTCGACCCGAAGGATGTCTCCGGCACGGTCGTCATCGTGCCGGCGATGAACTATCCGGCGTTCCGCGCCGGTACGCGCACCTCGCCGATCGACAAGGGCAACATGAACCGCAGCTTCCCCGGTCGGCCGGACGGCACGGTGACGGAAAAGATCGCCGACTATTTCCAGCGCGAATTGCTGCCGCGCGCGGACATCGTGTTCGACTTCCACTCCGGCGGAAAGACACTGGACTTCGTGCCGTTCTGCGCCGCGCACACTCTGCCTGACAAGGCGCAGGAGAAGAAGGCCTTCGCGGCGGTCGAGGCCTTCTCGGCGCCGTTCTCGATGCGCATGACCGAGATCGATACGGTCGGCATGTACGACACGGCGGCCGAGGAGATGGGCAAGGTCTTCGTCACCACCGAGCTCGGCGGTGGCGGGACATCGCGAGCCGAGACGGTGCGGATTGCCAGGCGCGGCGTGCTCAACGTGCTGCGCCATGCGGGCATCGTTTCCGGGGCGGTCGAGAAGACCCGAACCCAATGGCTGGACATGCCCTCCGGCGATTGCTTTGCCTTCGCCGGGGACGACGGCATGATCGAGACCATAGTCGATCTCGGCGAGAAGGTGGAGGAAGGCCAGGCCGTGGCGCGCATCCATTCGACCGGCCGTACCGGCATCGCGCCACAGGAAGTCAGGGCCAAGATGTCGGGCCTGCTGGCAGCGCGTCATTTCCCGGGCCTGGTCAAGGCCGGCGACTGCGTCTCGGTGCTTGCCGTCGAGGTCGATTGACGCGGATCGTGCCAAATCGCGCGTCGTACTGAGCGGTTGAGAGTGCGAAGCCGTAACGCAGGCCCAACTGGCTGCGTTACGGCTCGTATTCAACCTTGGTGCCGGTAGGCGACGATGGAATCCGGCTTCATCTCGATCGAGAAGCCCGGCGCCGCCGGCGGCATGTAGGCCGCATTCTCGATGACGCAGGGATCGAGGAAATGCTCGTGCAGGTGATCGACATATTCGATCACGCGTCCCTCCTTGGTGCCTGAAACCGCGACGTAGTCGATCATCGAGAGATGCTGGACGTATTCGCATAAGCCCACGCCGCCGGCATGCGGCCAGACCGGCAGGCCGAACTTGGCTGCGATCAGCAGGACGGCCAACACCTCGTTGAGCCCGCCCATGCGGCAGGAATCGATCTGCACTACGTCGATGGCACCGCCGGCGATGAACTGCTTGAACATGATCCTGTTCTGGCACATCTCGCCGGTCGCGACCTTGATCGGCGCCACCGCCTTGCGGATCTTCGCATGGCCGGCGACATCATCCGGGCTGGTCGGCTCCTCGATGAAGAATGGCTTGGCGAAGGCGAGGTCGCCCAGCCAGTCGATCGCCTGATCGACTTCCCAGACCTGGTTCGCGTCGATCATCAGGTAACGGTCCGCACCGATCACCTCGCGGGCGATCCTGAGGCGGCGGATGTCGTCCGCACGATCTCGACCAACCTTGAGCTTGATGTGGTTGAAGCCCTGGTCGACCGCTTCCTGGCAAAGCCGCCTCAGCTTGTCGTCGGGATAGCCGAGCCAGCCGGCCGAGGTGGTGTAGCAGGCATAGCCTTCGCGCTCGAGCGTGGCGATGCGCTCGGCCTTGCCGGCCTCCGCCCGTTTCAGGATTTCCAGCGCCTCCGCCGGCGTGATCACATCGGTGAGATAGCGGAAGTCGACGATCCGCACGATCTCTTCCGGGCTCATCTCGGCGACCAGGCGCCAGACCGGCTTGCCGGCTTCCTTCGCCCATAGGTCCCAGACCGCATTGGCGACCGCACCGACCGCGAGGTGCATGGCGCCCTTGTCGGGGCCGATCCATCGCAACTGGCTGTCGCCGGTCACGTGGTGCCAGAAACGGCCGGGATCCTGTTTAACCCAGTCGAGGTCGAGCCCGACGACCAGGTGGCGCAACGCTTCGATCGCCGCGCAGCAGATCTCGTTGCCGCGGCCGATGGTGAAGGTGAGCCCGTGGCCCTTCAATGACTGGACGTCGGTGTCGAGGATGACGTAGGCCGCGGAATAGTCCGGGTCAGGGTTCATCGCGTCCGACCCGTCGAGGCTTTGCGACGTCGGAAAACGCAGGTCGAAGACGCGAAGATCGGTAATGCGGGTCATGTTTTCAATCCCATCAGATCGACCAGCCGCCGTCGATATTATAGGCCTGTCCGGTGGTGTAAGTGGCGCCAGCGAGATAGACGGCAAGATCGGCGATTTCCTCCGCCGTGCCCAGCCTTCCCATTGGCTGGCGAGCGATGAAGGCTGCGCGCGCGGCCTCATAGTCACCCTGGGCGCGCATGCGGCTTTCGAGCGACGGGCTCTCCACCGTGCCGGGGCAGATGGCGTTGCAGCGGATACCCCTGCCAACATAGTCGGCGGCGATCGATTTGGTGAGGCCGATCACGGCCGCCTTGGTCACGCCATAGGCGAAGCGATTCGGTACGCCCTTCGGTGCGCCCGCGACCGACGACATGTTGATGATGGCGCCATCGCCGCGCTCCAGCATGCCGGGCAGCACGGCGCGGATGGTGCGGATCATGGCGCGCACGTTGAGATTGAAGGCGAAGTCGAGGTCCTCGTCCTTCATCTCCAGGATGGAGCCGGAATGGACGAAACCGGCGCAGTTGAACAGCAAGTCGACGCGGCCGATCTCGGCGAAGGCCACCTTGACGGCATCGTCGCTCAACACGTCGAGCCGGCGAATGACGATCCCTTTATGGCCGTCGAGATCGGCCAATGCGGCTTCGTTGATGTCGGTAGCGTGGACAATGGCGCCGACGGCGGCAAAGGCGAGCGCGCTAGCCCGGCCGATGCCTTGCGCGGCCGCTGTGACGACGACGGTCTTGCCGTCCAGTGAATGAGCCATGTCGTGTCTCCTTCGGTCTATCTCTTTGTTTGACGCAATTCCGGACGGAAAACCGTTTCACACTCTTCCTGGAATTGCTCTAGGCCGGCTGCTTGCGCCGCTCGACGATATAGATGTGGTCCGCGGCCAGCACGACTTCGTCGCGCTGGTTCAAAACTTCGACGCGTTCGATGACGCGGCCCGATCCAGGGCGTTTCGGGTCATCCTCCTTCGCGGCGATCGTGGTGCGCGTGCGGATCGTGTCGCCGATAAACACCGGCTTGATGAAACGCAGCCTGTCGTAGCCGTAGGAGAAGGCGACCGGGTTGATCACGTTCGCCGTCAGGCCGACGCCGACCGAGAACACCAGCGTGCCATGGGCGATGCGCTGACCGAAGGGCGTCGTCTTCATGAACTCGGCGTCCATGTGGTGCGGGAAGAAATCGCCGGTATGGCCGGCATGGACGACGAAGTCGGTCTCGGTGATCGTGCGCCCGCTGGTTAGGCGCGACGAACCGATCTCGTAGTCCTCGAAATAGGTGACCCGTTCCATGCCGTTCCTTACGGTTTCTCGGCCAGCGGCGTCGCCGGCGCGACGCTCGATCGATAGGCGGCTTCCACCAGCGCCATCGTGTTCCAGGCATCCTCGACGGAACTGACCAGTTCGCTGTCCTCTCCTGAAGCGAAGCGCTGGACATTGGCCATGCGCCCGACAAAGGCGTCGGGGAACCATTCGCCGGTGAGCGGCACGCTGACCCAGTCGGATCCACCTTTGGGGTAGATCTCCAGCACGTCGGGCTCACCGCGCGGATAGTCGAGATTGAGGCCGAGCTTGACGTAGGCGGCACCCTCGGTGCCGCAGATGCGGAATTCGCACGCCTGATGCCGGCGCCCGAACTTGTGGTCGTGGTTGATCGAGAGCGAGCAGCGCAGCGTGTCGCCATAGTCGAGAATGGCGCTGGTGCGGGTCTGCGCGACCTTGTGATTGGGATGGCCGAGCGTCTTCGCATGAACCCCCTTCGGGTCGCCGAGGAGCTGCCGTATCAGGTCGAGATAGTGGATCGAATGCATGGCGATCTCGACGCGCGGTGCCTTGAGCAGGAATTCCCAGAGCTGCCACGGGGTCGCCAGCGCCAGCCAGGCATCGAAATCGACGACCTCGCCAAGCCAGCCCTGGGCGATCGCATCCTTCAGCGCCAGCATCATCGGCGCGAAGCGCAGCTGGAAATTGACTGCAGCCTTGAGTTCCTTGGCGCGGCAGATTTCGAGGATCTCGGTTGCCTCGCCGAGATAGTTGCCCATCGGCTTCTGGATCAATGCGACTGCATCGTCGGGCAGAGCCTTCAGGACCTCGGCATGCCGCCCCGGCGGCGTTGCCAGATCGAAGATCGCATCCTTGACGGCGGCCGCCTCGTCCACCGAGCGGAAGGCCGCAACGCCCCATTGCTCGGCCAGTGTCTGCGCCTTGGCCCGGTCGGGATCATAGAGGCCCGCCACTGGAAAGCCGGCCTTGCGGTAGGCCGGGAAATGCGCGTCGCCGACGATCGAGCCGGCGCCGAAGGTGACGATGGGGCGCGGCTTCGCAGGGCTTGGCCAGGACTGCGCCAGCGATCGAGGATCGAAGGCGTCAGTCATGATGGAAGACTTCATCCATCATCGCCCACCATTCGCCTTCCTGCCTGGTCGGCAAGGGCTCCTGGCAAGGCATACAGACAGCCCACCATTCCTGGGTCTTGGGATCGGCGGCCATCTTGGCCATGTCGGCGGCGTAGTCGGTGCCGTGATACTCGAAATAGGAAAAAAGCAGGTTCTCCGGCCGTTTGAGATAGATCGAGTAGTTTTTGATGTTGCAGGCCGAGATCATCTTCAGCACGTCCGGCCAGACGGCCGCGTGCAGGCGCACATATTCCTCGACCTTCTCCGGCTTCAGACCGAGCACCATGCCCATTCGCTGCATTCTCAATTCCTCCGTTCGGTAACGGTGACGCTGAATTCGGCGATGCCGCGCGCCTTCAGCGCATCGAAATCCCAATCGATGCCGAGGCCCGGTTCGCTCGGCGCCAGCGCATGGCCGTTCTCGATCACCATCTTGTTGCCCGTCAACTCATCCAGCTGCGGAATGTACTCGACATATTTGCCGTTCGGCACCGCGCAGGCCAGGCTGACATGCAGTTCCATCAGGAAATGCGGGCAGATCGGCATGTCGAAGGCTTCCGCCATATGCGCCACCTTCAGCCATGGCGTGATGCCGCCGAGGCGGCCGACATCGACCTGGACGATGTTGCAGCCGCCCTTTTGCATATACTCGCGGAAATGGCGGATCGAATAAAGCGATTCGCCGACCGCCACCGGCGTCGCGGTCGAATGCGACAGCCGCACATGGCCATCGATGTCGTCGGCCGGCAGCGGCTCCTCGATCCAGGCGAGATCGAGATCGCGCAAGCGCTCGGCGCGCCGGATGGCCTCGTCGACGCTAAAACCCTGGTTGCAGTCGGTCATGATCTCGTAGCCGTCCCCGACCGCCTTGCGCACCGCCGAAAGACGGGCGAAATCCTCCGAGCCGTGCGGCTTGCCGATCTTGACCTTGGAGCCGGTGAAGCCTTTCGCCTTGGCGGCCAGCGCGTCGGCGACCAGCGCCTGCGTCTCGATGTGCAGCCAGCCGCCTTCGGTGGTGTAGAGCGGACAGCGATCCTTGGCGCCGCCGGCGAGTTTCCAGAGCGGCAGCTTCTGCTTTTTCGCCCGAAGGTCCCAGAGCGCGGTGTCGATTGCCGCGAGCGCGATTGCGGTAATCGCGCCGATGGTGGTGGCATGGGTGGCGAATTCGAGATCGTGCCAGATCGCCTCGATCTGGTCGGCGTCCTGTCCGATGAGGCGCGGCCCCAGATGATCGGCCAGCAGCCGCATCACCGAAGAGCCGCCGGTGCCGATCGTGTAGCTGTAGCCCATGCCGACCGCGCCGTCGGCGTCGGTGACGGTGACGATCGGGGTCTCCTGGCTGACAAAACTCTGGATGGCGTCGGTGCGCTTCACCTTCGGCACCAGATCGACCATTGCAAGCTCGACTTTCTCGATCTTGGCCATCGTCAGCTCCTCAAGGATTTGCCGGTTTCCGCGCAAAAGAGATGCGCCTGCGACAGGTCGAAGCTCATGGCGACCCGGTCGCCAGCCTTCAGCGGCCTGGGATTCAGCATACGCGAGACCCAGTCGCGGCGGTCGAATTCGGCGAAAACCAGCGTTTCGTTGCCAAGCGGCTCGGTCACCGTCACCGGCAGCTCCATCTCATGGACGTCCGCGGCATCGCCCGAATGCAAGCCGTGGCCCACGGGGTAGAGATCGTCGGGACGCAGGCCGAACACCACCTTGTCGCCGGCGCTGACCCTGTCCTTGAAACGGCCGGGCAGCGGCAGGCTCTGGCCGCTGGCGAAGACCACCTTGCCGTCGGCGACGGTCGCCTCCTGCAGGTTCATCGGCGGCGAGCCGATGAAGCCCGCGACGAAGCGGGTCGCCGGGCGCTGGAAGACCTCGTCCGGCGCGCCGACCTGCTCGATATAGCCGTCGCGCATGATGACGATGCGGTCGGCCAGCGTCATCGCCTCGATCTGGTCATGCGTGACGTAGATGACGGTGGATTTGACCTTGGCGTGCAGTTTCTTGATCTCGGTGCGCATCTGGGTGCGCAGCTTGGCGTCGAGATTGCTGAGCGGCTCGTCGAACAGGAAGACGTCCGGATCGCGCACGATGGCGCGGCCCATGGCGACGCGCTGGCGCTGGCCGCCGGAGAGCTGGGAGGGACGGCGCTCGAGCAGCGCATCGAGGCCGAGGATAGCCGACGCCTCGGCGACGCGGCGGTCCATCTCCCCTTTCGGCGCGCCGGCGATCTTCAGCGAGAAGCCGAGATTTTCGCGCACCGTCATGTGCGGATAAAGCGCATAGGACTGGAACACCATCGAGATGTTGCGCGAGCGCGGCGGCAGGTCGTTGACGACGCGGCCGCCGATCTCGATCGTGCCGCCGGAAATCTCCTCAAGCCCGGCGATCATGCGCAGCGTCGTCGACTTGCCGCAGCCGGACGGCCCGACGAGCGCGATGAACTCGCGGTCGGCGACATCGAGGTCGATGCCGTGCACGATCTCCATGTTGCCGTAACGCTTGGTGAGTTTCTTGAGCGAGACAATCGCCATCGGATCAACCTTTCACCGCGCCGGAGGTCAGGCCGCCGACGAGGTGTTTCTGAACGATGAAGGTAAGGATTAGCGCCGGAATGATCATCACCACGGCCAGCGCGCACATGCCGCGCCAGTCGATGGTGAATTCGGCGGTGTAGTCGAGCAGCCCGACGGGCAGCGTCTTGGAATTGATCGAGCGCGTCAGCTGCGAGGCCAGTGCGAACTCGTTCCAGGAAGTGAGGAAGGCGAAGATGCCGGCGGAGGCGATGCCCGGTCCTGCGAGCGGAAACTCGACCTGCCAGAAAGCTTGCCAGCGCGTGCAACCGTCGATCTGCGCGGCCTCGGCAAGGTCCTTCGGCACCTGGCGGAAGAAGCCGTCGATCAGCCAGATGGTGAACGGCACGTTGAGCGCGACATAGGCCAGGATCAGGCCGAAATGCGTATCGATGATGTCGAGCCGCGCATAGACGAAAAACAGCGGCAGCGACAGCGCGATGCCCGGCACGGTGCGCGTCAACATCAGGCCGAGGAACATCGCCGACTTGCCGCGGAAGCGGTAGCGCGCGAAGGCGTAGCCGCCGGCCATGCCGATGGCTATGGCAATGACGGTCGACGTGACCGAGATGATCAGCGAGTTGCGGAAATAGTCGAGGACGGGAATGCCGCCCTTGCCGACACCGCTGAACATGGCGATGTAGGCGTCGAGCGAGACCTGCTGCGGAATCCAGACCGGCGGCTTGGCGAGGATCTCGACCGTCGGCCGCAGGGAGGAGAGCACGATCCAGATGCCGGGCAGGCAGATGAAGAGCATGGCCAGGAAAAGGCCGACGCGGTGCGCGACGGTCGCCGCGCGGCGCTTCAGGCGGGCGGATGCGTTGGCGTCCATTCTTACCACTCCGCGCCGATCTGGGTGCGCGCCGCGGCGAGCTTCCTGAAGAAATAGACGGTGAAGACGATCGACAGCAGGATCGAAAAATAGGCCATCGCGTTGGCCACGCCCATACGGGCATCGCTGTAGGCGGTGCGCGCGACCAGCGTCCACAACAGCTCCGTGCGGCCGGCGGGGCCGCCATCGGTCATGATCTTGACGATGTCGTAGGCGCGCGCGACGTCGAGCGAGCGGATGGTCATGGCGATGTAGGCGAAGGGCGTGATGAAGGGCCAGGTCACATAGCGAAAGGTCTGCCACGGCGTGCAGCCGTCGACGCGCGCTGCTTCCACCGGCTCCTTCGGCATGGCGAGCAGGCCGGCGAGGATCAGGATCGCGAAGATCGAGGTCGACGACCAGATCTCGGCGATCGAAATGGCGATGAAGGCGAGGTGGCCTTCGATCAGCCAGGGGATGGCATCCCGCGTCAGACCAAGCGACTGCAGCGCGTTGTTCACCAGGCCGATGTTGTCGTTGAACATGAATTTGAACTGGAAGCCGACCAGGATCGGCGAGAACATCATCGGGAACATCATGATGGTGCGCAGCAGCCGCTGGCCGCGGCTGGCCTTCTCGACCAGCAGCGCGAGGCCGAGCCCGAGCAGCATCTCCAGATTGAGCGCGACGGTGAGCAAAAGCACGGTGCGGCCGAAGGCCCACCAGAAGTTCGCGTCGAAGAGGATGTTGCGATAGTTGCGCAGGCCGATGAAGGTGAAGAAGGTTTCCGGCCGCGTCAGCCTGAACGGCGTAAAGCTGGAATAGAGGGACAGGCAAAGCGGTACGACCACGACCGCCGCCAGCACGAGGACGGCCGGCAGCAGGAGAAGGGTTGGCGCGGATAGCCGCTTGGCCGTCATGCAATGTCCCAAAGCTGGTTGCGCGGCCGGCGATTCGTGTCGCAGGCGGCCGCATCGGTCAAAGCGGCGCCGGTCGCGAGGACCGGCGCCGCGGGGAGGATAGCGCTTAAAGCGCGTCGCTTCGAAACGAACTCCAAGCGACGCGCTTTAAGCCTTTGTTCTGATGCATGTCGTTCACCCAAAACCGCTGCGCACTATTGGGCGACATGCATTAGAGCTTGCCCGCGTCCTCGAGGATCTGCGTCGCCTTGGCGGCCGCGTCATCGAGCGCCTGCTTGGAGGTCTTGTCGCCAAGGATCGCGGCCTGCAGCTCCGGATAGACGGCGTTGGAGATCTCGATCCACTCAGGCGTCTGCGGCACCGGGAAAGCGTTCTTGGCGGCTTCCTGGAAGGCCTGCAGCACTTCAGTCTTGTAAGGATCGGACTTAGCCTGCTCGAGGTCCCATTCCCACACCTTGGTGCGGGTGGGCAGCGGGCCGGCGGCGGCTTCCAGCTTCTGGCTGTCCTCGTTGGTCAGCCACCAGACGAGCGAGGCGGCGGCTTCCTTGCTGGCGCAGTTCTCGGTCACCGAGAAGCCATGCGCGCCGGACCAGCCGGAGCGCTTGCCGGACGAGCCCTTGGGCTGCACCTTGACGCCGACATTGCCGGCGACCTTGGACGATTTCGGGTCGTTGAAGAAGCCGGCCCAGCCCGGCCAGTCGAGGTTGATCGCCACGGTGCCGGACGCGAAGCCCTGGCCGAGATCGTCCCACAGATAGTTGGTCGTGCCGGCCGGCACGGCCTTGGCCTTGTAGAGGTTGACGAACCAGTTGAGCGCCTTGACGCCGGCCTCGGAGTTGAAGGCCGGCTTGCCGTCCTTGTCGAGATATTCGCCGCCGTCGGCGATCAGCATCTCGTAGAAGCGGCCGTTGATCGCCTCTTCCTTGCCGGCATATTGCGTGCCGTAGAAATCGGGCGGGCTGGCGAAGAATTCCGCCTGCTGGGCCATCTCGTCGAACGTGTCCGGCGGCGCGAGGTCCTCGCCGTACTTCTCCTTGTAAGCCTTCTTCTTGGCTTCGTCCTGATAGAGGCTCTTCTGGTAATAAAGCGCCGAGACGTCGAACTGGGCGCGCGGCAGCATCACCAGCTTGCCGTCCAGCGTCCCGGCCGCGATGTTGGCCGGAACGAAGGCGTCGATCTCCTCCTTTGGCAGGAGCTTGGCGAGATCGGTGTAGATGCCCGGATATTGCGGCGCGAACGAGGTGTGGTTGGAGCCGACGCACCAGGTGATCGAGTTGGAGGCGATGTCCGACTTGATCTCCTTGTCGAGATCGAAGTGGTTCTTCTTGGAGATGACGTTGACCTTGGCACCGGTCGCCTTCTCCCACTCGCCGATGCGCTCGTAGAGCTTTTCGTATTGCTGGCCGCCAATCAGCTTGGCGTCGATGGCGACGCCGGGAAACTTGCCCGGCAGATCGGCTGCGAGGGCTGCGCCCACGCTCGATGCCATGAGCAATGCGCCGGCGGCGACGCCGGAAAGCAGTCTGTTCATGAATTCCTCCCTGGACGGCCGCGGGCCGTCATGACTGAAGCCTTGCCGCTTCATTCATATGCAAACAAAATATTCATAAGTCGTCAAGCCGAAACTTCTTCCCAATGAAGGCGCTCTTGCGTATATGAAGATAGCAATTCACCAGAGAGGCATCCGGTGCAGGACAACGAGGAAGACCGCTATCGCGCGCCGGCTCTGGATAAGGGGCTGGACATTCTGGAGCTGTTGGCGAGCGTCGATGGCGGCCTGACGCAGGCCGAGATCGCCAAGCGGCTGGACCGAAGCCCGAACGAGTTCTACCGGATGCTCGACCGTCTGGTGAAACGCGGCTACGTCACCCGACCCGAGGGCGACCGCTACTCGCTGACCTTGAAACTGTTCGGCCTGGCGCAACTGCACGCGCCGGTGCGCCGGCTCGTCTCCTACGCGACGTCGATCATGCGCGAACTGGCCGAGACCTCGTGGCAGGCGAACCAACTCGTGGTGTTCGACCGCGGCAATGCGGTGGTTATCGCGCAGCAGGAGGCTCCGCATTACTGGGGCATCTCGATCCGCGTCGGCTCGCATATCAGCCTGTTCGACACCGGCTCTGGGCACGTGCTCTTGGCATTCCGTTCGCCGGAAGAGCGCGAGATGATGATCGCCGAGCACCTGCGCACCAATGAGGAGATGAAGCAGTCGCCGGATTTCTTCGCCCGCCTCGACCAGGTGCGCGACCGCGGCTACGAGATGATGGCCTCGCTGCAGACGGCCGGCGTCTATAATCTGTCGGCGCCGGTGATCGGCTCGGATGGCCGCGGCATCGCGGCGCTCACCATCCCTTACATCACGCTGGTCAATGCGCAGACCGCTCCCGACATCACCAGGACGATCGCGCTTCTGCAGGCGGCCGCGGCGAAGCTGTCGCAGCTTGCCGGGTCGGATATGCAGATGCGGATATGATTCTTATTTGAATGATGAATTCTCCCGTGAGATGATCGAATCCATGTTTTGATGCATGTCGCTTCCAAAACCACTGCATAGTTTTGGGCGAACTGTATGTGCGCGACAAGGGAGGAAGCGATGATCGTCGACACGCATCTGCATCTCATCGACAAGACGGCGCTGCGCTATCCGTGGCTCGCCGGAGTGCCGGCGCTCGACCGCGATTTCTCTGAAGGTGAATACGCCACCGAGGCGCGCCGCGCCGGCATAGAGCTGGCGCTGCACATGGAGGTCGACGTCGACCCGGCCGATATCGAGGCCGAGACGGTTCACGTGGAAGGATTGTCTAAGAAGCCGGGCGGCCTGGTGCGGGGCGCGATCGTCTCCTGCCGGCCGGAAGAGCCGGACTTCGCCGCCTGGCTGGACAAGGTGAAGGCCGATCCCTTCGTCAAGGGTTTCCGCCGCGTGCTGCATGTCGTGCCCGACGATGTCTCGGAGGGTGCGTTGTTCCGCGAGAACATTCGACGTATCGCCGGCAGCGGCCTGACCTTCGATCTTTGCGTGCTGCCCAGGCAAATGAAGCAGGCGATCGCGCTCGTTGATCTGGCGCCGGACGTGCAGTTCGTCCTCGATCATTGCGGCGTGCCCGACATCAAGGGCAAGGCCGAGCACCCGTGGCGCGAGCAGATCGCCGAGATCGCGCAGCGCCCCAATGTCGTCGGCAAGATTTCCGGCGTCGTCGCCTATGCCGATCCCGCGACCTGGACCGTCGAGACGCTGCGGCCCTATGTCGAGCACACGATCGAAAGTTTTGGTTGGGACCGTGTCGTGTGGGGCAGCGACTGGCCCGTCTGCACACTGGGCGGCGGGCTGCTCGGCTGGGTGGCGGCGACCCATGCGCTCCTTGCAGGCGCAAGCGACACCGAGCGCGCCAAGCTTTTGTCCGGCAACGCGAAGAAGCTGTGGCGGCTATAAGCTGGACACGGCTGCGCGGTTGGGCGACGGGCGTTAGCCGGCGACGGCCGCCGCGAAACTTTCTCGGAACAGGCGGTTGATGTCGGCGACGACGCGGCGTGCGTCCTGCCTGCCGACAAGGCCCTCGTTGAGGCGGTCGGATGCCGCCTGCTGGAACGGCATGTAGCCGTCATGGCGCGGACGCACCCAGGCGCCTTCGAGCGTTGCCCGTGTGGCGCGATAGAAGTCGCCGGTCGCGGCGTTGACGGCCTCGTCCTCCCAGGCGGCGGCATGGCCGGGCTGGCCACCGGCGGCGGCATAGGGTCCGCGCTGCACCTCGCCGCTGGCGATCCAGTAGGCGAAGTCGATCGCCTCCTTGCTCGCGGCGGAGAAGGCCGAGACGGCGATGCCGGTGCCGCCGAGGGCGGAGCCGACCGGGCCGTTGCCGCCGGCGAGCGGCATGTCGCAAAAGGCAAGCCGGTTCGGGCGGAACCCTGCTACCGCATAAGGCACGTAGCCATAGACCAGCGGCACACAGGCCATGCGCGAGCCGGCCTCGGCCGTCTTTTCGAACACGGCGATCGGATCCATCGTCAGGCATTCGGGATCGACGAGCGCTATGATCTCGCGCAGCATTTCGAAGGCGATCTCGCCGGTCTCCGGATCGGCCAGGTCGCCTGATCCATCGACAACGCATGGCCGGCCGAGATCGGCGGCAAGCGTGTAGAAACACATCAGCGAATGGGGTGGCCTGAGCGGCAAGAGCACGCGGCCCTCCAGAGCAAGCTCCAGCACTTCCGTCCAGAACGTCGGCGCGGCCTCGATCAAATCCGGACGCCAGGCCTGAACCTGGGTCGCGGCATCGATTGGGAAGGCCCATTGCCGTCCTTGCCAGGTATAGCTTGGGTAGGATCGGCCGACGCTTGCCTTCGCCAGCGCTTGGCGTTCCGCCTCGCGGCCCGGCACGTCGAGCGGCGCGAGACACTTCTCGGCGGTGATCTGGCCGACATGCGGATGGTCGATGACGATCAGGTCATAGGCGCGGGCGAGCTCTTCGACCGGGAAGGATTCGAAATCCTGCAGCGAGCGCTTCTCCCATTCGATCGAAACGCCGGTCTTTTCCTTCCATAGCCCGGAGCAGGCGACCATCGGGTCGTAGCCGCGCGGATGGTTCCAGGTCATGCCCTTGAGCGAAGTCACAGTCCGAACTCCTTACGGATTTTTGCGCTGTGTTCGCCGACGCGTGGCGCCGCCCGCTCGACCTTGGCGCGCACGCCGTCGACCCTTAGCGGCGACCGGGTGGTGTGGATCGCAACACCGTCCTCGCGCGTCACGGTCTGCAGCAGGTCGAGCGCCGTGAAGCCGTCGCTCTCCAGCACCTCCTTCCAGTTCAGCACCTTCGCGCACCAGATGTCGGCCGGCTCGAGGATCGCCAGCCATTCGTCGACCGACTTCTGCGCGATGCGTTGGGCGATGATCGCCTTGATCTCGTCGCGCGCGGTGAACCAGGTCGACGGCTGGTCGCGGTAGGGCGCCAGCGCCTCGATCTCCAGCAGGTCGGCAAGTCTCGGGATCGGAGTCATGGCGATCGCCAGGAAACCGTCCTTCGCCGGATAGACGCCGTAGGGCGCCGCCAGATAGGCGTGGGCGCTGCGGAAGGACGAGCGGCGCGGCAGGCGCCGGCCATCGTTGAGATGCGTCGTCAGGACCTCGAACTGGAAGTCGATCAGCGCCTCGAACAGGCTGGTCTCGACATGGCCGCCTTTGCCGGTGATGCCGCGCCGGACCAGGGCGGCGAGGATGCCTTGCGCGCAGGCGGCACCTGCCAGCATGTCGGCGATCGCCAGGCCGAACGGCACCGGACCCTGATCCTCGTCGCCGTTCAGCCACATCACGCCGGAACGCGCCTGGGCAAGCAGGTCCTGGCCCGGGCGCTTCACCCACGGGCCTTCCTCGCCATAGCCGCTGATCGAGGCGTAGACTAGGCGCGGGTTGAGCGTGCGCACATGCTCATAGTCGAGGCCGAGCCGCTCGATGACGCCGGGCCGGAAATTCTGGATCAGCACGTCGGCTTTCGCGAGCAGCCCGCGCAGCGCTTTCAGGTCGTCCTCGTTCTTCAGATCGACCGCAAAGCTTTCCTTGGCCCGGTTGATGGCGTGGAAGATGGTGGAATCGCCGCCGATCTCGGTGTCGCTGAGATAGAGCCGGCGCGACAGGTCGCCGCCATCGGGCCGCTCGATCTTGATGACGCGGGCGCCGAGGTCGAGGAGCCTCAGCGAGCAGTAAGGTCCCGACAGGAACTGGCTCATGTCGACGACGACAAGGCCGGACAGCGGCAGGTCGGCGGCCATCGTCACTTCTCCGTCTTGCCGGCGAAGTCGGCCGGGTTCTTGTATTTCACGGTCTGCAGGTGCTCGCAGTAGAGCACCAGCTCGCCTTCGCCCTTGAACACTTCGTAGCTGGCGCGGATCAGCCCCATGTCCTTGTAGCGAGGCCTTTTCTCCATGTTGGTGCGGATCGAATAGATGGTGTCGCCGATGAAGACCGGCTTGATGAAGCGAAGCTTGTCGTAGCCGTAGGAAAAGGCGTTGACGCAGTTGGTCGCGACGAGGCCGAGCCCGGCGGAGAAGACGAATGCACCCGCCACCAGACGCTTGCCGAAAATGCCTTCGCGCTCGGCGAACATCTGGTCCTGAACATAGGGATGGATGTCGAGCACCAGGGTGTTGAAGAGATGGCTGTCGCCCTCGGCCATGGTGCGCCGGAGCGAGCGGATCTTCTGGCCGACCGGCCAATCCTCGTAAAACCAGTTCTCAGCGTTCCACACCGGCAGCTCGGCGTGATCGGCCGGCATGTCGCAAGGGCGTGTCGAAGCGACGCCGACGGTGGGCGGGAAGCTGGTCATTGTCCTGTTCATCCGCTGCCGGAGAATAGGCCGCGCCGTCCGGGCAAAGCCGGAGCCAGACGCGATCGATCCTCCCCAAATCTTCTCTTGTGAAGATTATATTCACATATGAGATTTCGGTACAAGCGGGGTCGACAGAAATTTTGGCTGTGCGGTTGCGCCGTCGATAGCGCCGTGTTGGTCGGGACAGCGGCAGCATCCTGCAGTGGCTCAAGGGCTGATCGCAAAGGCTGGCCAGGGCAATCAGGAAAGGCATGCATTGGCTCTCCACCGGATTCACGCGAAAACAGATGATTATTAGTCGATCCTACAACCCTTAAATATCTTTGGAGTTGTAGAATTTGGAAGCTCAGTTGTGGCGGAGGAGCGCTGCGCGGCGGCGTGAGATATGGCCAATAAAATTGGCTTCGCCAGCAGTGTAATTCGTTAGTAATCGATCGTCAGGATAATACGGACCTCGACCATATCCGGTGCCTTTTTTCTTGAGTCGACCATGGCGGTTCTCGGTGCATTTCCTCCCGGTGTCGGCTGCCGACCCTTCGACGAGGGAGATTGGGAAGGCGTGGCGGATTGCCTGCACAGGGGCTTTCCGGAACGCAGCCGGGGCTATTGGATAGATGCGCTGACGCGTCTCTCGCAGCGGCCCGTGGTCGCCGATTTCCCGCGATATGGATTTGTCCTCGAGAAGTCAGGCCGGATCGTCGGCGCCGTGCTTACGCTTTATGCCAGGCACAGGAGCCTGGAGGGCGACGAAATCCGCTGCAATCTGTCGAGCTGGTCCGTGGACGCGGAGTTCCGGCCCTATGCCAGCAGGATGATCGCGACGGTCATCATGCGGAAGGACGTAGTCTATACCAATATTTCTCCATCACCCGGGACCGTGAAGCTCAACAAAGCGTTCGGGTTTCGCCTGTTTTCCGGGGGACAGGTCGCCTTCCTTCCGGCTTTCAATTCCGTGCCGCCGTCGGACCGCGTGCTGGAAGCCCATGCGGAGCTCGCCGAAATGGCTGAGCTCACCGACAATGAAAGATACATACTCCTGGAGCATGCGGCGCTGGGCTGTCTTTCGCTAATCTGCATTTGCGATGGCGTAGCGCTGCCCGTTGTACTCAAGCCGCGCCGGATCTTGCATGGCCTAATTCCGTGCTGCCAGGTCGTCTACTGCCGCTCCCACACGGACTTGGTCCGGTGCGCCGGAGCTGTGGGGCGTTTTCTCCTGCGGCGCGGAAAACTGCTTTGCCTTGTCGACGCCATGGGGCCGGTTTCCGGTCTGTCCGGCAGGTATTTTCCGAAGAAGGGGATCAAGTATTTCAAGGGTCCGAAACAACCTTCGCCGGGAGACCTGACGTTTACCGAGATGGTTCTGTTCGGCTCCTGAACGACATCGCGCAGCTGGCTAAATCAGCCGGGCGAACCAGCTCTTGCCGCGGCGGCCATGCGCCAGCGTGTTCCGAGCGAGATCCCGACGAGCAGCAGGCAGAAGGCGAGGGCGAGCGGGGAGTAGAACGCTTCCTCCTGCAGCACGGCGTTGGCCGAGATGGTGGCGATGCCGACAAAGCCGAACAGGAAATCAGGGTCGCCGGTTTCGATGAGCTGCCGCCGCAATGCCACCAACAGTGACGCCAGGAAGCCGAAGAACACCAGGCTGCCTACGCCCATCTGATAAAGCATGACGCCGACCGCGCTCTCGACCGGCACGGAGGCGGCACCCTCGGCCTGAGCGCTTTGCCAGTTGAGATTGATGCTCGTGCTCGACAGGTTGCCGCCGAGACCCAGTCCTTGGCCGAGCGGATCGGCCAAGAAGTCGCGCATACCGGCGATCAGCCCGAGGACATGGTAGTCGCCATGCGTGGCGCCGTAGGCGATCGCCGCCGTCGTCCAGACCACGGCCAGGGCGATCACGGCCATGAGCGCCAGACCGGCGCGGGCGGGGCTGTAGATGAGCCGCACGGCAATCGCGACGAAGAGCATGAAGGTGGCGCCCTTGGAGCCGATGACGAGCAGCAGCGGCAAGGCCGCGAGAGGCAGCAACCATCGTCCCCTGAAGAGAAGCCAGGCCGATATGATGCTCAAGGCGTAAGCATAGCTGATCGGATGGAAGTTGGGGCCGCCGATGCGGAAGACGCTCGGCAGGATGTCGTTGAACAGCGGCGTGTTGAAGAAGGTCGTGGTCATCACGTCCTCGATCCCACGGTAAACGAAACCCGTCTCCTTCAGCGCCTGCTCCCATACACCTGTCTCGACCTGTCGCGATATGCTGCGCTCGACATATTGGTCGCCATGGAAGAGCCCGAGGAAATCCATGGTGAAGGTCAGTTCCGCATAGCCATAGATGATCGCGCCGGCGCCAAGCCAGAGCATGCTCTTGCGCAGGTCGACGGGATAAAGGCTGGCGGCAAGGACCGCGACGTGGAAGCAGGCCAGCGGCGTGATCGTATTGCGGAAATAGACGACGGCGTCCTTGGGGCCGCCATGCACGACCCCGAGGGCGAAATAGAAACAAACCGTGCCGCACAGAACCATGCTCAGCAGCAGCCATGGCCGCAATTCGGTCAGCGCGCGGACGCGGTGCTGAAACGAGGCGGCCAGGAAAATGCCGAACGCGGTCATCAGGATGATGAAGTTGGTGCCGCGCAGCGTGTCGAATGTGTCGTTGTCGGGAATGTAAGGGGTGAACCAGGCGACCACGAGGTTCTGGTAGAGGAAGGCGCAGATGATCAGCACGGGAACGCCCGAAGGCATCGCGTTCGCAATGATCAGCGTCAGCACGAAGGTTGCGGCGACCCCGAACGGCGTCCAGACGGCGAAGGAGGAGACGGCGAGCGCAACCACAAGCAGGGCCGTGCCGACATGCAGCAGGGCTTCGGGCGTGTCGCGGCCCGGCACGCCCAGCCCGGCGGGCGAATAGGCCTGCGTCGTGCTCATCGCTGTCCCGCTTCGGTCAATGCTTGCCGCGGCAAGCGTTTGTGTCGCCCTTCGTCCACGTCCGTTTTCCGCCTAACCGCCAAGGAGGGCGGCGATCATCGAGCCGTCGAACCCTTCGACGCTCTGCCTGCTCCTGATGAAGCCGAAACCCTGATCGAGCTCCCAATAGGTCCATGCCACATGGTTCGCTTCGGCCGCCTTGCGAACGGCGCGCACCCAGGATGCGCGGCTTTCGGCGTCCACGCAGAAATTGAGCACGCCGAATTCGTTCAGCATGACCGGACAGCCGTGGGTCGCGGACCAGCGCGCCACGTCGGCAAAGTCCGCGGCGATCCGCGCCTCCGTCCAGGGCGCCGACAGTTCGTCCTCGACGAGGTTCGCGGCCTCTTCGTCGCCAGTGGCGCGCAATTTGGAGAGCACCTGACTGACTGCCGGTGTTCCCCTTGTGGCGGGAAAGGGCAGGTTGGCGATGCGGGCGAGCGGCGAGGCATCCCAGTTCTCGCATTGATGGGTGAATGCCATCGGCGCGTAATAGTGGACGGCGGCAATCTGATTGCCGTCGGCGAGCGGCGGCGTGTCGGCGATTTCCCAGATGCCCTGGAAGCGCGCCGGTCCCCAGACCAGCGTGTGAAGCGGACAGCTCGCCCTCAGCGTTGCGGCGATCTGTTCACGCAGCGCCAGCCAGGTGCTCCGTTCCATGGGCGGCTCGTTGAGCAGCTCCGGATAGACCGATGCCGCCGGCAGGTCGGCGACGACGACACGCAGCGCCGTCCATGCCTGGAGGACCCGTCCGCCCGCGGCGTCGGGATCACGCCGGAAGGCTGCCACCAGTTCGCCCGAGGGATGCATGTCGAGGAGAACCGAAAACCCAACCCCGACAAGGTCCCTGATGCCGTTCTGAATGCGGCGAAGCATTGCCGGGTCGCCGCTGGAGACGAGATCGCCGTTTACCGGCAGCCGGATCGTTTCGAATCCCGCCTGGCGCAGCTTTTCAAGCGTGGCGGTGGCGGGGACCAGCCCGCCGTTACGGTCGAGCCATCCGGGAAGGTTGAAGCCGCGCGTCGGGACGCGGGTGGCGGTGGTCGCCAGCGCGGCCGACCTTGGCAGGAGGGAAGTGGCGAAAAGGGCTCCGGCGGCGAGCGCCAGCGCATGTCGCCGCGACACCTTGGGCGGTGATGTCATCGATCCACCGCCTCCACGGCTCATCCGCGGGCGGCGGTTATGTGGCGCCGTTCGCCCATCGCTCGCGGACCGTCGATCGCTCCGGCCGGCCGCGCGCCATCCGGCGCGACAACAAGAGTGGCACTGCGGCCGATCTGGCCGGCGCCGAATTTCTGCGCGATGAGCTTGGCAGCCTCCGAAGGCTGTTCGGACGGGCTGAGCGCCAGAATCGCCAGGTCGGCTTTGGCGAAGAGTTCAGGATTCCAGCCGTCCTCCTTGAACGAAGGCACGGTCACGAGCACGAAATCGAATGCGCTCCCAGCCTCGGTCAGAATGCCGCGGAACGTGTTGCGGTCCGCAACGCCAGGACTTTTCTCCGCCACGGAACTGCACACGACCGTCTGTAGACCGGTCGCGCCATCGATGAACAATCCGGCTCCGTCCGTCGTCGAGTTGGACAGGTGATCGCCGATTTCCACCATCAGCACATTTTGATCCGCCCTTTGCATGCCGATGCCCAGCATGGCGCCCGCAATTCTTGCCTCGAAGCTGCTGCGTATCGACGACACGAGGATGACAAAGGGTTTGCCATGATCGTTCAAGTGCAGGATCATCTGCCGCATGATCTTCAGGACGTCGAGCGAAAGCGTTTCGTTTCCGGTCTGGAACAGCTGCTTCCTGATCGCCTTGATGTTGGAGTAGGCGGTCCCGCCGGCAACGCCAGGCAGACGGTATTCGCCGAAATTGGCAGGCATCGGCAGCGGCCGGGGGCTGACAGTCGCGCTGTCCTTGCGGTCCGCGACGGGCTCCGGCGCGGTATCCTTCGGTGCCTGCGGATCCTCTTCCGGCTGCGGGACCGGACCAAGCGCCAGAGCGAGGCCGCATCCGGCGAGAAGCCCCAGGACGGCGCTGACCAGGAGGAGCAGGACGGGCTTCGGCCATGTCGGCTGGACAGGCGGCGAGGCGACGCCGATCTTGCGCGCCTCTGAGGTCTGCACGCCCTGCATCTGGGACGTTTCCTGCGCACGCTTCAGGTAGTCGTCGAGTACGGCGCGCGCGGCCTGCGCCTTCGATTCCAGTTGTCGCAACTGCACCTGCGCGATGTTCGAGTTCGTGGACTGCTGACGCAAGGCTTCGAGCTTGTCCTGCAGCTTCCCGACATTCTGCACCGCAAGATCGTAGTTGGCCTTGAGCTGCTGCCTGATCCGATCGGCTTCGGCGGCCATCAGCCGCTTCATCCGCTCCAATTCGGACTGCAGGCGCCCAATGGCCGGATGACGAGGCCCGTACATGGTCTGCAGGCTGGCAAGCTCGGCGGCGCGCTGGTTGTAATCGTCGCGCAATTTAATGGCGGAGGTGGAGGTAAGAATGTCCGCGAGCTTGGCGAGCCCGGCCGGCGAATTGCCCGCCGCCAGCGCCTGGTTGTAGCGGTCCTTGGCCTGATCGGCGTCGCTCTGGGCGGCGATCAGCTGCGCCGTGAGCTGATCGAGCTGCGACTGCAGCGTGCCGCCATCCGTCGAATTCACGATATTGTGCTTCGTCTTGAAATCCTCGACCGCCCGCTCGGCGTCGCTGACGTCCTTCTGCAGGCCGGAGATCCTGTCCGTAAGGAGCGTATTGACGTCGCTGTTGGCGGTCTCGCGTTCTCCGACCAGGCCTGCCCGGTACTGGTCAACGATGGCATTGGCGATGCGCGCGGCCTTGTCCGGCGACGGCGACGTGAAACTGACATTGATGACGTAGGTAAGCCCTTCGCGCTCCACCGATACCTTGCTCTGGAAGCGCTTGAAGGCTGCATCCGGCGGCGAGGTTGCGCCGGCTCCAAACATCGACAACAGGCGCGACATCAGGCCGACGCTGGCAAACTCCGGATCGCTGTCGAGCTTCTGGCTTTTGAAGACGGAACCTAGCAGGTCGGGCGACTGGATGACGAAGACCTGGCTGGCGATCGCGGCGCTGTCGGAGCCTATCCCGGGAAGCACGTTGTTGAAATTGGTCGCGCGCGTGTCGCGAGGGTCGATCAGTATCGAGGCGGTCGCCGTATAGCTCGGCTTCGTCACCGCAAGATAGGAGAGCGCCAGCAGCACTGTCGCGCCGGCGATGGCAAGCACCATCAGGCGACGCGCCCAAAGGATGGCCCAGACGGCACCTATGTCGAACAAGGGCGGGAGAGAGCGCTCGTCGATACTGGCTGGCTTCATCATTTCCCTCATGCAGAGCCGCAATCTCACGACCTCACGCGTCTCCACATTATTAAGGATCATCGTTAGCCATCCGTTAAGGGTGGCGGCGTGAGGATGCTTTTGATGTGGGCGATGCCGGTAACCATGCGAAGCGTTCGTGCTGGCGCGATTGCGGCATTTTGCTTATGCAAGATTGGGTTTTGAGCGTCGTCGTAGGTGCGGGGTAGGCCCATCGCCGATCGTCTCAGGAGGCGACGTTGAAGGACAAGACAGGGGACCGCGAGGCCGCCCAGGGGGCAGCGGCCAGCCCGGCGACCGACATGCGCATGTCGATTACCGCGCTCGCCAAGAGCGGCGCCGTCGCCGGCATCATCAAGCTCGCAAGCGCCGGCCTCTCCTTCCTCATGTTCGTGGCCGTGGCGATGGTGACGGACGAACGGGAATTCGGCCTTTACAGCGCGACCTATGCCGGCGCGAGTCTGGTTTCCTTCTTTGCTTCGGTGGGCCAGCAGAGCACCGTGCTCCGGTTCTGGCCCCAATATGCCGGATTGGGCGACCTCGCCTCGGCTCACGGGCTGATGGCGCGCGCCATTCTGGTTGCGCTGGCCGGGCTTATCGGCACCAGCCTGCTCATCGTCGTGGTGGGATTCCTGCCCTTGATCGGCAGGGGAACGCCCGAATGGCTGCCGCTGTGCGTGGCGGCCGCGGTGCTGTCCTTCTCGCTCGGCTGGTCGGAGTTTACCTCCGGCGCTTTCCGGGCCAAGAACGCGTTGATATCGGGCCTGTTGCCGCGGGACATCATCTGGCGCGCGGCGACGATCACCGCAGTGCTGGCGCTGCATTTCATGCATGTGAAGATGGATGCGGTTACCGCAACGTACCTGACGGCACTGCTGCTCATCCTCTCGGTCGTCCCGCAAACAATCATCCTGGCGCGCGACACGGCGCGGGCCGATCGCGGCGGTCTCACCGAAGGGCAAAAGCAGGAATTCAAGACCGTCACCCTTGGCCTTTGGGGCGTCACCTCGCTGCCGCCAGCTCTCGGCCAGGTCAGTACCCTCCTCGTGGCGATGATCCTGGGGCCCGAGGCGGCCGGCGCGATCTTCGTGGCGGACCGGACCACCCGTTTCGTGACCCTCGCCCTCAACGGCCTGAACCAGGCGCTGGCGCCGCAGATATCGGCCGCTTTCTACAGCGGCGACAGGGCTCATGTTCAGCGCATCACCAGTCTCGCCGCGCTTGGCGGCTCGGCCATTGCGCTATGCGTTCTGGCGACGTTCTGGATATTCGGCAGCTTCATCCTGTCCATATTCAATCCGGCCTATGCGACACCGACCATGAGGGCAACGCTCGTCATCTTCGGCATAGGGGCGACATTCGGCACCGCCTGCGGCCCGATCGAAGTCCTGCTGCAGTTGACCGGTCTCCAGCATGCGCTGTTCAAAGTGCTCATCGTCGTCAACGTCGTCGGACTTTGCGTGACGGCCGTGGCAACCTACTACCTCGGACCCATAGGCGCGGCACTCAGCATCGCCGGAACAGTGATCGCCTGGACGGCCTTCGGGGTGTCGATCGCCCGGCGCAGGATCGGCATCAACCCGTCGATCCTCGGCTTGTCTTTTGACAGGATTGGTCTCGTGCCCCACCTGCTCCTGAGAGGGCGCACGTGAAAATCGTCCAGGTGCAGACCCAGGCGGAGGCGGCGGGGGCGCAACGCATCTCCGATATGGTGGGCGAGGGATTGCGGGCCCGCGGCCATGACGTGCGCACCGTCTTCATGTATCGCAAGACAGATGCCTATGACCGCGACCCCAATGCGGATTTTGTCCTGCCGGAACGCCCGCGCGGATTGCCGGGGCAGATCCGGGCGACCATCGGCCTGGCGCAATACCTGCGTAAAGCACGCCCCGACGCCGTCATCACCTACCAGCACTATGGCAATATCTTCGGCACGATCGGCGCTCGGCTGGCCGGTGTCAGGCACATCGTCGCAAACCAGAGCGGTGCCCCGCACAGCAAGGGCGTCATGGGTCTGCTCTCCCAGATCGACAAGCTGATGGGCGTGGTCGGCCTTTACCAGGCGAATGTCGTCAATTCCGGCTGGACGCAAGCGCAGTTCGATTCCTATCCACGATCCTACCGGCAGCGTATCCGCCGCATCGACCATGGCGTTCCCTTGCCGGGCGAGGAATTCGACAAGGCGGCGGCGCGCGCTGCCTTCGGCCTGCCGCAGAACGTATGGCTGGCGGTCTCGTCCGGCCGGCTGACGCCCATGAAGAACCAGATCGCGCTTGTCGGCGCGCTCGACCGGCTGCCCGATGTCCATGTCGCGCTCGCTGGCGCCGGGCCGGAGCGCGAGGCGCTCGTCGCCTTCGCCGAAAGCCACGGCGTGGCGAACCGCCTGCATCTCGTCGGTGAGGTTCTTCCGACGCGCATCTTCGAATTCCTCGCTGCCGGCGATGCCTACGCGTTTCCGTCGATGACGGAGACCTTCGGCCTTGCCTGCGTCGAAGCGGCTATTTCCGGCTTGCCGGTCGTTGCGAGCAACCTTGACGTCATGCGCGAGGTGCTGACCGCGGAGGACGGCGAGTCCGCCGCGCTGTTCGTCGAGGCCGACGCCGCCGGCATGGCTACCGGACTTGCCGATCTGTTTGCGCGGCCGGAATTCAAAGCCAGGCTTTCGGCCGCGGGGCGGCGGCTCCGCGACAAATATTCGCCGGCCAGGATGTGCGCGGGCTACGAGGCGCTACTTCTTGCCTGATCGTTTCCGCACGGCGGCGATCCCGTCGATCACCTCCAGGCGGCCCGCCCGGTTGAGCGTGTGGATCTTCGGATAGGGCCAATCGCCGGCGGCATCGATCGACCGCGGCGCGGAGAGCCGCACCGCCTGCTGGCTGAGCTCCAGCAGTTCGGACAAGCCAAGCCCGCCGCCATAACCCAGCGTTCCGTCCTGGACCGGAAGAAGGATGCGGCCCTCGCGGTCGCGGACGAAGGCGCCGCCGGGGCGAGCCATGCGATGGTCGATCAGGATCGGGTTCGCGGGATGCGGCCGCCATGGGCCCGCGAGCGCGGGAGCGGAGAAAACCGCCAGCGTATCGGAAGTGCTTCCGCGGCCGTCCCGGTCCGTGGCGAACAGCCAAAGCATGCCTTCATGCTCGAACAATGTTGCGTCGGAAATCTCGCCTTCGACCAACACGGTCTCGGCAACCCAGCCATCCGGGAAGCCCGAGGCGCGGTAGAGCGTGAGCTTGCCGCTGGCGCTCGCCTCCGGCAGCATCCAGATCACGCCGTCGCGCTCGAATACCTGCGGGTAGGAGAGGTGGTGGGCCTCCTCCAGCACGACACGAGGCGTACCGGGGACACCGTTCGCGTCGAACGCAACAACGGAGATGACCGCCTTGCCGGTGGCATGCGGATAATCCTCGACGAAGACGAAAGGGCGACCCTGCCACCAGAAGGGGAAGGGGTCGGCATAGAAATGATCGCCCAGGTCCGGCAATACCGACCAGCCTGTCCCGAGCTTGCCCGTATCGGCGACGCCTGGCGCATCGGTGAAGCGGTAGCCGACGCGCCAGTGCGCATGACGGAAGCGTGCGCGCCGGAGTGCTTCCCGGCCCAGCCGCGGCAGCGCGGCGCCGAGATATGCCGATGTGAACCGGCCTCGCTGATCGCGAGCATGGGTCTCAGCGATCGGCTCCAGCGGCAACCGACCCGCAGCAAACGCGCGAGCTACCGATTGAACCAGGGTAATGGCCCGGGCGAACACGTCCTCGGTTCCGAGCGCGGTGGATTCGCGCTTGTCCACCATCGGCCGCGCCTGGCCCACGACTGTCTTCTTGTCGAGGACTGCCTCGATCACCGGCAGCCTGCCGGCCGCGACGGCAATTGCCGCCGAGAGATCGGCGCCCGATCCGTCGAACCAAAGGCCGATGGTCGGAACGTCCGATGGGGCCGCATCGCCGGCGAGGTCGAGCCTCAGCGCGGCGGGGCGATTGCCGGATCGAGCCTGGATTGCTTGCACCGCTGAGCCGAGAAGCGGTCCGGGCCGGCGGAAAAGACGTTGCTCGAACTGGAAGGCGGCTTTTGCCGCGGCCGGCCAGCTCGCCGGCCCCGGTCGATACGCCACCGCGACATCGTGGCCGTCCGCCTCAAGCCGCTCTATGACAAGCTGCTGCCAGCGGCGGGGCGCCGATTGCGGAACAATGACCTCGATCGCCAGCATGTCTTCCCGTCCGGCTCTCATCGTGCTCGGGTTTGCGAGGAAGAAATGACTTGGCTGAAAAAGCTTACCTTGCGGTTACAGGCAAAGCCCGACGGCGCGCTTCCAGGCAAAAAATTCTTGGGGCCACCCGCCGCAATCCGGTCGCCTTCCGGCCCTGTGCAACGCAACATTAGCACTTTGCGCATATACCAAGATTCCAACAATCCCGGCGATCGATCTTGACCTGAAACGCAAGACGTCGTCGATAGGCCGCTGTCGCGCCGGTTCGGATCACATGTTTGAAGTCACTGCCGAGGATGTGTTCGATTTCCGCTCGACGGAATACGCCGAGCTGTTCGCCAGTTCGGCGGCGACCGCTTTTCAGCATCCCATATGGCTCGCGCAACTGTATGAGAGGCTCGTACGGCAAGGCGCCGCGACGCCGCTGATCATCCTCGTACGCGCGCGGGCAAGCGGGAAGCTTGCGATGGTCCTGCCGCTGGTGAGGCGCCGCTACACGCTGCTGAAGGCCGTGGAATTCGCGGATATGCGGGTTTCCGACTATGTGTCGCCGGTCGCCGATGAGGAGACCTTCTCCCGCATCCTCGCCGACAGCCACGCAGTCGCCGCCATCCGCAAGCATTTGCGGCCCTACGATCTCTTGCGCGTCGGCAAGCTGGCGGACCGCTCGCTGGCGATGGAGCGCTTGCTTGGCATCGACAAGCGCGACAGCATGGGCATGAGCGCCTATTCCAGCAAGCTGGAACCGACATTCGCCGGCTGGCGCGAGCACCGGCTGGACCAGTCCTATCGCAAGGAGCTCGACAAGAAGTCCCGGCAGCTCAACCGCATGGGCGAGGCGCGCTTCGAATGCGTGGACGGCGCGGCCGCCATCCGCACGACATTCGATGCCCTCAAGCTCTATCGCGGCAAACGCTTCGACGGGAGCAACGGTCCCGCCGACCTTTTGCAGTTGCCCTCCTATTTCGATTTCTATCTGGCCGTCGCCAATGAAGGATGCGGCGGCTTCGCCCGCACCTATGCATTCTGGATGAACGGACGGCCGATCGCCGGCGCGCTCGGGCTCGAACACCGCGGCTCGCTCCTGGTCATTCTGGGCGGCTTCGACGAAGCAGGCTACAGAAAACAGTCGATCGGCAGCCTGATGTTCGAGCAGATCGCCCGCGACTGTATCGAGCGTGGCGACCACCAGCTCGATTTCACCATCGGCGACGAGCCCTACAAGCGCATCTTCGGCGGCCGGCCTTCACCGATGTGGCAAATCTACCGTGCGGGGAGCCCGCTCGGTTTCGCGGCGCATCTGACGGTGGAGAAATTGCCGGCGGCCAAGGCGCTGGCGCGGCGTATCCTGGAAGCCGCGCACGTCAAGAAGGCCAAGCCTTCCCCCGTGATGGTGCCGCCGGCCTCCGATGAGGCTGCCGAATCGTCCTGATGCGTCGGGCTTGAACGGCTTAGAGCGTTTCACCGTTTCACGGAAACGGCGAACCGCTCTATCTCTTTGTTTTTGACGCAATTCCGGACGGAAAACCGCTCACACTTTTCCTGGAATTGCTCTAGGTGCGCTTCAAAACCCTGTTCCATCGCGCCGTCAAAACGGCCGCGCATCTTCATGCCGGAGCCCGGCATCGAACGAAATGCGCTAAGGCGCGTCGCAACGGAATCAGGCGACGCGTTTTTAAGCCCTTGTTTTGATGCATGTCGTTTTCCCAAAACCGCTGCGCACTTTTGGGCGACATGCATCGGCCGACGGTCCGCGATCAGGTGACGGCTTCGATTTGCGGCCGCTTGAGGCCGCGCAGCCTCGCGGCAAAGCTTGGGCTCACCTTGTCGATCTCGTGCAGGATGCGGCGGCGGCTGAAGTGAACCTGCCGGCGCGCGCGCCAGCGCAGGTCGGTGTCGATGGTCAGGCTGCGGCGGAAATTCGCCATCTCGAGTCCCCGCTCGTCCATCGCCTGCTTCATGGGATCATCATAGAAAGTGGCGATCTTTGCCGCCGCCATGCCGGGCGATGCCATCCACTGCGGCACGTGCACCATGCACAAGCGTTCGACGTCGGTGAGCAGCCGGCTGACCCCTGTTCCGGCGGCAGGACAGGATGTCTGATAGGCATCTCCGATCAGGACGACGCCATCGCGCTTGCAATTCTCGGCGACGGTGATGTCGGTGAGCCAGCTCGAGACACGGTCGATGACCTCGAAATCGCCGAATGTGTTGAGAAGTCCGGGAAGCGTTTCGATGAGCGTCTCGCGAGGGCGGTCGCGCAGCGCCTTGACCCACGGGTCGGTGTGCTCCCGGAAAACAAATAGATTGGCGCGGGTGACGCCGCCGGCCGGGAAAAAGTTCAGGTAGTCGATCCCGTCGGAGACCCGTTCGCCGTAGTAGGTCAGCGCCGGATGCTTGAAGGCGCTTGCGCCCGCCGGCCGGACATTGAAGCCGAAGGTCAGCGATTGGCGCTGGTGGACGAAGCGGCGCTCGATACCCACGTCACGCCGCAGGATGTCTCCCATGCCGGTGGCGAGCACAAGCAGGCGAGCCTTCACGTCCGACTGGCCAATGATCGACACACGCTGCCGTTCGGGCCCTGCCTCCACCGCGCTCACCCGGCCGGCGACGAAGCGTACGGTCTCAGGCAGTTCGGCCCGCATCGCCGCGACGAGGTCGTCGTAGAAAATGCCGTAGTGGCGGGCGCGCGTGCGGTCGAGCACGCGACCCCTGCGCACGTTGACGATCTCGTCGAAGGACTCGGCCGCCGCGGAAAGACTGTCGAGGAGACCGATCCGGCGCAGTTTGTCGATCTGGTCGCCGGCGATCTTCTCGACGCGGAACTCGCGCGGAAAAACGGGGTGCCGGTCGATCAGCGTGACACGGTAGCCCGACCGCCCGAGCAAGGTCGCGGCAAGCGTCCCGGAGAGCCCGCCGCCGACGATGGCGATCTCCGTGTCGGTTCCCTCCGGCAGCGGACGAAGCGAATGGTCGGCTGTCATTGCGAATACCTCAGGAGGGCATAGAGGGCGCGGGGGTTGGTGGTGAAATAGCGCCAGAAAAGCCGGCGCGGCTCCATCAGCATGCGCCAGAGCCATTCGAAGCCGGCCTTCTGGACCCAGAGCGGCGCGCGCCGGACCTTGCCGGCGATATGATCGAAGAGCCCTCCGGAGGTCTTGATCACGCCGACATTCGAGAGCCGCGACGCAAAATCGCGGACAAAAATCTGCTCGCGCGGAACGCCGAGGCCCAGCCACAGTATGTCCGGCGCAAGCGCGTTGATCTCATCGAGCTTTTTCTCGAGCGCCAGGCCGGAAAGATAGCCGTGGCTGTGGCCGACGATGCGCAGGCGCGGATAGCTGGCCTTGATGGCGGCCACGGCGTTGGCGTTCCCAGTCTCTGTCGACCCCAGCAGATAGAAGCTCGCGGCCTCGTTCTCGGCGAGCTTTGCGACGTCGTGGAACAGATCGGTGGTCGCCACCCGTTCGGGTAGCGGCGTGCGGCACAAAAGGCGCGAGGCAAGAACAAGCGGCTGGCCGTCGGCGAAGATCTGGTCGGCTTCGCGGAAGAGGGCAGCTATTTCCGATTTCGCACGCGCCTGGGCGATGACCTCGCCGTTGGCGGAGGTGAAATAATACGGGCGGCTGCCGTGGCGGTGTTGCCGCGCCGCTGCGATTATCAGCCGGGCGGCGCCCTGCCGATCGATCACGGTGACGGGCAGCCCGCCCAGCTGCACCGTCGGCAATGCGAGCAGTTCCTGCCGGGAAGGCGCTGCCTCCAGCTTCGTTACGGCGTTCACGCTGGTGTGCCCGATGGAAGTCTGATGCTGCAACCGGGGGAAATGAGAGGTCTCATGATTCGCGGGCGTCAAATGTTGGCTGGGATAGAGCGGATCCGATCCGCCGGTCGTAGCGCCGTCTTCTTCAAAATCCTTTTTTGAATTCCCTAAAACTTTTCGCATAGGAGAAATCGCCCCATTCTCCGATATTAAAGCTACCCCCTTCATGGGCACCATAAGTAAAAAAATCAAAAAGTTAAGCGATATATTAATAGTTAGTTAATATATAAAAATTGAATTGAAATATAAATTAATTTAATTATTTTGGTTGCAATCGCAGCTTGTTTTTTTGGCGGTTCGAAGTTGCAATTTGTCCAGACGAATTGTGATGCGCTGGTCGCGGCCGCTGCGGCTGCGCAGCGGCGCGCCTCAGGCCGCCTGTCACATGATGCCGAAGGTCTTGTAAGCGTCCACCGCGCTCATGGAGGCCCGTCGATCTGGTCATCGGGCTTCGATCCGGATGCTGCTGGATTGATCGGTACGGGAAGGTCCCAGCGCCGCGGCGTTCTGCATCAGTGCGCGCATATAGCCGAGCGCGAAGGCCTTGCCCGCATGCCAGGGCGCGTCGCAGGACATTTCCGGCGTATGGTCGGGGATGATGACGCCATCATAGCCCTCGTCGCGCAGGATGCGGACGATCTCGGCCATGTCGATATCGCCGTCGTCGACGAAGGTCTCGTGATAGTTCGGCACCTTGCCGCGCACGTTGCGGAAATGGATGTAGCCGATCCGCTTCCGTCGGGCGAAACGCCGGACATGCCCGTAAATCTCGTCGGTGCCCGGCATCTCCTGCAGCGAGCCGAGACAGAGCTCCAGCCCGTTGGACGGCGAATCGACGATGTCCATCAGCCTGGAGTACTTTTCCGGCCTGTTGACGAGCCTTGCCGTGCCTCGCAGCGTTTCGGCCGGCGGATCGTCAGGGTGCGCGGCGAGCACCACGCCGGATTCCTCGGCCACCGGAACGACTTCCCGCAGGAAGGCGCCGAGCCGCTGCCAAAGCTCATCGCTGCTCACCGTCACTGGTTCGGCGTCAGGCCGGCCGGCGCGGTAGCGCATGTTCCAGACGACGCCGTCGGGCAGCGGCAGATCGGGATCGATGGCCGCAAGATCGAGCCCCACGGACATCGCCTCGCCGCGCGCAAACGGTCCGCGCGACCAGCCCCAGACGCCGGCAATGGAGAAGTTGTAGCCGATGCACGGAATGCCGGCGCGCCCGGCATCGCGGATCAGGCGCTTCAAGCCTTCGATCTGCTTGGCCCTGTCGGGGCCGTCGAGCAAGATGTCGGACCAGAAGCGCGGCGAGAAATTCTCGATCGCGGCGATTTCCAGCCCGTTGTCGCGTACTGTCTTCACCAGGCCGACGAAGTCCTCGTAGTTCCAGAGCTCGTCGGTGGAGCAGTCGCCCCAGCCTTCCTTCTCGCTGCCGGCGGACAGCGAAGGATCGCGCCCGCGAAAATAGTTGGTGAGATGGGCAACGATGTGCGTGGCGCCCGCCTGACGGGCAAAGCGGAAATTGTCCGGCGTCAGCGACTCCCGGTAAAGGCCAAGGCCGATCTTCATGGTTACTTCACGCCGATGCCGGCGGTCAGGCCGCCGTCTATTTTGTAATCCGCGCCGGTGCAGAAGCCGGCCTTCGACGAGCACAGAAAGGCGATGAACTCCGCCACTTCCTCCGGCTCGCCGATGCGGCCAAGCGGATGCGCCGCGCCGAAGCGCTTGTAGGCTTCCTCGACATCGGCATCGCTGCCGTTTTCGCCGCGAGCGGCCTTCTCGAGGATCGGCGTGCGGATCGAGCCCGGGCTGACCGAATTGACCCGGATACGGGCGGCCGCGTAGTCGAGCGCCAGCGAGCGCGTCAGCGTGTGGATGGCGCCCTTGGTCGTGGCATAGGCGGCGACGTTCTGCTGGCAGGCGAAGCCCTGCACCGAGGCGACGTTGACGATCGCGCCGCCGCCGCGCTTGATCATTTGCGGGATGCCGAAATGGGCGGTCAGATAGATCGAGCCGATATTGACCGTCATCGCCTTGTTCCAGGTTTCCCAGTCAGTCGTCGTCGCGGTTCCGTAGGGATGGACCGCCGCCGAATTGACGATCACGTCGAGGCCGCCGAAACGCCCGACACCGGCGGCGACGGCGTCTCGAACCTGGTCGGAAACGGAGACGTCGGTGTCGATGACCAGCACGCCGGCCTCGGAACCTTCCAGTTCCGCTCTCATCGCCGCATTGGCCGAGCGGTCGATGCCGCAGGCGATGATCGCGGCGCCCCCTGCCGCAAGGCGCCTGGCGGTTGCGAGACCAATTCCGGTCGTGCCGGTCACCAGGGCGATCTTGCCTTCAAAATCCTTCATTGCGGGGGACTCCTTCAGTCACTCTCGGAAGCCGGCTCTTCCGGCAGGAATCGCAGGGCGAAATCGAGGTGGCGGCTCATCAGGTAGGCGTAGGCCAGCCTGTCGCGCGCGCGCAGCGCGGCGATGATCTCGCCATGCGCGGCGCGGGTGTCGGCCAGCACCGGGCGCATTTCCTTGCCGATGGTCATGATCCGCAGGATCACGGGGGAAAGGAAGGAATACATGTCCGTCAGCATTCGGTTGTCGGCCAGCCCGATCAGCGCCATGTGGAAATTGAAATCGTTCTCGGCGGCTTCCTCGATCGAGCGGCTGTCGACGATCCGGGCATTGATCTCGTCGAGCGCCTCGATCTGTTCGTTCGTGGCGTTGAGCACGATGTGGTCGCCGATACCGACCTCGATGATGCGCCTGAAGCCCTGAATGTCGGCGAAGGACGAGCGCGAGACATCCATATGCGCGGCGAAGAAATTCTGGATGGCGATGCTCTGCCCGTCGGCGAGCACAGCGCCGACGCGGGGTTTTGGTTCGATCAGCCCGTAGGTTCGGATGGTGCGCAACGCCTCGCGCACGGTGTTGCGGCTGGCGCCGGTGATCTCGCTGAGCTCGCGCTCCGTCGGCAGCACGTCGCCGACATTCAACCGCCGCGCGCGGATTAGGTCGAGGATCCGCCCGGCCGCGGCGTCGACCGCAGAGCTGCCGCCGGCGCGGCGGGCGACGACATTGTCGCGCGCCACTTGAGAGTTTTCCGACATCGATCCTCCTAATTGTTGGACCACAATATCGTAAGATTTCGGGAAAACAACCGCTTTTGGCCATGTCAGCGAATTTCGTAAGCCTTATTGCGAGAAGATAATCGCCGTGAGCGCCGCGATTTTTAATTTGACTCCCATTGTGGCCCAACAATAAGTTGCCGACCTCTCACACAAAGGAAGGCGGCAATGGAACAGTGTTGGCGTTGGTATGGCCCGGACGATCCGGTGACACTCGATCACGTCAAGCAGGCGGGCGCGACCGGCGTTGTCTCGGCCTTGCATGACATCTATGACGGACGCGCCTGGCCGCTGGAAAACATCCTGGAGCGCAAGCGGATCATCGAGGCGGCAGGGCTGACCTGGTCGGTCGTCGAGAGCATTCCCGTCCACAACTCGATCAAGATCGGTTCGCCGGAGCGGTCCCGCTATGTCGGCTTCTACAGGGACACGATCCGCGCGCTCGCCAAGGCCGGCATAGCGACGATCTGCTACAATTTCATGCCGGTGGTCGACTGGACCCGCACGGATCTGGCTTACCGCCTTCCGACGACCGGCTATGCGTTGCGTTTCGATGCGATCGATTTTGCGGCTTACGACCTGTTCGTGCTGAAGCGCAGGAATGCCGAGGCCGGCTACGCGCCCGCACGCATCGCCGAAGCAGAAGCGCGGCTGAAGGAACTCGGCGAGGAGAAGATCGACGGGATCGAGCGCAACCTGATCGCCGGCCTGCCGGCCACCGAGCGCAGCTACAACCGCGACAGTTTTCGGGAGGCATTGGCCGAATACGATGCAATCGGACCGAAGGAATTGCGCGACAATCTCGCCTGGTTCCTGCGCGAGATCATTCCGGTGGCCGAAGAGGGAGGGGTGCGCATGTGCATCCATCCCGACGACCCGCCCTTCTCGCTCTATGGCCTGCCGCGCATCGTTTCGACAGCCGAGGACGCGCGCTTCATCCTCAACGCCGTCGACAGTCCGGCTAACGGGCTGACGTTCTGCACCGGCTCCTACGGCACGCGCGCCGACAACGACATCGTTGCCATGGTCAAGGAATTCGCCGACCGCATCCATTTCGTCCATCTGCGCAACATCACGATCGAGGATGACGGCTCTTTCCATGAGGCCGAGCATCTCGAGGGCGGCACCGACATGGCGCATGTCATCCTCGCCCTGATGCAGGAGGAGGCGCGCCGTCGGAAGGAAGGCCGCGCCGACTGGCGCATTCCGATGCGGCCGGATCACGGACATCTGCTTGCCGACGACATCGGCAAGACCAGGATCAATCCCGGTTACTCGCTGATCGGCCGCCTGAAAGGCCTCGCCGAGTTGCGCGGCATCATGCGGGCCGTCGAGCGGTTTGGCCTGGCTTGAGGTTGCGGCTGGCCGGGGGAGCGCTGCAGTTTGCGTATGTAAAAACTATTTGCTCAGGTAAAAATACCTGCTACTGATTTGCGAGCCGGGCAACAAGCCCGGTTCCAGGGAGGAATTGCCGGATATGACAAGACTGCGCGGTCTTGCGTGGGATCATCGACGCTGCTGGGGTCCGCTCGACGCCAGCGTCGCGCCGTATTGCGCCGCCAATCCCGGCCTGGAAATCGAATGGGACCGCCGCAGTCTCTATGAATTCGGCGAAGGCGCGCTCGGCCCGGTGCTCGGCAAGTACGATCTGGTCGTGTTCGACCATCCCTTCATCGGCGACATCGCGCAGGACGGGCTGATGGTGCCGTTCGACGCCTATCTGTCGGCGGAGCAGATCCGCTTCTTCGAGCGGGATTCGGTCGGTCCGTCCTGGCGGTCCTACGAGAAGAATGGGCGCCAATGGGCATTGCCGATCGATGCCGCCTGCCACGTCGCCTCGTATCGTCCGGACCTTATGGAGCGCTATGGGCCGGTGCCCCGCACGCATGAGGAGGTCATCAAGCTCGGCCGGCTCGCGCGCAAGGACGGCAAGTGGCTCGGCCTGCCCTTCGTGCCGACGGACGCCATGTGCCTGCTTTTGACGTTGACAAATCCGCAGGAAGACGGCGAGCAATTCATCGCCAGGGAGATGGTCGAGCAGGCCGTGGCACAACTGCGCGAGCTTGCGGCGTTGTCACATCCCAACTCGTCCAAATGGAATCCGATCCGCTGCTACGACCACATGGTCGCGCATGACGACGTGGTCTATGTGCCTTTCGCCTTCGGCTACGTGAATTACGCGTCGAAGACCGACGGGCCGTATGTGCGCTTTGCCGACGTGCCGACGACGCGATCGGCCGGCGCCTTGCTCGGCGGCGCCGGCATCGGCGTCAGCGCCCAGTCGAAGCACAGGCAGGAGGCGATCGACTACGCGCTGTTCCTGTGCTCGCCCGAATACCAGCGTGGCGACTATGTGAGATCGGGGGGACAGCCGGGATCGCTGGGGGCCTGGAAGGATGCGAAGGTTAACGAGCGTTCCGGCGATTTCTTCAATTCCACGCTGCGGACGATCAGCTCGTCCTATCTGCGTCCAACGCATCCGGGCTTCATCGCCTTCTTCCGCGAATGCGCGCCGCGCGCGGCCGCTGCCATCGCCGGCGACATCGCGGCCGCCGAACTGGCCGAGCACGTGAACCGTCTCTACCGCGAAACCAGGCAACCGGAACGGAGCGTCGCGTGATGGCTGCCGGCATTGCCGAAACGATCGACGAGGGCGAAAGCGGCCGCAACGGCTATCGCGTGCCGGCGGTGGAGAAGGCGCTCGACGTCCTGGAGTTCATGGCTTCAAGCGCCGAGGCGCTGACGCAGACCGAGATCGCGACCGGTCTCGGCCGCTCCATCCACGAGATCTACCGCATCCTGCTCCTCCTGGAGAAGCGGGGCTATATCTTCCGCACGCAATCGGACCGCTTCCGGCTGTCGCTGAAGCTGTTCGAATTGGCGCATATGCATCCGCCGGTAAACCGCCTGGTCGAATGCGCGCTGCCGGTGATGCGCGAATTGACCGCCAATGCCGATCAAAGCTGCCACCTTGTCGTGCGCGAGGGACAGAACGCGCTGGTGGTGCTGCAGATCGATTCACCGCTGCCGATGCGCTATTCGGTTGCGCTGGGATCGCATTTCCCGATCCTCGAAACCAGTTCCGGCGCGGTCCTGCTCGCCCACTTGAACTGGGCCGAGCGCGACCGCATCGTCGAGCGCATCGTGGCCGCCGGCGAAGGCCAGGGAACGCGGGCGGAAATCGAGGCGCGGCTGAACGAAGTGGCCAGGCTCGGCTACGAGATGCGCGCTTCCTTGGCCGTCGAGGCCTGCACCAACATCTCCATGCCGGTGCGCGATCACACCGGCGCCGTCATCGCCGCGCTCACGGTGCCGCTCTTGCCGCAGAAGGCGGCGCGCTTCGACCGCGAAACCGTCTTCGAACGGACCCGCGCCGCCGCCGAGAAGATATCGGCTGCGCTCGGCTGGGGCGAATCCACCTCTTCGTTACGTGCCGACCCGGAACGGCGGGACTACCCGTTCAGCGACTGACAAAAGCGAAAAAACCTGGGAGAAGGAAATGCACTGGACCAAGACAATTCTGTTCGCATCCGCGGCCGTACTGGCCTTGGGCGCCGCCGCGGCGCACGCCGAGAACATGCCCAAGCGCATCGGCTACGTCACCAATTACGCCACCCATGAGTGGTACCAGAACGTCATCAAGGGCATGAAGGCGCGCGCCAAGGATCTCGGCATCGAGTTCGAGGTGCAGGACGCCAATCTCGACATCGCCAAGGAAGTGTCCGCCGCGGAAGACTTCATGGCCAAGGGCGTCGACGTGCTGATCATCACGCCTGTCAACGAAGAGGGCGTGGTGCCGTTGCTGCGCCAGGCGAAATCCAACAACATCCCGGTCGTGCTGGAAGGCAACCCGGTCAAGGGCATGACCACAATGGTCGCCATCTGCGACTACGACACCGGCTACATGTCCGGCGTCGAGGCCGGCAAATACGCCAAGGAAAAGCTCGGCGGCGTCGCCAAGGTGATGAATGTCGGCCTGCCGCTGCTGTCCGCCACGGTGCTGCGCTCGCATGGCTTCATGGACGGGCTGAAGACGATCATCCCCGACGCGGTCATGGTCCACGACCTCGACGGCGGCGGCAATCCGGACCGCGCGCTCGAAGTCTCCTCGGCGGCGCTCGCCAAGAATTCCGACATCAACATCATCTACGGCATCAACGATTCCTCGTCGCTCGGCGGCCTGCAGGCCTGGAAGGCGGCTGGCAAATCGCAGGACGGCCTGCTGACCGTCGGCACCGGCGGTGAAGGGCTTGCCTTCATCAACGCGATGCAGAACGAGCCGTCCTACCGCATCGAGGCCGCGATGTTCCCGGAAAAGGAGGGATTCACCGCCATCGATGCCGCGGTCAAGCTCTTCAACGCCGAGGAGGTGCCCGAGCACATCGTCAGCCCGACCGCGCCGATGACCGGCGAGGACTGGAAGAAGTTCTATGATTACGACGGCACTGCCCGCACCATCAAATGGGACGCCGTCAATGCGCTGCAGCCGCCGGCAAAGTGCATGAAGACCTCGGCCGACCTGAAGAAGTAGGCCGATCGACCGGCCCTTCCCGCGGCGCGGGAAGGGCCCGAGGTGCTGCGCCTGACCTCGAGCGACGGGAATGGACTGAGATGAGCGAACTTACACACGCCCCCGCGCAGAGGCGCTCGATCGGCGGCCAGCTTCTGGGCGGCAGCCAGCTCGTGCTGGGCGCCATCCTGGCCGCGCTGTGCATCGCCATCTCGATCGCGGCGCCGCAATTCTATTCGGAGGCCAACATCATCGCCATCCTGCGCCAGTGCGCGCTGGTGCTGATCGTCGCCTCGGGCATGACCATGCTCATCATCACGGCGGAAGTCGACCTGTCTGTCGGCGCCTCGCTCGCCTTCGTCGGCTGCATCGGCATGGCGGTGCTCAATTCCACACACAGCCTCACGCTCGGCATGCTGGCGGCGCTGGCCTTTGCCGGCGGGGTCGGCCTGTTCAACGGGCTGGTCGTCACCAGGCTCCGGGTGAACTCGCTGATCGCCACCATCGGCACGATGATGATGCTGCAGGGCGGCGTCTATCTGTTCACGCGCGAGGCGGTGCAGAACCACAATCAGCTGGCGAGCTTCACCGATCTCGGCGCCGGCTATGTCGGCGCGGTGCCGGTTCCCGTCATCCTGGCGGCGCTGATCTTCGCGGTTGCCTATGTGACGCTGCGCTTCACCACGCTCGGCCGCTATCTCTACGCGGTCGGTGCCAACGAAAAGGCCGTGCGCCTGTCCGGCCTGCGCTCGGAACGGCTCAAGCTGTTTGCCTTCGTCGTCACCGGGCTATGCGTCGGCGTTGCCGGCATGATCTTGTCGTCGCTGATGAATGCCGGCCAGCCGACCGCCGGCCGCGGTTTCGAACTGACGGTCATCGCCGCCGTCATCCTCGGCGGCACCAGCCTGCTCGGCGGCCGCGGCTCGCTGTTCGGCACGTTGCTCGGTGTGCTGGTGCTGAAGGTGATCGACAACGGCATCATCATTCTCGGCTGGAACCAGGATCTGCAGATGGTGGTGCCGGGCATCGTCATCATTCTGGCGACTTATCTCGACATCATCCGGAACAAAGCCAATGTCCGTTGATTTCCTGCATCCCGGCGAAGGCACGGCTATCGATACGAATGTGCCGGCGCTGGAACTGCGCGGCATCGGCAAGCGCTTCCCGGGCGTCGTGGCGCTGGACAATGTCGATTTCACCCTGGAGCCCGGCAAGATCCACGCCCTGATGGGCGAGAACGGCGCCGGCAAGTCGACGCTGATCAAGATCATGGCCGGCGTCTACGGCAAGGATGCCGGCACCATCCGCATGCGCGGACGCGAGGTCGACATCCGGTCGCCGCGCGACAGCCTCAAGGAAGGCATCAAGGTCGTGTTCCAGGAGATCGCATTGATCCCCGAATTCACCGTCGCCGAAAACATCTTCCTCGAAGGCTATCCGACCGGCAAGGCCGGCTCGATCGACTGGAAGAAGATCCGTACCGATTCGGCAGCGCTGTTCAACCGCATCGGCTTCAAAGTCGATCCGGCGGCCCGCACGGGATCGCTGCCGGTCAGCCAGCAGCAGATGGTCGAGATCGCCCGCGCGCTCGCCCACGAGGCGCGCGTCGTGGTGATGGACGAACCGACGTCCTCGCTGACGCCGAACGAAGTCTCGCTGCTGTTCACCGTCATCCGCCGCCTGGCGGCCCTCGGCATCGCGGTGGTCTATGTCAGCCACAAGCTCGACGAGGTGTTCGAGATCGCCGACACGGTGACGGTGCTGCGCGACGGACGCCACATCTCGACCAAGCCGATCGGCGAGCACAGCAACGACACGCTGATCCAGGACATGATCGGCCGGCGCATCGACAATCTGTTTCCCCGCAAGCGCGGCGCGCCAGGCAGCAAGGTGGCGCTGTCGGTGGAAAACCTCAGCACGACGAAGAAGCTGATCGACGTGTCCTTCGAGGCGCGCGCCGGCGAGGTGCTCGGCTTCTTCGGGTTGATGGGCGCCGGCCGCACCGAACTCGCCAAGGCGATCGTCGGTTACGACCCGATCAGTTCGGGCACGATCACGGTCGACGGCCAGCGCCTGGCGCCGCATGACACGCGCGCCGCCGTCCGGCTCGGCATCGGTCTGCTCACCGAGGATCGCAAGAGCGAAGGACTGATGGGCGAGCTGCCCGTCTACCAGAATGCCAGCCTTGCTTCGCTCGGCGCCTTCGCCCGTCTGGGGTTCGTCGACAAGGCGAAGGAGCACAAAGCGGTGCAGGACTATGTCGACCGCTTCCGCATCAAGACCCCCAGCCTGTTCCAGCAGGTGAAGAACCTGTCGGGCGGCAACCAGCAGAAGGTGCTGATCTCGCGCTGGCTGATGCGCGGCCTGAAGGTCATCGTCGTCGACGAGCCGACGCGCGGCATCGATGTCGGCGCCAAGTCGGAGATCTTCGCGCTGATCGACCGGCTTGCCGGCGAAGGCCTGGCGGTCGTCATGATGACGTCGGAGATGCCGGAACTGCTCGGTCTCGCCGACCGCATCGCGGTGATGTGCGAGGGTCGCCTGACGGCGATCATGTCGCGCGAAGACGCCACGCAGGAAAAGATCCTCAATGCGGCGATCGGATAGAACCATGGCGCGTCGCCACGGCATTCCTTGCGATCCGCGCCATTCCTTCGAAGGGAGCAAGCGATGAGCCTTGCAAGCACGGCTTCCGCGAAAGACCAGCCATCCATGCTGGCGCGGCTCTTTGCCCGGCAGGAACTGGCGCTGCTCGTCTGCCTCGTCCTGGTGCTGGTGTTCTTTTCCGCCACGGTCGAGAATTTCCTCTCCGTGCGCAACATGACCAACGTGCTTGGCCAAGCCTCGCTCGCGCTCACCGCAGGCATCGGCTGCGCCATCGTCTTCATTTCCGGCGAGGTCGACATCTCGATCGGCTCGCTGCTGGCGACGATTGCCCTGCCGCTGATCATCATCATGAACGACACCAACTCGCTGCTGCTCGGCGTCGGCGGCGCGCTGCTGTTCGGCCTGATCATCGGTGTCGTCAACGGCTATCTCACCGCCTATGCCGGCATCAACTCGCTGATCGTGACGCTCGGCACGATGTTCATCATGCGTGGCGGCGTCTATCTCTACACCGGCCAGCGCGCGATCCCCGACGATGCCAGCCTCGATAGCTTCATCGCGCTGTCCGACGGGCGCCTGTTCAATATCATCCCGTATTCGGCGGTCATCGCCATCGTGCTCCTCGCCGCCTTCGGCTACATGATGCAGCACCGGCCGTTCGGGCGGCAGATCTATGCCGTCGGCGGCAATCAGGAAGTGGCGCGGCTGGCGGGCTACGACGTGCGGCGCGTCAAGTTCATCTGCTTCATCATCAGTTCGCTGCTGGCGACGGTTGCGGGCATCATCCTGGCGGCGCGTGTCGGCTCGGCGCAGCATACGGCAGGGCTCAATTTCGAATTCCAGGTTGTCGCCGCGACCGTGCTCGGCGGGGTGAGCCTCGCCGGAGGCATCGGCAGCCTGACCGGCATGGCGCTCGGCGTGCTGATCCTGCAGTTCCTGTCCAACGGCCTGCGCGGGCTTGGGCTGCCGACCGAATGGCAACTGGTCATCACCGGCATGATCATCATTGCAGCCGTCGCTTTCGACGAGGCAAAGCGCCGGCGTTCGAATGGAGGCTGACATGGCTCGTCTAGAAGGAAAAACCGCCGTCATCACCGGCGCCGCCGACGGCATTGGCCACGCGATCGCCGAGGCGATGGCACGGGAAGGGGCGCATGTCTTCCTCGGCGACATTGCCGACAGCGCCGGCGAGGATTTCGCGGCCGCACTTCGCGCTGCCGGCCACCTTGCCGACTATGTCCATTGCGACGTTTCGCAGGAAGCCGATATCGCCGGCCTCATCGACAGCGCGGTCAAGAAGACCGGACACCTCGACATCCTGGTCAACAATGCCGCAATCGCCATCGGCGGCATGCCGGTGCACGAGATGACCGACGAGCAATGGCACCGGCTGATCGCGGTCAACCTGACCAGCGTCTTTCGCGGCTGCAAATACGCGCTGCCGCACATGATCGCGCAGAAGTCGGGCTCGATCATCAATATGGCCTCGGCGCAGGGCCATATCGGCCTCGACGGCTGGACTGCCTATGCCGGCGCCAAGGGCGCGGTGTTGGCGATGACGCGTCAGATGGCGGTCGAGTTCGGCCCGGTGAACATCCGCGTCAATTCGATCTCGCCGGGCACCATCAACACGCCGATGAACGACAGGCTGATCAAGGAGATCGGCGGCAACCTCGCCAAGGCCTGGGTCAAGATGCATCCGCTCGGCCGCATCGGGGAGCCGTCCGAGGTGGCCGAGGCCGCCGTCTATCTGGCTTCCGATGCGGCCGGCTTCACCACCGGCACCGACCTGCGCGTCGACGGCGGGCTGACCGCAGCGCCGCGCTACGTTCCCGAACTGCTCTGAAACACGAAACGAGAATTGAAATGAACAAGGCCCTCGAAGGCGTCCGCATCCTCGATTTCAGCCATCTGCTGCAGGGGCCGTTCGCCACGCAGCTGCTTGGCGACATGGGCGCCGATGTCATCAAGATCGAGCGGGCTGGCGCCGGCGACATGTTCCGCGGCATGACCTTCTTCGCCAAATGGGTGGGCGGCTCTGAGAGCCCGAATTTCCTCGCCTGGAACCGCAACAAGCGCTCGATCGCGCTCAACCTGAAAAGCCGCAAGGTGCATGCCATCATCATGGAGATGGCGAAGAGCGCAGACGTGGTGGTGCAGAATTTCCGCCCCGGCGTGCTGGCCAAGCTCGGCTATGGCTACGAGGACTTCAAGGCTGTCAATCCGCGCATCATCTATTGCTCGGGTTCGGGCTACGGCGAGGAGGGTCCTTACGTCGAGCGCCCTGGCCAGGACATGCTGATCCAGGGGCTCGCCGGGCTGATCGCCAATACCGGCCGCGGCGACCAGGCTCCTGTTCCCGCCGGCGCCGGCCTCGCCGACCAGATCGGCGCCATGAACATGGTCTACGGCATATTGTCGGCGCTCTATTATCGCGAGAAGACCGGCAAGGGTCAGAAGATCGAGGTCAATCTGCTGGCCGGCCTTTTGGCGCATCTCAACCAGGAATATGTCGCCGTGCTCAATCTCGGCGAGGACTTCGTGCGGCCGAATTCCGGCATCGGCCACCCCGGCATGCAGGCGCCGTTCGGCATCTACGAGACCAAGGACGGCGGCTACGTGTCGATCGCCATGAGCCCGTTCAAGACGCTTTACGAGGTGCTGGAAGCGCCGCAGCTTGCCGTCTATGACGACTTGAAGACGCTGTTCGACAGGCGCGACGAGGTCTTCGAGAAGGTCAACGCCGAAACGAAGAAATTCGCCACGCAGGATCTGCTCAAGCGGTTGCTAAAGGCCGACATCTGGTGCGCCGAGGTGAAGGACATCCGCCGCGCGGCGGAAGACCCGCAGGTCACGCATATGGGCATGATCACCAGCTACGATCATCCGCGCGGCGGCAAGGTGCGGGTGGTGGCGCCGGCGGTCAAGATGAGCGAGACGCCCGCGACCATCGAACGGCCGGCGCCGCTGGTCGGCCAGCATGGCCGCGAGATCCTGGCCGAGTTCGGCCTCTCCAGGGACGAGATCGCGGCACTCGAGGCGTCCGGCGACATGACCGTGGACGCGGCCTGACGATGAGCGCCTACCAGACACTCGCGGTCGAAACCTCGGGTCGCGTGGCGATCGTCACCTTCCGGCGCGCCGATCAGCTCAACGCCATGAACCGGCTGATGCAAGGCGAGATCACCGAGGCCTTCGAGGCTCTGTCGGGTGACGCGGGCGTCGGCGCGATCGTGGTGACCGGCGAGGGGCGCGGCTTCATGGCCGGCGCTGACATCAAGGAATATGCCGCCCAGACGGCGGCCGAGTTCGACAGGTTCCAGGCCGCCGGCACGCGCATGTACGCGGCGATCGAGAACAACCGCAAGCCGGTGATCGCGGCGGTCAACGGCTTCGCCTTGGGCGGCGGCATGGAGCTGGTGCTGTGCTGTGACATCGTGATCGCCAACCAGTTCGCGAAACTTGGTCTGCCGGAGATCAAGCTCGGGCTGGTGCCGGGCGGTGGCGGCACGCAACGCAGCGTCGCCAAGCTCGGCCGCAACCGCGCCAATTTTCTGCTGATGACGGGCGCCATCGTGCCGGCCTCCGAATTCGTCAATGCCGGCCTGGTCAACGAGATCGTCGATGTGGACAGGCTGATGCCGCGTGCGCTGGAATTGGCCGAGATGATCGCCGCCGAGCCCGCCGCCACGATCGAAGGCCTGAAAGCGCTGACGGCGCATGCGGTATCGGGCGATCTGGCCGATGGCCTCGCCATGGAGCGTGACATACTGGGCGGTCTCTACCGCAGCGAGATCGGCCAGCGGCGCGTCAAGGAGTTCGCCGAGAGGAAGGCCGGCTCATGACGGGCGATGACTATCGCGGCCTGGGCTGGGCACATGGCGCGCTGACCGTGCAGCGGCTCGGCGCGATGCTGGCACCGATCACCTTTCTGCTGGCCGATGGCCGGCAGGTCTCGCCGGTGCACATCGCGCCCTGGTCCAACGAGCCCGGCACTGAAACGCTGCCTGGCATTCTGCGCAAGCTGCGCGGCGAATGGCCCTGCGTGCCCTTCGGCTATTCGGTGCCAGCCGAAGGATGGCCGGAAGATTGGGCGCGCGTGATGGGGCCGCCGGCGCCGGACGAGGAAGTCCATGGCCACAGCTCCAACCATGACTGGACCTGGCGCGACTGCGAGAGCGGGTCGCTATCGCTGGCGCTTGCCTATCCGCAGACAAGCCCGATCGAGCGTGTCGAGCGGACGGTGAGACCCGATCCGTCGGCGCCGGCCATCGACATTGAATTCAAGGTCGTCGTCCGCCGTGATTGCCGCCTGCCGATCGGCCTGCATCCGGTGTTCCGGCTGCCGTTCGAGACGGGTGCGGCCATTCTGGAGCTCGGGGGCTTCGATGAAGGCCGCACCTATCCGCACGATGTCGAACCCGGCGCGGCGCTGTTTGCCAGGAATAGAACGTTCTTCGAGCTGATAGCGGTGCCGGCGCGCGCTGGGGGCGCGATCGACGCCTCCCGCTTGCCCCTGGCTGCCGCCACGGAGGAGTTGCTGCAGATCGAAGGCGTCGACGGTATCGCGGCGCTTGCCAACCATGAGGACGGCTACCGGGTGCAGCTGTCCTGGCAAAAGGAGCATTTCCCAAGCCTTCTGCTTTGGTATTCCAATCGCGGGCGCAAGGCGGCGCCCTGGAACGGGCGTCACGTCGCCATCGGCATCGAGCCGATCTGCCCGCCCTTCGGGCTCGGTCCGGCGACCGCGCTGGCGGACAATCCGATCGCCCAATCCGGCATTGCGACGGCGCTGGAATTCTCGCCTGAAAACCCGTTCGTGACCCGCTACCGCATCGAGGCATCCGCGCTGTGACAGATCGCAGGTCAGTCTCCTTGGTCAAGCCGAACCGGCCTCAATTCACCGATGTCGAGGGGCTGGCGGCGATGGTCGGCCATGGCGATGCCTTCGGCGTCGGCGGCCATCATTTCGCCCGGCTGCCGGTCGCGCTGCTTCGCGCGATAACAAGGTCCGGCGTCAAGGACTTGCATTACGTTTCCTGGGCAGGCGGATTGCCGCTCGAGCTGCTGCTGGAAGTGGATGCGGTGGCGGAGATCGACCTCTGCTTCTCCAGCCTCGACATCTTCGGGCTGCCGCCGAAGTTCCGCGCCGCTGCCGAGAGTGGCGCGATTCCCGTTCGCGACTGGACGGCCCTGGCCATGATCCAGGCGCTGCGGGCGGCACAGCAGAACCTGTCGTCGATGCCGTTCCAGCTGCCGCAGGGCTCGGACATGCTGGCGCGCATGCCCAATGCGATCGCCGGGCCCGATCCGCTTGCCGGGACCGATACCGGATTTATCCCGCCGCTCAGGCTCGATACATTCGTCGTCCATGCCCAGCGCGCCGATGCAAGCGGCAATGTGCAGATCATCGGGCCGCGGGCACTGGACTTCGCCATGGCGGGCGCGGCGCGCAAGGTGCTGGTCACCGTCGAAGAGATCGTGCCGGTCGGAGCGCTGCGGCAGGATGGCCGCCAGAGCATCCTCACCCGCAATCAGGTTTCGGCGATAGCGCTGGCGCCGGGCGGCGCTTATCCGGCCTCGTGCCTGCCATTCTACGTCACCGATTATCAGGCATTGTCGGAGGCATTCGCGGCGAAGGACACAGTCTTGTCGGACAAGCTCCGCCTGCCTTCGGGCGGCCTGTCGGAGCGGCTTCAGGAAGCCGCGAAAGTCAGCGCCGAGACGGTGCTGGCGATGCCGGCGCCCGCGCAGGGCGATAAGAAAGCATCCGTCGACGAGATCATTGCCGCGCGGATCGCCGCCGAACTCGACAATGAGAGCTTTGCAAGCGCGGGCGCGGTATCGCCGCTCGCCAACGTCGCCTACCGGCTGGCCAAGGCAACGCACGCGCCGGACATGATCATCGCGACGATGAGTTGCGGCCATCTCGACATCGCGCCGAGCCCGATGGTGCTCTCGCTGATCGAAAGCCTCGATTGCGAGACGGCGGCGGCGCATGCCGGCGGCGATGACACCTATTCGACCTACTACCAGGCCGGCGCGGTGACGCATGAGATTGTTGGCGCGGCACAAGTCGACCGGCGCGGCCGCGTCAACACCATCGCGCTGCGCAAACCAAGCGGCGGCCTTCTGCGGCTGCCCGGGCAGGGCGGCATGGCCGACGTCGCCAACATGCACCGCGACTACCTGCTCTACATTCCCCGCCATTCGGTTCAGTCGCTGGTGGATGGGGTCGAGATTGCGAGTTCCGCCCGCGGGCTGCTGACGCCGGCCGAACGCGATCCGATGGGCTATCGCACGGGCAAGGCGCTGGTCTTCACCGATCTCTGCGTCTTCCGGCTCGACCAGACATCGAGGGAATTGATCGTCATCGAAACCATGCCGGGCGTCACCCACCAGCAGATCCGCGACGCCACCGGCTTTGCCGTGACATTCGATGCCGGTTGCCGGGAGGTGCCGATGCCGTCTGGCGATGTGCTCGCTGCTTTAAGAAACCGCGTCGATCCGCTCGGTCTGCGCCGTCTCGAATTCGTCAGCGCCAAGGAGCGCGGCGCGCTCATCGCCGAGATCCTTGCCGCCGATCGCGCCATGCTCGAGCGCTTGATCGCCGCACAGAAATCGCCTGCCGCAAGCTGAGGAGCGCTCCATGGCAACGCCGTTGCTCGATATGTCCGCCGCGCGCATCTTCTTCGACGGCATCTTCACCAATCCGCGTGTCGCGCATCCGGAAGGTGTGGCCGTCCACCGCGATGGATCCATCTGGTGCGGCACCGAAACCGGCGATCTCCTGAGGCTGGCCGCCGATGGCAACTCGGTCGAGCGCATGGGCGCCACGGATGGCTTTCTGCTCGGCATTGCCTTCGACAGCGCAGGGAATTGTTTTGCCTGCGATCTAAAGCATGCCGCGATCTTTCGCTGGGACGCCGCGACAGGTAGCATGGAGCGCTTCGCTTCCGCAGGCATCCGCGTGCCCAACTATCCAGTTATCGACGAGGCGAGAGGCTGGCTCTTCGTTTCGGACAGCGTCGGCGAGGACAATCGCTCCGGCATCTTCCGCTACGATCTCAAGACGGGCGAGGGCGGTCTATGGTGCCGGGAGGTCATGTCGTTCGCAAACGGCATGTCCATGGCGCCGGACGGCAACGGCCTCTACGTGGTGGAAAGCAACGCGCCGTGCGTCAGTCATGTGCCGATCCTTGCCGACGGCAGCGCAGGGGCCCGGCAGATCGTCGTCGAAGACGTGCGCAATGTTCCGGACGGTGTCGCCGTCGCTCCCGACGGCTCGCTGTTCATCTCATGCTACGAGCCGAGCCGGATCTATCGCTGGCGAAAGGAGCGAGGTCTCGAAGTGCTGATCGAGGATCCGGCGGCGACGACGCTGGCGCATCCTACCAACATTGCCTTCAAGGGTGACAAGCTCTACACCGCAAACCTTGGCCGCTGGCACATCACCGAGATCGATCTGGCGGCAATTCCAAGCTGAGCAGCTTGGCGCTGTCAGTGAGCTGCTGCTTGCGAGTGTTGACCGCCAGTTTGAGAGATGCCTTCAAGCGCTTTTCCAGCATGGGTCGTTTCGCCGTTTCCGACGAGGTCGCCGAGCGAGACGATGCCCACCAACCGTTTGTCCCTGTTGAGCACCAGAAAGCGCCGCACCTGGATATCGCCCATATCCTGAAGGACGGCACCGACTTCCTCATCCTCGAAGCAATATTTGACGTCAGTCGACATGACATCGCGCACGGGAGTGTCAGGTTCCATTCCCGCGGCGATGCCCCGGATGGCGATATCCCGGTCAGTCACGATGCCGACCAATCGGCCGTTGTCGGCAACGGGGATCAGCCCCGCGTCTAGAACGGCCATCGCTTGGGCAACATCACGCAGACTTGCTTCCAGTGTCGCAATCCGCACGTTCCTGGTCATACACTCTTGCACTTTCATAGCGTTCTCCCGGAAAAATTGGTGCGCTCGCTGAAGCGCTGATCAACGCCCAATGAACCTGCGGCAAAAAAGGTTCCGACAAATCTGGACCGGCCATTCAGCTAAGTCATGGCTCATGCAACCGGGGGCGACGCAAAAATGCCGCCGCGCGCACTCGCATTGCGGAACTGCCAGTCTGCGTCATCGGCCACTCAAGGAGCGCGATCGGTAAGCGCATCAGCGCCTTCCTGCTCCGCGCAGTGGACGCAACAGTAGATGACGTCACCTTGCTCGACGCCATGCCCAATGATGCGGACCTGGCAATGGGGACAGATAGGCGCGAGCTTCTGGATCGCGCATTCGAAGCTGTCGAATGTGTAGGTTTCTCCTCCCAGATGTAGCTGAAAGGACTTGTCGTAGTCGTTGCCGCACTGGTCGCATCTGGCCATGGTCATACTCCTTTGGAAATCAGTTCTCATCAGGGCTGCTCTCAGGCCGATCGCAACACCTGATCGATGTCATGAGGCTCTATCCCGAGATCGCGGAATCCCGGCAGTTGAGTATCCGCAATATTGTCGATCTGCATGAGCTCGACCTGGTTGCGCGTCAGCGGCACGCCGGGGACGAACTCGCCGAAAGTGGCGAGTGCGTGCCAAAAGACAAACGGAACGGGCACCAATCGTGTCCTGATGCCAAGCAGCCGGGCAACTTCCAGCACCAGGTCTCGATAGGTGTAGACACGCGGCCCACCGAACTCGAACAGACGAGCATGGGCGTCGGCACCTGCGGACGCGATGCGCGCAATGGCTTCCGCAACGTCTTCAACGAATGCCGGCTGGAGACGGGTGTCGCCGTTGCCGAACAGCGGATATGCAGGAAGGATGCGCAACAATCTCGTGATCGTCGTCAAAAAGGCGTCGTCCCGTCCGGTCATCACCGCGGGGCGGATGATGGTCGCGCCCGGAAATCCGACGTCGACGGCCTCTTCACCTTGCCCCCGCGCCTTGATGTAACTGGACCGCGAGCGTGAGTCGGAACCTATGCCGGATATCTGGATGTATCGTTCGGCGCCGGCTCGCCGCGCCGCGTCCGCCAATTGGGAAGCTGCCTCGACATGGACGCGCTCGAAAGTAACGCCTCTATGTTCGGAATAGAGGCTGACTGCGTTGACGACCGTGCTTGCATCCGAAACGGCCGCGGCAATTTGGCTTCGGTCGAGGATGTCGGCTTTGACCGCGCTAAAGAGCTCGTGATGAGCCTGCTTCCGTCCCGCACGTGCGGGATGGCGGGAAGCCGAGCGCACGACAAGCCCGTGGTTCAAGAGGTGCTTGACGATTCTTCGCCCAAGAAAGCCAGAACCGCCGAACACTGTAACGCATCCTGACTGCGGTCGAGTGTTTGATGACGAGGTTTGTGCGCCGGCCATATCCGTAAACGGTCTTGCGAGCGAAATGTTCGCTCGGAACGATCTCACGACATGCTTTGTCCCTACGGTACGCAGGACCTATCGGGCTCAAGCTTCGAGCGTTCCCGTCCGTTCGCTGCCTGGTCGTCAGGCCGAAGGCGAAAATCGCTTATGGGCGGGAACATTCATGCGCTGCCAATGTTCGTAAAGCATGGCGCGCAGTTCTCGCTCCCCTGCGAACAGCGCGCCGGCAAGCCGAGCATCAAGCCCGAGCAAAGCCGGCCCCGGCCGCCCTCTCGAGGCGGGCTCTGAAGTCAGCACTGGGAAAGATCATGCTCTATCGCGCGGCCAAGATCGCTGAAGAAGCTCATCGCGGCCAGAAAGACAAGACCGGCCAACCCTATATCGAACATGTCAGGCGCGTCGCCAACGCGGTCGAGACGCTCGACGAAAAGACCGTCGCCTATCTGCACGACGTGGTGGAGAAAGGAGAGGGCTGGACTCTCGATCGGCTGGAGGCGGCAGGCTTCAGCCTTCCCGTCGTGGCGGCGGTCGACGCCCTGACGAGACGGCTCGACGATAGTGAGCAGGGTTTCATTTGCCGCGCGGCTTCCGATCCGCTGGCGAGGCGCGTCAAGGAAGCGGATCTGACGGACAATCTGCGGCAGGCGCATCATGCAGGCGTATCGCCGGAAAAATACGAAACCGGGCTGCGCCTGCTCGGCGATATGGTCGTCAAAAACTGATAGCGCCTGCGAACGGCCAACTGACGAAGTTGGCCGCTCTGCAAAACACCACGGCGCGATCTCAGCTAAGGCATCATTTCGGCCTGGTGGGCGCTCATCGGAGCCATGTTCTGACCGAGATGCGTCATGATCCAGACCGAGCCGATCACAACGAGCGCGACGATCAGCACGCCGAAGGCGAGCGCAAGCACATTGTTGGTGTTGTCGGGTCCGGTTGTCAGGTGCAGGAAGAAGACGAGATGCACGCCCATCTGCGCAATGGCGAGCACCACCAGGGCCGAGATCACCGCCGGCTGATAGATCAGGTCGGTTTGTGCGGCGAGGAAGGACGCGATCGTCAAAAGGATCGCCAGGCCGAAGCCGAGCAGATAGCCCTGCAGCCCTCCCGCCAGCTCGTGCTCGGTGATGCGCTCCTCGCCCGGCGCTGAATCGCGGCGGTCGAGCTCCTCTTCAATCCGGCTTTCGATGTCGCTCATGGCGATACTCCCAGGAGATAGACCAGGGTGAAGATGGCGATCCAGATGATGTCGAGCGCGTGCCAGAACAGGCCGAAGCAGTGGAGCCGCCGCAATATCTCCTGCCGGAAGCCTTTCACCCAAAGCTGCGCCATCATGGTGCCGAGCCAGAGCAGGCCGAGCCCCACATGGCTGCCGTGGCAGCCGACGAGGGCGAAGAAAGCGGAAAGGAAGGCGCTGCGCGAGGGGCCTGCCTGCTCGGCGACCATCGCGGCGAACTCCTGCACTTCCAGGAACAGGAAGCCCGCCCCGAGCAGGCCGGTGACAAGCAGCCAGAACTGCGTGCCCGCCATCGACCTGCGGTGGATTGCGAGCGTCGCCAGGCCCCCGGTGAAGCTCGAGGTAAGCAGAAGGCCGGTCTGGGCCGCAATGCGCGTGAGCTCGAACAGATCCTTGCCGGTCGGTCCGCCGGCCGTCGCCTTGGACAGGACGGCAAAGCCGGCAAAGAAGGCCGAGAACATGATGATGTCGGACAATAGGAAAATCCAGAAGCCGTAGGCCACCGTGACGAATTTCGAGGCCGGGCCACCCTGGCCGTGGCCGGTCGCCGAGAACAGGCCATGGCCGTGCGTGTCGTGCTGTCGGGGCCGATACGGTTCGCGCACCGCGCTGCCAGCCGCGATGTCGCTCATGCCACGCGCTCCCGTCTGCGCATCCAGGCAAGCTGCGCGGCTTTGCCGTCGCGGTCGATGCGCTCGACCTCTTCCGCGGGAATCTCGTAGTCGCCATGCTCGCGCCAGGCGAAGACGACGAAGGTGGCGTAGGCGCCGATGAAGCCGACGATCGCCAGCCACCAGATATGCCAGATCAGCGCGAAGCCGATCAGCGTGGCGAAGAAGGCGGTAATGAAACCCGTCGGGCTGTTGCGCGGCATCTCGACCGGCTCATAGCTTTCTTCTTCATCCGGGCCTTGGCCGTCCAGCGCCCGCTGCTTGACGGTCCAGTAGGGCTCTTCGTCCTCGACATGCGGCAGATGCGCATAGTTGAAGAAGGGCGGCGGGGAGGACGTCGACCATTCCAGCGAACGCCCGTCCCAGGGGTCGCCCGTCTCGTCGCGCAGCTCGTCGCGATGCCTGATCGAGACGATGAGCTGCGCCACCTGGCACGCGGCGCCGACGATCATCACCGCAATGCCGAAGGCCGCCACTAACAGCCACGGAGTCCAGAGGTCCATATCGATATGCTGGAGGCGGCGCGTCATGCCGAGCAGGCCGACGATATAGAGCGGCACGAAGACCAGCATATAGCCGGCAAGCGTGAACCAGAACGCCGCCTTGCCCCAGCCTTCATGCAGTCGGAAGCCGAAGGCTTTCGGGAACCAGTAGGTAAAGCCGGCGAAGGCGGCGAACAGCACACCCGAAATGATGACGTTGTGGAAATGCGCCACGAGGAAGAGCGAATTGTGCAGCATGAAATCGGCCGGCGGAACCGCAAGCAGCACGCCGGTCATGCCGCCGATGATGAAGGTGGTGACAAAGGCCAGCGCCCACAGCATCGGCGTGTCGAAGCGCACGCGCCCGCCATACATGGTGAAAAGCCAGTTGTAGATCTTGACCCCGGTGCCGACGGCGATGACCGAGGTGGCGATGCCGAAGGCGGCGTTGACGTCGGCGCCGGCGCCCATGGTGAAGAAATGGTGCAGCCAGACCATGAAGGAGACGATGCAGATGAAAAGCGTAGCCGCCACCATCGAGCGATAGCCGAACAGCGGCTTCGACGAAAAGGTCGAGAAGATCTCAGAATAGATTCCGAAAGCCGGCAGCACGAGGATATAGACCTCGGGATGGCCCCACGCCCAGATGAGGTTCACGAACATCATCTGGTTGCCGCCGGCTTCGTTGGTGAAGAAGTGGAAGCCGAGATAACGGTCCAGCGTGAGCATGGCGAGCGTTGCGGTCAGGATCGGGAAGGCCGCGACGATCAGCAGGTTGGAGGCGAGCGAGGTCCAGCAGAACATCGGCATGCGCAGATATCCCATGCCAGGCGCCCGCATCTTCAGGATGGTCGTCACCAGGTTCACGCCGGTGAGCAATGTGCCGACGCCGGAAATCTGGATCGACCAGAGGTAGTAATCGACGCCAACGCCCGGAGAATAAGCCGTCTCCGACAGCGGCGCATAGGGCAGCCAGCCGGTGCGCGCGAACTCGCCGACGACAAGCGAGACGTTAACCAGGAGGGCGCCGGTTGCCGTCAGCCAGAAGCTGACCGAATTCAGCGTCGGGAAGGCGACGTCGCGGATGCCGAGCTGCAGCGGCACGGCGAAATTCATCAGCCCGATCACAAACGGCATCGCGGCGAAGAAGATCATGATTGTGCCGTGCGCCGAAAACACCTGGTCGTAATGCTCCGGCGGCAGGTAGCCGGGCCCGTGGATAGCCATCACCTGCTGCGTCCGCATCATGACGGCGTCGACGAAGCCGCGCAGCAGCATCAGCGCCGCCAGCACGATATACATGACGCCGATGCGCTTGTGGTCGACCGAGGTTATCCACTCGCGCCAGAGATAGGGCCAGTGTCCTTTCATCGTTATCCAGATCAGCACCGCGGCGGCCGCCAGGAAGACCATGAGGGCCGCGCCGAGCGGAATGGGCTGATCGAAGGGAATGGCCGACCAGTCGAGCTTGCCGAGCATCGTCATCCTCCCACCTTGGGCTGTTGGGCCTCGGGTGGCGTTCCCGCCTTCGGCACAGCCTTCGGGCTCACCTGTGGCTCGCCGGCGGCGGTTTCGGCGGGTCCGGGACCTGGCGGCAGCGTCTGCCGCACGATCGCGTCGAACAGGCCGGGCTGCACGTGGCCGAACGAGGCCGGCGGCACATTGATGCTCTGTCGAGCGAGCTCGCGATAGGCGCTGGCGTTGAGCACGCCGCCGCCGCCATGGAGCGACGAGGCCCAGCTGGCGAAGGCGTCGGCCGGGATCGCCCTCACGCGGAAATTCATGTCCGAAAAGCCGTCGCCGCTGAAATGCGCCGACAGGCCGAAATAGTCGCCCTCACGGTCGGCCTGCAGGTTAACTTCGGTCTGCATGCCGTTCATGACATAGACCATGCTGCCGAGCTGCGGCACGAAGAACGTGTTCATCACACTGGCCGAGGTCAGCTTGAAGCGCACCGGCACGCCGGCCGGAATGACCAGCTGATTGACCGTTCCGACGCCCTGATCGGGATAGAGGAACAACCATTTCCAGTCGAGCGCCACCACCTGGACATCGAGAGGCGTTTGGTTGGGGGCGATCGGCTTGCGCGGATCGAGATGGTAGGAGCCGTAATAGATCAGCCCGCCAAGGAAGAGGATGGTGAGGGTAGGAATGGACCAGACGATCAACTCGATCCGTCCCGAATAGGTGAATTCCGGATCGTAGCGGGCGTTGCGGTTGGAGGCGCGGAACATCCAGGCAAATAAAAGCAGCGCCACCAGGGTCGGAATGACGATGACCAGCATGACCGCCAGCGAGTTCAAGAGGATCGTGCGATTGCCCGCGCCGATCGGGCCTTGCGGGTCAAGCACGCCTCCCGCGCAGCCGGACAGAGCCGCGAATATCCAGAATAGCGACAGCGTTCGCCTAGATTTGCCGAAGGAGAACACTTGATCTCATCATGTGCGGCAAGAGCTTACCCTGTGAGGCGGCGCGGATTTTACGGTCGGCGGCATGTTTCTTTGTTTGGGCCCGATGTTGCGGTCATTCAGGCGTTCTGAAAGGCTCGCGCCGTTCGAGGCGCGTGCTTCGGCATCTTCCATCAGAAGTCTCCCCAAATCCAGATATCGCGACACTTTGTGCCGAGCACCATTCGATGGACAGAATAACTGAAGTCTCTGCCACTTGTTCCGCAGAAGCGTCCCTTTTTGTTCGATGGCGCCAAGCACCGCCGACAGGATCGTCCGTGAAGGCGTATCTGGATGGCCGGGAGCTAGCTGCGGCTCGCGCGGGTTCTGGCTGCCTTCTTGGCCGCTTGCTTCCTGCCCTGAGCGCCCTTGGTCTCCACAGCTTTCCGTGCGGCCGCCGAGCGCCCGGCTGCGCCTTTCGTCGCGGCAGCTTTTTTAGCAGCGGCCGATCGCTCACCGGCAGTCCGTCGCGAAGCCGCTCTTTTGGTTTGCCGCGACAGCGCCTCATGAGATGCGCTGCTTTTGGTTCATCCTGAAGGACCTCGGACACGGCCTTCGAAACCTTCGGCCGGCGCTTGGGTTTGCGTTCGCCCTGGCCGACTTCGTGTGCGTATTCAGCGCTTTTGCGCGTGCTCTCCTTGACCTTGCCCTTCTTTGGCGGGGGCAAGTCGACCCCGGCGCGGCGCGCTTCCGAAAGGCCGATGGCTATCGCTTGCTTTGTGGAGCGCGCGCCGTGCTTGCCGCGGCGAATCTCGTCGATCTCCTCGCGCACGAACTCGCCCGCTTGCGTGCTCGGCGACTTGCCTTCACGCTTGTCCTGTCGCGCCTTCTCGATGGTTTTCTTGTCCGGCATCGCCTTCTCCTTTCTCGGCTGGGGGACGGCCGATCCGCGTCCTTAAAAGGTGTCAACGCGTCAGGGAAGCAATTGATCCTTAACCCAAAAATTACGTCCGCATCTCACTCCGAAGGTTGGGTCTTCGCTACTGCCTGGCTGTCTGACCGCGCTATCGGCGAGCGCCTTCCCACAATCAATTTGCACAGAGTTCAGGCAATCGGCCGGATGGACGAAACAATAGCCTCAGCCGAACGTTCCAACCAAAGCAGGGATGCGTGGGGCGCTTTTGTTTGGGAGATTAAGATGAGCGCAAATGGCCTCGAGGTTTTCGACAAAACAGTCCAGATCACCAATATCTGGTTGAACGAGATCATGGATGACCTCGGCCCGGATCGGCAACTTGCATGGCACGCGCTTGGTGTGGTTCTGCGTGCTTTACGCGACAGGCTGCCCGCGGAACTGGGAGCCAATCTGGGCGCGGAGCTACCGCTCCTGATCCGCGGTGCGTATTACGACCAATACCAGCCGTCCAATTTGCCGAACCGGAATCGCTCGGTCGAAGAGTTCTTCAACACCATCGCCGAAGGCTTGGAGTCCGGACGACCGGTAAACGTCAACGACGCGGCCAGGACGGTATTCAAGGCAGTTGCCCATCACATCGATTTGGGGCAGTCGGCGAAGGTGCGCGATAGCCTGCCCAAGGACGTCAAGGCGTTGTGGCCCGAGAGCGTCGGGGCGTAGGCGACTGGATGGCACCCAGCGACGGCCAACGCCCCGCGAAGGCCTGACGTTCCGGCGATCCGACATTCCTGGATCAATGGGCAGTTTGCGAATGTTCCCCGCCAGGTACCGATATGCTGCCCAAAGCCTCTCCAGCCTCTGCCGCTTCTCCGCTCTTTGCGAGGTCGCCAAGGGAGATGATCCCGACAAGCCGTTTGTCTCGATTGAGAACGGGAAGTCGGCGCACCTGCAAGTTGCCCATATTCGCAAGTACATGCTCGATGTCTTCGTCATCGAAGCAATATCTGACCTCTCCGACGCTCATGACGTCGCGCACCTTGGTGTCAGGCCCGTTGCCCAGCGCTACGCCGCGGACCACGATGTCGCGGTCGGTGATCATGCCGACCAGCCGGTCGTTGTCGCCAACAGGCATCACGCCGGCGTCGAGGCTGGCCATCATCTGCGCCACGTCTCGAATTGGCTGGTCGGGATTTGCGATTTTGACGTCCCTCGTCATGCAGTTGCCGACTTTCATGGCAATCTCCTATCGCTTTGCAAAGCCCGCCGCTCGATGTCGATGAGGGAACGAACTCCTCGCCGATAACGTTCCACCAAATTCGGCCTTTCGAGCCGCTGACCCGACCGGCTTGCCAGAACTAGAAACAGCCCGACTGCTTCGCTTGCGAACTTAATGCATGTCGCCCAGAAGCGTGCAGCGGTTCTGGGACAACGACATGCATCACAACAAAGGCTTGATGCGCGTCGCCTGAATTCGTTTCAGCGCGACGCGCTTTAAGGCCACGGCCCGATGAGGCCGGGCATTTGCGATGGATCAAAGCCCGCTCGCGTTTGCCGGGTAGAATTGTGGCGGCCAGCCTTCGTAGCGGCCGGCATGAACCGGTGCGGGCACCGACGCGTTGTGCTTCAGCCGAAGGTTGGCTTGGAACCAGCGAAGGATTGAGAGATGGCCGAGAAACCCAGCGCCAAACGCCTGTCCGAGCAGCAGATGCAGGACATCGATGCCTACTGGCGTGCCGCCAACTACCTGACCATCGGGCAGATCTACTTGCTCGACAATCCGCTGCTTCGCGAACCGCTTCGGCTGGAGCATGTCAAGCCGAGGCTGCTCGGCCATTGGGGGACCTCGCCGGGGCTCAGCTTCATCTATACGCATCTCAACCGCGCAATCAGACAGCGCGATGCAAATGTCATCTACCTCTGCGGTCCCGGTCATGGCGGACCTGCGATGGTTGCAAACACCTACCTCGAGGGCACCTACAGCGAGATCAATCCGGATATCCAATTGGACGAGGCCGGAATGAGGAAGCTCTTCCGGCAGTTCTCCTTTCCCGGCGGCATCCCAAGCCATGCGGCGCCCGATGTGCCCGGCTCGATCCATGAAGGCGGCGAACTTGGCTATGCGCTCTCGCATGCTTTTGGCGCCGCCTTCGACAATCCCGATCTTATCGTCGCCTGCGTCGTCGGCGACGGCGAGGCGGAAACCGGGCCGCTCGCCACGTCCTGGCACTCCAACAAGTTTCTCAATCCGGCCTTTGACGGGGCGGTGCTGCCGATCCTGCATCTCAACGGCTACAAGATCGCCAATCCCACCATTCTGGCCCGCATCCCAGAAGAAGAGCTGCGAGCGCTATTCGTCGGCTATGGTTATGAGCCGCTGTTCGTCGAGGGCGATGATCCGGCCTGGATGCATGAGCGGATGGCCGCCGTGCTCGACGATGCGCTGGACCGCATCGAGGCGATCCAGGACGCAGCTCGAAACGGCGCGGAGGCTCTGCCGTCCCGGCCGAAATGGCCGATGATCGTGCTGCGAAGCCCGAAGGGCTGGACCGGCCCCAAGGAGGTCGACGGCCTGAAGACCGAGGGTTTCTGGCGCGCCCACCAGGTCCCGCTCTCCGGTCTCGCGGAAAATCCGGCGCATCTGAAGATGCTCGAGGAATGGCTCAGGAGCTACCGGCCCGAAGAACTCTTCGATGCCGCGGGCGCTCCGGTGTCCACGATCCGCGCCACCGCGCCGGACGGCGCCAGACGCATGGGCGCCAATCCGCATGCTAATGGCGGTCTGCTGCGCCGGTCTCTCGATCTGCCGGATTTGCTCGAGCACGCCGTCCCGGTCAAGCACCCCGGAGGCGTCAAGGCGGAATCGACCCGTGTGATGGGCAACTTCCTGCGCGACGTCATGGCGTTGAACCAAAGCGCGAGGAATTTCCGCATCGCTGGTCCCGACGAGACGGCCTCGAACCGGCTTCAGGATGTCTTCGAGGTGACCGAACGCGCCTGGATGGAAGAGATCCTGCCCGAGGATGTGCACCTCGGCAGGCAGGGCAGGGTTCTGGAGATCCTATCCGAGCACACCTGTCAGGGCTGGTTGGAAGGCTATCTGCTGACCGGCCGGCACGGCTTCTTTTCCTGCTACGAGGCCTTCACGCATATCGTGGACTCCATGTTCAACCAGCATGCGAAATGGTTGGACGCTTGCGGCAAGCTTCCCTGGCGACGACCGATCGCTTCGCTGAACTACCTGTTGTCGAGCCACGTCTGGCAGCAGGAGCACAATGGGTTCAGCCATCAGGATCCAGGCTTTATCGACGTGGCTTTGAACAAGAAGGCCGATGTCGTGCGCGTCTATCTGCCGGCGGATGCCAACAGCCTGCTCTGCGTGACGGACCATGTGCTGCGGACATGGAACCGCATCAACGTCATCGTCGCGGGCAAAGCCAATTCCTGGCAGTGGCTCTCCATCGACGAGGCGAAAGTTCACTGCAGCGCCGGCATCGGCATATGGGAGTGGGCATCGACCGAGCGCGGGGCCGAACCGGACGTGGTCATGGCCTGCGCCGGCGACGTGCCGACGCTCGAGACCCTGGCCGCCGTCCAGATTCTGATACGCGCCATTCCGGAACTGCGGATCCGGGTGGTCAACATCGTCGACCTGATGACCTTGCAGGCAAAGGAACATCATCCGCACGGGCTGTCGGATCGCGAGTTCGACGCGCTGTTCACCACGGGCAAGCCCGTCATCTTCGCCTACCATGGCTATCCATGGACCGTCCATCGCCTGACCTATCGGCGGACCAACCACGACAACATCCACGTGCGCGGCTACAATGAGGAAGGGACGACAACCACGCCCTTCGACATGACCGTCCTGAACGGCCTCGACCGCTACCATCTCGTACTGGGTGTCATCGAACGTCTTCCCGGGCCAACCGGCGCCCATGTCGACCTCAAACAGGCCATGGAAGGCAAGCTGATCGAACACCACGCCTATATCCGCGAGCATGGGCAGGACATGCCGGAGATTCTCGGCTGGAAATGGGAGCAGTCGTCGATGCCGAAGCGCCAGGCCGCCAGGACGAGCGCCGCAAAAGTGGCAGGGGCCGGCCGGCCATGACCGGTGCAATCCTCGTCCTCAACGGCGGCTCCTCAAGCCTGAAGTTCGCGGTGTTTCAGGAGCGCGACGACCTTCACCTTTTGGTGCGCGGCAGCGTTTCATCGATCGGGCGCCGGCCACGACTGCACGTCGCGCCGACGGCTGTCTCGCCCGAGATCGACAGGAGCTTGGGAGAGGGGCCGATCGATATTGCCAAGGCATTCGAAGCCATGGCGTCCTTTCTCACCGATCGCGGTCTTTTGCGCCAGGTCGGGAAAGTCGGACATCGGATCGTGCATGGTGGTCGGGAATTTGCCCATGCGATCCCGCTCGATGCGCGCACGCTCGATGCCCTGCATGGACTTGAGCCGCTTGCCCCGATCCATCAGGCGATCAATCTCGAGATCGTCGATCTGGCCAGCCGGATCCTGCCTGAAGCCAAGCAGGTCGGCTGTTTCGATACGGCCTTTCACGCGGCGCGGCCGGAACTCGCCAAAATCTATGGCCTGCCGCATGAGATGTCCGACCAAGGCATCGTCTCCTATGGCTTCCACGGGCTCTCCTATAGCCATATCGCCGCGAAGCTCCGTGACCGCTACGGCCCAGGTGCCGGCGGCCGGGCCATCGTCGCCCATCTCGGCAGTGGAGCGAGCTTGTGCGCCATGATGGCAGGGGCAAGCACCGCCACCACCATGGGGTTTTCGACGCTCGACGGTCTTCTCATGAGCACGCGTTGCGGCGCCATCGATCCTGGCGTGATCCTGCATCTCCTGCAGGACCGGAAGCTATCGCCCGATCAATTGACCGAATTGCTTTACGAGCGTTCCGGCTTGCTGGGGATATCCGGCATTTCCGGCGATATGCAGACGCTGCTTGCGTCGAAAGATGCCGCGGCACGTCGTGCCATCGATCTCTTCGTCTACCGTATCGGGCGTGAGATCGGATCGCTCGCAGCCGCGCTTGGAGGGCTCGACACCCTCGTGTTCACCGCGGGCATCGGCGAGCATGCACCTCAAATCCGGCAAATGATCTGCGAAGCTGCCGCGTGGCTGGGTGTCGCGCTCGACGATGGGTTGAACGCGAAAGGCCAAGAGCTGATCAACACCCCGGATTCGAGGGTCGAAGTACTTGTCGTTCCCGCCGACGAGGAAATCGCCGTGGCCAGAGAACTCATCAAGCTTTGAACAGGTTGCCTGCGGCCCACTGTTGCATCGCTACTCGGCAAATTGGCGTCTGGCCTTTCGCTGGGCCAGAACAGCGGGCGGCCAGGAGTCCTCACGAGCAAGTGAAGTCCCAGCAACTCGCCACGCTTCGGTTTCGAGGAACATTCGCCTCTATGCCTTGTTGAGTCTGCGGGCGGCATCTGGCGGAAAGGAGCTTCCGCATGGAAAATCCGAGATCAACGGCAAGAATAGGCGGCCATCCGATCCATCCTATGCTGGTTACGGTGCCGATAGCCTGTTTTGTCGGCACTTTGCTGACCGATATCGTCTACTGGCAAACCGCCGAGATGACATGGGCAAATTTCTCGGCCTGGCTTGTCACAGTCGGCGTCATCGTCGGCATTCTGGCGGCGATCGCCGGACTGATAGATTTCCTCTGGGGGCGCAAGATACGCGAGCAGCCCACCGCCTGGCTGCACATGGCCGGCAATCTCGTGGCGCTGGTCCTCTCCTTCTTCAACATGCTCGTTCACACGCGCGACGCCTGGACATCCGTGGTGCCGACGGGGCTGATCCTTTCTGCGCTTGTGGTGATCATCCTCCTGTTCACGGGCTGGTTCGGCTGGTCGCTGGCTTATCGCCATCACGTAGGAGTGGCCGATGAGACGACTTGATGGTTCCATCAGATGGACAACGACAGCGCTGTTGTGCGCAGCCGCATTGGGCGCGGCGGGTTGCAGCGATGACAGCACCGATCCCAAGGATCAGATCGGCCCAAATCCGAAACTGCCGGAGATAAACCAGTACCTGTTCCCGCCGATGCATCTGGCCTCGGTGGTCGGCTGGAGGAATGACGAGAGGCCGACCGTCGCGCAGGGTCTGCAGATCCAGGCCCTGGCCAAGGGTCTCCAGCATCCGCGCTCGCTCTATGTGCTGCCCAACGGCGACATTCTGGTCGTGGAGTCGACGGCGCCGAAAGAAGCGTCGGTCAAACGGCCGAAGGATATCGTGATGAATTGGGTCGAATCGTGGGTCACCTCGGGCGGCGATACGGGCCCGAGCAACCGCATCACCTTGCTGCGCGACACCAACGGCGACGGCAAGCCGGAATACCAGGGCGTATTCCTCGACCATCTCAACTCACCCTTCGGCATGGCGCTGGTCGGCAACGACCTTTACGTGGCCAACACGGATGCGATCGTGCGCTACCCTTACCAGCCGGGCGACACCAGGATCACCGCGCCGGGCAAGGTGCTGACAGAGCTGCCGGGCGGGCCGATCGACCACCATTGGACGAAAAGCCTCGTCGCCAGCCCCGATGGCTCGCTGCTCTATGTCGGCGTCGGCTCGAACAGCAACATCACCGAGAACGGCATCCAGGCCGAGAAGGATCGCGCCACGATCTGGGAGGTCGACCGCGCGACCGGACGCTCACGCATCTTCGCCAGCGGGCTGCGCAACCCGAACGGCCTTTCGTTCGAGCCTGAGAGCAAGGCGCTTTGGACAGTGGTCAACGAACGCGACGAGCTCGGGCCCAACCTTGTGCCGGATTATATGACATCGGTGAGGGACGGCGCCTTCTACGGCTGGCCCTACAGCTATTATGGCCAGCATGTCGATCCGCGCGTCATGCCGCAGCGGCCGGACATGGTGGCCAAGGCCATCCCGCCGGATTATGCGCTGAGCTCGCATGTCGCGCCGCTGGGACTTGCCTTCTATACGGCAACCAACCTGCCGCAATCCTATCGCGGCGGCGCTTTCGTCGGCGAGCACGGCAGCTGGGATCGCGACCGCTTCAATGGCTACAAGGTCGTCTTCGTGCCGTTCAGCGGCGGCCATCCGAATGGCATGGCGCAGGACATCGTCACAGGCTTCCTCAACGACAAGGGCGAGGCGAGGGGCCGGCCGGTCGCCGTGGCCGTCGACAAGTCAGGCGCACTGCTGATTGCCGACGATGTCGGCAATACCGTGTGGAGGGTGACGGCAGCGGCGCCGGGCGCGTAATCGGGCGGGCAATTATAAGCCAGGCCGCAACGTCCGAAAGGTGACCGAGTAACGATGTTCCGCGACCGGAGGAATGCTGTGTTCCCATTCGTTCCGCGCCGGACCGTCCAGGACATAAGCGGATCTCGGTCCGACCTCGATCGTCTCCCGGTCCCATCCCGCGCCATTCTTGCGGCGTAGCCGGAAGCTGCAGGACGCCAGCAGGGAAACGCCGGCGATGAGCCCGAATTGCGGCTTGTCGCGATGCCAGCCTATGCCGGCGCCCGGCCGATACTCGTTGATCAGCAGCTGCGCGAACTCGGCCGCGGGCCGGTGGGCCAGACGCGCAACCCTGTCGCGGAGCCGGAGCAGGAAATCGGGTATGGCCGCCGCCTCCACGACCTGGCTGCGATCATAGTCGTAACGGAGGCCGAAGCCGACGACCTGCCTGTTGGCAAGATGGCCATGGAAGTCGAAGGGCTTGAACGGCAGGCCCGCAATGCGAATGGCCAATTCGCATTCTTCGTCGCGCGTGATCAGCTCCGGGTAGTACTGGAAACCTTCCGGCAAACTTTCGGCGGTGCCAAACAGCTCGCCCTGGCGGGCCGTTGCAGTTCTGGTTTTTGTCGATGGCATAACTGCCAGATAGGGATAGTGCAGCCGCGCCCGCAAGGCTTCATCCTGTGCCGGACCATCCGATAACGCGGAACCTCGCGGCCGCCTGGAAATTACGCATTGGCAAGCGGGACGTCCGACATGCCTTCCACCGCGATACGGAACATGCATTACGATCGGTCGACGAGGATCCTTTCGATTTGGTTCGTCCCGAGCGGCGACCGCTATGACTATGACGAGGTCGAGCCCGAGACCTATGCGGCGTTCAAGGCCGCTCCGTCGAAAGGGCGGTTCTTCAACGAATTCGTGCGCGATCGATACAGGTTCCATCTCGTCGAGCACGGGCGCCGCCATTGAGTGACCGGACTGCGGGACAGGTCCCCGCACCAGATGGCGGAACAAGGCAGGGTCGCTGGCTGTTATCGGACCAGGCGGACGAAAGGTCCGACGCCGGAGCGTTGTTGATGGCGAACGATGAGTTGCCGGGTGTGTTGGCATCACTTCCCGTAATTGATGCCAAGGCCGAGCCGACGCTGAAAAGCGCTGAAGCCGAGGCCTTCTATACGAATGCGATCCGCGAGCTCGCAGCCACCGACATTCCCTTTCTCGTCGCCGGGGCATATGCGGTGAGCGCCTATACGGGCGTGGTCCGCCACACCAAGGACCTCGACATTTTCTGCAAGGCCGGCGACTGCCAGCGCGTCCTCGCGCATTTCAAGGACATCGGCTACGGGGTCGAGATCGAGGACGACCGATGGCTTGGGAAGGTATTCGAAGGCGAGCATTTCTTCGACGTCATATTCGCTTCCGCCAACGGCACAATGCAGGTCGAGGACCAGTGGCTGGAACATGCCCGTCAGGTCGAGCTTCTGGGCAGTCGGGTCAGGATCGTCGGCCCGACCGAGCTCGTCTGGTCGAAATGCTTCATCCAGGACCGAGGCCGCCATGACGGCGCCGACATCGCCCACACCATCCTCAAGGCGCACGATCAGATCGACTGGCACAGGCTGCTCGCCTATCTCGACGTCCATTGGGAAGTGCTGCTGATGCAGATCTTGGCCTTCCGCTGGATCTATCCCAGCGAGCGCGGCCACATTCCGGATTGGCTGCTCGACGATCTGCTCGCGCGGCTTGCCAGGCAACGGCAACTGCCGCCGTCCCGGACGAAGATCTGTCGTGGCCGTCTGCTGTCGCAGGTCGACTATGAGATCGACGTCAAGGAATGGGGATTTGCCGGTGTCGGAGGCATGGGAGAATTCCGCGATGGCTGACAGCATCAAGGCCAAAGGCAGCAATGTGAACGGCGACGGCGCCATCAAGATCGCTGCCATAGGCGACCTGCATGCCCAGGAGGATGCCCAGACTTCCTATCGCGATCTCTTCGGCGAAGTTTCGCGCGAGGCGGATGTCCTGGTTCTTGCTGGCGATCTTACCAATCTCGGCAAACCCAAAGAGGCCGAGCGTCTCGCCGAAGACCTGCGCGCCTGCTCGATCCCGGTCGTAGGCGTGCTTGGCAATCATGACTATGAGTCGGGTTCTGTCGAGCAGGTGACGGCAACGCTCCGTCAGGCAGGCGTCCATCTCCTCGATGGACAAGCCACGGAGTTGATGGATGTCGGCTTTGTCGGCGTGAAGGGTTTCGTCGGCGGTTTCGGCGCAAGAATGCTCAGTTCCTTCGGGGAACCCGCGATCAAGGCGATGGTGGCTGAAAGCGTCAGCGAGGCGATGCGGCTCGAGAACGCAATGCGGCAAGTCCGGGCCAAGCGCACCCTGGTGGTTCTCCACTATGCTCCGATCCTGGAGACGGTCCTCGGTGAGCCGCCGGAAATCTTCCCGTTTCTGGGATCCTCCCGGCTGGGCGAAACGATCGACCGCTTCAAGGTGAGCGCGGTGGTGCACGGGCACGCCCATCGCGGCACCTACGAAGGCTGTACGCCGGGCGGCGCCAAGGTCTACAACGTCGCCATGCATGTCGCGAAGCCGACCGGCCGACCCTACGCGCTGCTCGAAGTCTGAGGCGCCTGGTCGACGCTACGCACGGTTCCTAAAGCGCGTCACGCTGAAACGGATTCAGGCGACGCGCTTTAAGTCTTTGTTTTTATGCATGTCGTTTTCGCAAACCGCTGCGCACTTTTGCGCGACATGCATTAAACTTCGTCGAACCGGCTTCCTTCCTTGGAGGGATCGCGTTTCAGGACGTCCTCTTCCTCATCATCGGGCAAAGCTTCGTCGCTCTCCTCGTAGGGGTTGTCGTCGTCTTCTTCGGGAAGAGTTCCCTCCGTCTCCTGGGTATCCGGAACGCCGTTTTCCACGACCACGCTGTCCGGAAGCACCTTGTTGCCCTCAAGGGCCTCCCAGTCCTGCTGCGCAATGGCCGGAGCCTCGGTTTCGCCCTGTTTTGCCGATCGTTTCTTGTTGCGCGGGTCCATCTCGTTCTCCAACGCTAGTGTTCCCTTGAGGAACCGCTCAAGCGGCCGGTAGTTCCGCCGATCTCCGCAAGCGATGGCTGCTACCGCACGAACGGTGAGTGGACGACCATTGCTACTCGATCTGCTCGAATGTGCATTGGCGAGGCGCCTTGTCGGGCCGCCAGCGCAGCAGCTTGGTTCCATGCCGGAAGCGGTCGCCGGTGACATGGTCGAAGCGGACCTCCACCACCAATTCCGGCCGCACCGCTTCCCATTTCCCGCTGCGTTCGGTGCTCCAGCGGCTCGGTCCGCCCGGCGCCTTGCCGGAGAAGCCGGAACCGCCGCGCAATTTCTCCAGCTTGTCAGTGATCGCTGCGCGCTCGTCATTGCCGATGGTCGAGGTGAAGCCGACATGGTCGAGCAGGCCGCGTTCGTTGTAGAGGCCAAGCAGCAGCGATCCGACCTGCCGCTTGCCGTTCAGGTAGCGAAACCCACCCACCACGCAGTCGGCGGTGCGCAGCCGCTTGACCTTGATCATCGCTCGCTCGCCTGGCCGGTAAGGCTCGGCCAGCGCCTTGGCGACGATGCCGTCGGTCGAACCGTGCCCGGTGCCTTGCAGCCAGCGTTTCGCGGTCGAAAGGTTCGTCGTGGATGGCGAGAGCCGCAGGGAGGCCGTATTTGCCTTCGCCACGAAGTCCTCGAGTGCCGCACGCCGCTCGACGAGGTTTTTCTCGAGGAGGCTCTTGCCGCCCGCTGCGACCAGCATGTCGAACAGGACCAACTGCGCCGGCGTCTCTACGCTCAGCTTGCGGACCCGGCTCTCGGCGGGGTGAAGCCGCATCTGCAGCGCGTCGAAGGAGGCGCGGCCTTCGATCTCGATCACGATCTCGCCGTCGACGACGAAATCCTCGGCGTCGAGGCCTTGCAACATCGCCGTCAACTCGGGAAAGTAGCGGGCGAGCGGCTTGCCGGACTTTGCCCTGAGGTCGACGGCTTCATCGCCCTTGAAGGCGAGACAGCGGAACCCATCCCATTTCGGCTCGTACTGCCAGGCGCCGCGGTCCTCGGGCAGCGCGTCGGCCCTGCGTGCCTCCATAGGAGGCGTGTCCGGAGGCAGCGAAAACTTGCCGCTTGATGACTCAACCATCTTGCGCCGGATATCAGGCCTCCAGGTCGATCAGGGCGATGCCGAGTTCAGGACGCTTCCTCCGGCGCAGATAGCCGGGCGACTCCAGCACCGTGATTTCGAGTGTCGGCCGCACGATGCCTTCGAGCAGATGTCCGCCGCGGGCCGATCCATCGCTCAGGCCGAGCACCGCATGGAGATGCAGGCTTGGTTTGCCGCTGTCGTCGACGGCAATGTCGCCAATGGCGCTCAGCACCTCGCATTGCTCGTCGACGGGGATCTTGCGGTAGGACTTCGACTGGAAGTCGAACCAGCCAACCGTCGCCTTCTCGAATGCGCCGATCGCTGCTAGCGAGGCGCCGGTGATTTCCTTCTGGTCGGCAAACGCAGTGAGTGCAGCGATTGCCTCCTCACCGGGGTCCAGCACCACCACGAATGTCCTTTGCCCAGAGGTCTCGGCAACCAGCTTCGATTTCATTTCACCCAGCAATGATAACGATGGTCTCGAACGCAAAACTCCAAGCCGGAGCACATGTTCCAGCCCGATGCAGAGACTTCTCTTGCGCTTAGTCGCCCGACTTGTTGGTATCTGGCTCCGGGGCTGTGCCGATCGTCGGATCAGGCGCAACCGGACCGCGCTCGCTCTCCGAACCTTCAGCCTCGATCTCCTGGACTGCCTGATCCCAGTGCTCTTGCTCCCGTCCTTTCGGCCGACCTTCCCGCTCCCAGATCTCGTAGGCGCGGCGTTTTATGCGCTCTTCCCTGTCCATGGCTGCCTCCTGGGCGCCTGATACGGCGCTTGTTTACATCCAATCGGACGGCTTGATGTTTGTTCCATCAAGACAGGCTGCCTGCCGCGAGACCGGTGCAGGAAAATACCTGGCCAACATGCGCTATAGCCTAGACCCCGAACGGATAGGTCTCCGGCACTCCGCCCGCCGCATGCTCCGGCCCGAGCGGCGTCACGGCGGTGGTCTCGTCGAACCAGACGAAGGCATCGAACTGCCGCGCAAGGGAGGCATCGGCATAGTGGCTGTGCAGTTCCGTTTCCGGCCGATAGATCACGCCGATAAAGCGTTCGAGCCGACGTTCGATCAGCCGGTCACGAAGGACTGGATCGCTCCCAGGATCGAGCAGGAAACGGGCGACGCCGGCGTCGTGGCAAAGTCGCTCATAGCTGTCTTCGCGCGAAGGCTGCACGGACATGACTTCCATGTCGCTGTCCCAATCCCTGGCGGCAGCGACCGTGCCGGTATGCGTCCCGAAGCCGATGAGGGCGACCTCATCGCCGAACCGCTGGCGGCAGAGCTGACCGATATTCACCTCGTCCCGTGAGATTCCCATATCGGTGTAGCGCGCGTCGCCGATATGGGAATTGTGCGCCCACACGACAGCTCTCGCGCTTGGGCCGCGCGCTTCGAGAATATGTTGCAGCGTCTCGAACATGTGCGTGTCGCGCAGGTTCCAGGATTGCGATCCACCATAGTACATGATGCGGTAGTAGCGTTCGGCGGAAGCGATAAGCCGCGCGTTCTGCGCGGCGTCGAAAAGCTCGGCGCCGTCCTCGCCGGCATGCTCGATCTGCCTCGCCAGCATGTCCTGGCATTGCTTGAGGACCGCTTCCTCGCATTCCCTGTAACCGCTGGTGAGCGCCGCGCGACCATAGGTCGAAGGCTCTTTCTGCCATGGCGTCAGGCAGCCATAGCGCTGTCGGGCTATCGCCGCCGCTTCAGGGTCGACGCGGTCCAGATAGTCGAGGACCGCGGCAATGGAACCGCTCATGTTGTAGATGTCGAGGCCGTAGAAGCCGGCCTGACGCTTTGATGTTCTGATCCTCCGATTATGGTTGCGCAGCCAGTCCACGAACGCCGCGACTTCGATGTTGCGCCACATCCAGGTCGGGAAGCGCTGGAACGGCCGGACGGCCGTGGGCGAATGTCTGCGGTGACGCACATAGCGGTCGATCGCCGCGGCATCGGGCCAGTCGGCTTCAACCGCAACGATCGTGAAGCCATGTTTCTCGATCAGCCTCCTGGTGATCGCAGCTCGCGCCCGGTAGAATTCGGACGTGCCGTGGCTGGCCTCGCCGAGCAGCACGAGCCGCCGATCCGCAAAGCGGTCGAAGGCGCCCGCAAAGGCCGGATCATCGAAATCCGGAAGCGGTTCGGCCGCCGCGGCGATCATCTGCGGCAGGCTGCGCGTCGGCAAATGCGAGGGGGCACGGCCGGTGCGGATCCGGTTGTCCTCCCGCCAGCCTTCTTCGCCGATCAAGGGGACAAAGCGCACCGCACCGAAATCTTCTTCACTATAAGTCGACGCGCCCGTGCGGGTCACCTTGAGCAGGCGCTGCTCTTCAGGATCCTCCCCGACCGGAATGATCAGCCTGCCGCCGACGTCCAACTGCTGCTGCAGCGCAAGCGGCGCGCCCGGTCCGCTCGCCGCGACGATGATGGCATCGAAGGGCGCCGCTTCGGGCCAGCCCTTGGTGCCGTCGCCCGTCCTGACCTCGATGTTGCGATAGCCGAGCTTCTCGAAGCGGCGTCTAGCAGTCTCGGCGAGGCCCGCGTGCCGCTCGATCGTATAGACATGATCGACGATGCGACTCATCACGGCGGCTGCGTAGCCGGAGCCTGTGCCGACTTCGAGGACCTGATCGCCGGGGCCGATCCCAGCCATCTCCAGCATGAACGCGACGATATAGGGCTGCGATATCGTCTGGCCCTCGGCAATCGGCAGCGGTCCGTCCTCATAGGCGAATTCTTCGAAGCCAGGATCCACGAAAGCTTCGCGCGGAACCTCCCGCATCGCTTGCAGGATCTCCCGGTCATGGATGCCGCGGCGGCTGAGATGGACATCGACCATTCGACGGCGTTCGCGGGATAGGTCGAGCATATGCTTCCTCAACTGGTCAAGACGGTGAAACCGCAAGCACCTGAAGCGGCGTCGTCAGCCGGCCTCCATCGTCTTGGCCGGCTGCCCGCGCCTCCACGTTCCAGGCAAACAGAGGGTCGACGAGAATTTTCGGCTGCGCCGTGCATGGCAAGGCTCCGCTGGATGCCTTTCGAACCAGCAGGCGCGCGGTTGGTTCCTTCGCCGTACAAAAAACGGCAAGGAAGGGTAGCTGCGGCGCCCTCGGCGATGTCGCCGGCTAGGCGATAGCTCTGATCGACGTTTCTAAGGGGTGAGGGCCCAAAACGGACGCTAAGCACATCCTTCACTTCGGCTTCAAGGGGTTGCCCGATGCTCCAGGCTCACCGCTCCAGGCAGATCGCCACGCCCTGGCCGCCGCCGATGCAGAGCGAGGCCAGGCCTTTCTTCGCTCCGCGGCCGGATCATCTCGCGGAGCAGCGTCACCACGATGCGGCAGCCGGATTCCGCCAGTGGGTGGCCGAGCGCGATGGCGCCACCGCCATCGGGCCCTGCCTGCATTGCGGGAGGAAATCCATGTCATCCGTGCTTTGGGCGCCGGCGCCGGGCGCGTTCCAATCGTCCAACCTTGCGCGCTTTTCGCTGGCGAACGGCTTCGACCCGCGCGACCGCAATCCGCTGCACTATGACCGCGCGCTGGCCGAGAAATCGGTGTTCGGCAAACTGATCGTCCAGGGCGGCGTCACTTCTGGTATTCTCAATGCGCTGGTCGCGGAGGATTTGCCCGGGCCGGGAACGGTGTTTCTCGAAGTCGCCTGGAAGTTCGTCAAGGCGGTCGGCGTTTATGAGGAGATCACTGGGCGGGTGGAGGTCAAGAAAGTGCGCCCCGACAAGCCGATCGGCAAGATCGAGACCAGCGTGCGCAATGACCAGGGCGAGCTTTGTCTCACCGGCACCGCGACCGTGTTCACCGTGCCGCTGCAAGGCGCATGAGCGCGGTGAACGACAGCCGGCTTGGCACGGGGGTCGGCAGCGAACGATGGCGGGTGCTGTCCCTGCTTTGCCTGGCGGTCGTCCTGTCGCTGACCACCTGGTTCTCGGCGACCGCCATCCTGCCAGAGCTGAAGCAGGAGCTCGCGCTCGGTCCCGGCGCGGAGGCCTGGCTGACCAACGGCGTTCAGGTCGGCTTCGTGATCGGCGCGCTGGCCGCGAGCCTGGTCAACCTTCCCGACCTGGTGCGGCTCAGCCGTCTCATGGCGGCGGCGGCATTCGTCGGGGCGCTCGCCAATGCAAGCCTGCTGCTCAACCCAGGGACGGGCGGCGTGATCGCCGCGCGCATCGTCACCGGCATGGCGCTCGCCGGCGTCTATCCGCCGGCGCTGAAGCTGATCGCAACCTGGTTCACGCGCGACAGGGGACTGGCGCTCGGCGCGGTCATCGGTGCGCTGACGATCGGTTCGGCGTTGCCGCATCTCTTCCGCGCCGTGTCGACCACGCTCGACTGGCGGCCGGTGGTTGCAGCCGCCAGCGTGGCGACGGCCATCGGTGCGCTGCTATTCTTGCTTTTTGCCAGGGAAGGGCCCTATCCCTTCGGCAAGGCGGTGTTCGAGCCTTCGCGCATCGGGCAGGTGTTTCGCGAGCGGCCGCTGCTCTTGGCCAATCTCGGTTATCTCGGGCACATGTGGGAGCTCTACGCCATGTGGGCCTGGCTGCTCGCCTATACGCGCGCTGCCTTTGAAGCGCAGGCAATCGGATCGGCCGCTGCCGCTTCGCTTTCGACCTTCTTCGTCGTCGCGTCCGGCATTCTGGGGTGCCTGCTCGGTGGCTATCTGTCGGATCGCATCGGCCGTACAGCGACCACCGCCGGCATGATGATCGTCTCGGGAAGCTGCGCGCTGCTGATGGGCTTTTTGTTCCCCGGTCCGCTCTGGCTCTTCATGCTGGTCGCCATCATCTGGGGCATTTCGGTGATTGGCGATTCGGCGCAATTCTCCGCCGCCGTCACGGAACTCGGCGACCGCCGCTTCGTCGGCACCGCGCTGTCGGTGCAGCTTGGGCTGGGTTTCGCGCTGACGGTGCTCGCGATCTGGCTGACGCCGCGCTTTGCCGACTTCATCGGCGGCTGGCGCTGGGCCTTTCTGCTGCTTGTTCCCGGCCCGGCTCTTGGAGCGATCGCCATGCTGTGGTTGCGAAATTTGCCGGAGAGCGTGAAAATGGCTGGCGGCCTCCGTTAGGGAGGCGCTGCCGCTTTTCGAGTCGCGGCAAATGATTTCGCGGCGGGCTGAAGAGCGAATGGAACAGATGACCAGAGTGCGCGGGCGTCCTCGTTACGACCAGGAAGATGCCTCCGCCGCCGAGGCGTTCCGGTCGATCGGCTCCAAGGTCCAGCTCAACCGCGACGAGGCAGCACCGCTTTGGGTGCAACTCCGCAACCAGGTCGAGGAGGCGATCAACACCGGCAGGGCGTGCCGACGCAGGGCCATTACGCGGCGACGAAGGCGGTCGTGATCACGCTGACCAGGGTGCTGGCGCAGGAGGTCGGCATGGACGGCGTCACCGTCAACGCCATCTGCCCGGCATCATCCTGACCGAGATGGGCAAGAACAATCTGGGCAGCGAGGCGGCGATCCGCCATTGAGAAGACGTCGCGGCGCTTAAGCGCCTCGGCGCTCCGGAAGATGTCGTCGGACCGGTGCTGTTCTTCGCGTCGGACCTTTCGGCCTTCGTCACCGGACAGTCGCTCAATGTCGACGGCGGCATCTACTACCACTGACGATTCGCCGCGGAGGGCAACCCGCTAACGCGGGTTCTCCAAGCGGTTCGTCTTGCGCCACTCCTCGTACTCCCCGCGGGCATCGTCATGCAACGGATAATAGCGCTGCAACGGCGCGCCTTGCATGAGCTTCTCCCGCGAGAACTCCTCCCAATCGTGATGCTTCTTGGCTTCTTCGATCACCTGCGAAGCCATTGCGACAGGAACCACCACCACCCCGTCGTCGTCGGCGACGATGATGTCGCCGGGGATCACCGTGACCCCGCCGCAGGCGATCGGCACGTTGACGGCATTGGGATAAATGCTGGTCTGCACATGATAGTTGGGCGTCCAGCCGCGCAGCCATAGGGGCAGATCGAGCTTTTCGACATTGGGCCGGTCGCGCATGCATCCGTCGATGACGATACCCGCGCCGCCTCTGCCCTTGAAATACGTCGACATCATATCGCCGAAGACGCCCGAGCTCATGTCGCCGCGCGCGTCGACCACGACCACGTCGCCCTCCTGCGCGTGATAGAGCACGTGCCGGTGCAGTTGGGTCTCTGGATCGGCATATTCCCCCTCGGTGAAGAGGTCCGGCCGCTGCGGCATGAACTGCAGCGTCAGCGCCGGCCCGACGATCGACTTCCCGTGGTTCTGCGCCACCGGACCGACCATGTGCGGATTGCGGAAGCCCATGTGGCCAAGCGTGCCGGCAACCGTCGCGGCGCCGATCTCCCTTAGCGCGTCGATCAGGTCTCTGGGCGGCCGCGTGATGTCTGGAGTATGCGTCATGATGGACTCCGATTGGAATGGACTACCAGTTGGTAACAGAACCGTCGCGGCGCTTGAGGTGAGGCGCCTCCCAGAAACGGAAACTCTGCGCCTGGACCGCTCCTTCGTTGACCTCAATGCCGAGTCCCGGCAAATCGCCGACCGGATAATCGGTCCCGTCGAGCCGTGGTTGCACGGGGAAGAAGTCGGAATTGTCGAAGCCCAGCTTTTTTTCCGGCGCCCTGGTCTCGAGCCACGCGAAGTTGGGCACCGCGGCGGCGAGATGCATGGTCGCGGCCGTGCACACCGGACCAAGGGGATTGTGCGGCATCAGATCCACATAATGCGCCTCGCTCCAGCCGGCGACCTTCATTGCCTCGGTCAGCCCGCCGACATTGCAGACGTCGAGCCGGTTGAACTGGTGGATGCCGCGCTCGACATAGGGCAGGAACTGCCACTTGCTGGCAAATTCCTCGCCAATGGCAAAGGGGATGTCTGTCAACGTGCGCAGGGATTCGTAGGCCTCCGGCGTCTCGTCGCGTATCGGCTCCTCGAGGAAATCGAGCACGCCGCGACCGAGCTTGTTGCAGAAGCTCGCCGCCTCGGCCACCGACAACCGATGATGGTAGTCGATGCCGAGGACGACGTCCTCGCCCAGCGCCTCGCGCGCCTTGTTCAGCATATTCGCGGTAGCGCCTATCGACTCGCGCGGCTCGAATATGTGCCTGCTGCTTTGTCCGACGGGGAAGAAGCGGATCGCCTGCCACCCCTGCGCGCGCAGTTCGCGGGCTCGTTCGATGGCCGCATCGCCCTCGGCCTCGTCTCCGGTCGAGGCGAAGGTGGGGATGCGGTCGCGCTGCATGCCGCCCAGCAGCTCATAGACCGGCACTTCCAGCGCCTTGCCCTTGATGTCATGGAGGGCGATGTCGATGGCGGAAATCGCCGCCTGCAGGACTCGCCCGCCTTCGAAGTACTGGCTGCGGTAAAGCTCTTGCCAGATGCGGCCAATCCGCATCGGGTCGCGGCCGATGAGAAACTCGCGGTAGTGCTCGATCGCGCCGGCCACGGCCCTCTCGCGGCCGCTCAAGCCGCTCTCGCCCCAGCCGAAGATGCCCTGGTCGGTCTCGACCTTGACGAGCATCTGGTTACGAGTCCCCACCCACACTGGATAGGGCTTGATCGCGGTGATCTTAAGTTTCGTAGTCATTCACGCCCACGTTCCACACGCATCCTCGTCTCAGTTGGCCCAGTCTCTATTGGCCCAGTTTCAGTTGGCCCAGTTTCAGTTGGCATTGAGGGCCATTTCGGTTTCGCCGTCGAACAGGTGCATGCGCTCCTGGTCGAACTCGAGCCAGATCTGCTCGTCAGGTGTGACGGCGATGTTGGGGGACACGCTGATGTTGACGATGGCGCCTGAGAGGAACGCTTGCACGAAGGTGACGTCTCCGGTTGGTTCCACCGTATAGGCCTTGGCCGGAATGGCGCCGGGGACGGCATTCTTGTGCAGCTTGATCGTCGAATGCCGCGCACCGAGCACGACCTTTTTGGTGGCCGCTCTCTGGACCTTGCGCGCGTTGAGTTGCGACAGCTCGAGGCTCCAGCCTTCCGCGCTCGTCAGAACGGTGTCGCCGCTTGCCGTCGATGCCTCCAGCGGAATAAGGCTCATCGCCGGGCTGCCTACGAAGCTCGCGACGAACATGTTTACGGGGTGGGCGAAAACTTGCGCCGGCGAATCGTATTGCTGCAGGTAGCCGCCATTCATCACAGCCATCCTGTCCGCCATGGTAACGGCCTCGAGCTGGTCGTGCGTCACATAGATGATCGTCGCCTTCAGGTCCTGATGGAACCGTTTGATTTCGGACCGCATCTGCACGCGCAGCTTTGCGTCGAGATTGGAGAGCGGCTCGTCCATCAGGAACACCGCCGGATCTCGAACGAGGGCGCGGCCCAAGGCCACGCGCTGCTGTTGCCCGCCCGAAAGTTCGCGCGGCTTGCGCTCGAGCAGCTGCGTCATGTCGAGCACGCGCGCCGCTTCCCTGACCTTCTTGTCGATCTCGTCCTTGGGCAGTTTGCGCATCTGCAGCGGGAACGCGAGATTCATATAGACCGACTTTTGCGGATAGAGCGCGTAGTTCTGGAACACCATTGCGATGTCCCGGTCCTTAGGGTCGAGGTCGTTGACCACCCGGTCGCCGATGACGATGTCGCCCGATGTGATCGAGGTCAGACCCGCGACGAGATTGAGCGTCGTTGTCTTGCCGCAGCCCGAAGGGCCGACCAGCGCAACGAATTCGCCGTCATTGACCGTCAGCGAAACCTCGTTGACCGCTTTGAAGCCGCCATAGGTCTTGACGAGATCTTTTAGGACCACGTGGGCCATCGGCAACTCCTAATGCTTGACCGCGCCTTCCGTCAGGGCGCGTACGAAGTATCGTTGCAGGACGAGGAAAAGGACCACGACGGGCACGCTCATCATGAAGCTGGCCGCCATCAGGCCCGGAAAGTCCGTCGTATTTTCCGAGAAAAAGCGCTGGATGCCGACCGGCAGGGTCAACTGTTCGTTCTTGGAGAGGAAGGTGTAGGCATAGATGTATTCGTTCCATGCGCCGATGAAGGAATAGATCGCGGTGGCGATGATCCCCGGCGTCGACAGCGGCATCACGATTAGGATGAAGGCTTGGAACCGCGTCGCTCCGTCGATGCGCGCCGCCTGCTCGAGCTGCACCGGGATGTTGTCGTAAAAGCCTTTGAGCAGCCAGATCGCCAGCGGCAGGCCGAATGTGAGGTAGGTGAGAATAAGCGAGCCATGCGTGTTCACCAGCCCGAGCGCGCGCATCAGGATGAAGAGCGGCACGAGAAAGATCACCGCCGGGAACATGTTGCGCAGCAACACGGCGAAGAACAGGAAGTTCCGGCCCGGGAAGGTGAAGCGCGAAAACGCGTAGGCCGCAGGGACAGCCACGATCACCGAAAGGATTGTCGTGGCGGTGGAAACGAAAAGACTGTTCCAGAAGAAACGGAGGAAGTCCTGGCCGACGCTATTCTGCGGATCGAGCAGCTTCTGATAGCTGGCAAGGGTAGGCTCGTCAGGCCACCATTGCGGCGGGAATTGCATCGCCGCGAAGCCGGACTTGATCGAGGTGATCAGCATCCAGATCATCGGCAACGCAGTGTAGAGCAGCAGGAACACCAGGAAGATGCGCCCGCCCCACCGCCATCCGTCGACGCGCATGCGGCGACGGGTCCGGCCTCGAGGTGCTGTCTCGGCAATCGTGCTCATGCGCTCCCATCCTTCCGCTCGTTGCCGCTTAGCGCGCGGACATAGAAGTAGCCGAGCGTCATCAGGATGAGGAACAGAAGCACCGAATAGGCCGCTGCCACTCCCCAGCGCTGCCGGCCGAAGGCGAGCTCATAAATGTGGGTGATCCAGATATGCGATGCGTTCGACGGCCCGCCGCCGGTCATGATCCAGGGGATGATGAAGGAATTGAAGTTGGCCACCGCCAGCAGCAGGATCGTGACCGTCGAGACGTTTCTCAGGTGCGGGAAGGTGACGTGCCAGAACCGCTGCCATGCATTGGCCCCGTCGACCTTCGCGGCGCGCAGCAACTGATCGGGGACTGTCTGCAGGCCGGCCATCATCATGATCATGGCAAACGGAAACTCGCGCCAGATATTGACGACGATCAGGGAGGGCAGCACCGTGCCGACGCTGTCGATGAAATTCGGCGGCCGGTCGGCCAAGCCGAGGCCGACCAGCACGGCGCCGATGATCCCAAAGTCCGAATGGTAGATCCACTTCCAGATGTAGGAGGCGGCGACCGCGCTGATGACCCAGGGAATGATCAGGATAGCGCGCAGGACACCACGGCCGATGAACTCACGATGAAGTGCCAGCGCGGCGGCAAACCCCAGGACAAACGAGATGAAAGTGGATCCCAATGTCCAGACAAGAGTGTTCCAGGTGACCTTCCAAAACACCTGACTGGTGAGAATGGCCGTGTAGTTGTCGAAGCCGATGAAGGTTTTGTCGCGGAGCTGCAGGCCAGGCGGCGTGTTGAAGAAGGACAGCTCGATCGTGTAGTAGATCGGATAGGCGATGACGATCAGCATCACGGCGATCGCAGGGAGCACGTAGGCGTAGTCCGCACGGTGCTCCCAAATCTTCCGCGGCACGCCCGACCAACCAGGTTGCAATCTTCGGCGAGCCTCGGCCTTGCCGGTCACGATCGTCACTTTCGCCTGCCCTTATTCTTCGGAACGAACCGGCCGCACTTTCGGCGCAGCCGGTATGATCGCAGGTCAGGCTTCGGCTAGAGTCCGCCGCCCATCAGGTCTTTTACCTTCTTGGCCGCATCGTCCGCCGCCTGGTCGACGGTCATCGCTCCGGTCAAGGCGTTCTGCAGCATGTCGGGGACGATGATGTTCATGATCTCGGGGGACTGCGGCAGCGCCGGGAACGGAATGCCGTATGGCAGCATCGAGGTCGTGACATCGAGGAACTTGATGCTGTCCAGACGTTCCTTCATCCATTTGGTCTTGAAGCCGTTAAGGTTGCCCGGATTCGAGCCGGCGTAGGCCATTTTCAGCGACCATTCAGGGCTCGTCCACATGCAGATGATGGCCTTTGCAGCCGGCTCGTCAACCTTGCCGCCCTCGACATATTCGGGCTTCAGGATGTGAATGTTCGAGCCGCCGAACACCACTGCGCGCTTGCCGTCGGGGCCAGTCGGAATCAGGCCGTAGCGCATGTTGTCGATAACGGTCTGGGCCTTGTCCTTGTCGGTGCCTATCGCCTTCTTCTGCAGGTCGAGCATCACATTGTAGTCGGAAGGGTGCGAGATCATCATGCCGAGCTGGCCGGCGAGGAACAGGGGCTGGTTATCGGCCTGCTGGTTCGTGAGTGCCGAAACCGGAACCGACTTGTCGCGAACATACATGTCGTAGGACGCTTGCAGCGCCGCCTTGCTCTGCGGGCTATCGAGCTCGATCTGCTTGTAGGTGGGATTCGCGGTGGCTTCGTCGAAGACGCCGCCGCCATAGGCCCATAGCTGCGGCATGAAGCGGTACGGCGTATTGCCTGCATTCTTGCGAGCCACGAGGCCGTAACCGGCTATGCCGAGCTTGTCGTGGATCTGCTTGGAATATTTGACGACGTCGTCCCAGGTTGCCGGAGCCTTGTCCGGATCGAGGCCCGCGCGCTTGAAGATGTCGGCGTTCCAGATGAACGCCATCGTCTCGTTGTTGGTCGGAATGCCGTAGGTCACCCCGTCCCAGGTCACGGCCTTCATGGCGCCGGGCCAGAAATCCTCGGTCGAATACCCCACATCCTCGGGCTTGAGCGGCTGCAGGTAGCCCTTTGAGGCAAACTCGGTGCCACCCAGGATTTGCAGGCGGACCGCCATCGGCGCGGCATTGCCCAGGAGCGCCGTACGGAACTTGTCGAGAAGGTCGTTATAGGTGAGGGCTTGTTCCTCGAGCTGGATGTTCGGATAGGTCTTGCGGAAGGTCTCGAAGAAATCCTTGTAGTATTGGCGCAGGAGGTCGGGGTCGCCCTCGAACACGCCCTGATACCAGAAAGTCAGTCGCCCCTTGTAGTCGAGCGGGGTGACCTTGGCGCAATCGGCCGCCGTGTCAAAATCCTGCGTGCCCGCAATCGAGCGCACATATTCCGGCGACCACTTGCTCAGGTCGACAGGCGGCGCACCCAGCGCCGAGGCCGACATCAACGATGCCATTAAAGCCGTCGAGACAGTGCCACGCAGGACGGCACCGCCGAGTGTAATCCTCCTCATAGGTCTCCTCCAGGTTCTCTCCCATGCCGCTCTGCGTCGAGGCAAGCGGTCCTTGCTCGTTCGATCGCGGGACATTTTCCGGTTCTATGTATCCCTTCGACCACTTTGTACGTTTTCAGATCACAGATTGCCTGTCAACGAGCAGAATCGTACATTGTTTTATCGAAACCGAGCGTGATATAGGGCAGGGTGTGTATTGACTTGGGGGAACTGGCCTTGACCGAAACGAGCGATTTTAAAGCGCAGCCACCCGTGGGGATTGACCCCATAGGGGCGTCCAGCGAGGGCGCCTCGCTCTATGAGCTGATCAGGGAAGACATCATCGAGGGACGGCTGGCCGCCAACGAACGGCTAGTGGTCACCGATCTCGCCCGGCGTCACGGCACCTCGACCAACCCCGTGCGCGAGGCGCTCCAGCTGTTGCGCGGCGAGGGCTTCGTCATCTTTGCCCCCAACCGCGGGGCGCGCGTCCGACCCATAGATCAGGAATTTGTGCGCGATATCTATGAGATCGGCGTTTTGATCGAGCCGGCCCTGACGCGATGGTTTGTGAATATGGCTACCGGCGAGGACATCGCCGAACTCGAACGTATCCAAGGCCTGATCGAAGAGAACAACTTTGCCGATACAGTCAGGCACAGCGAGCTCGATACCGCCTTCCACACCGTGATGTACCAGCGGCACTATAATCGCCATGCCGCCGAGCTTTGGTGGAAGCATCGGGAAGTGCTACGAGCCGTGAGCCGGCGTTTCGATTTCACGCTGGCGCGACGTGCCGCGATCCTTCGCGAGCACCGCGAGCTCATCGCGCTCGTGAAGGCGGGAGATGCCGACAAGGCGGCCGAACTCGTTGCTCGCCATGTCGAGGGATCCGGCCGACACATCCTCGAACACATGCGTGCGCGCAACGCCGCTCGGGCCGGATAGAACATCCGGTCCAGAACATCGTTATCCTGACCACTTCGGACAAAGGTAGTTGAGATGAAAATAACGAGCATTCGGCCGTGGCTGATCAGGTCCGACGCTTCTTATTGGGGCGAGTACCTGTTCGTCGAAGTGACGACCGACGAGGGGGTGAGCGGCTGGGGAGAGATCACCACCACGACAAAGCTCGCCAACCGCGCTCTCTGCACGATCCTGCGGCAGATCGGTGCCGCCGTGACAGGCGAGGATCCAGCGCGTATCGAGCATCTCTGGCACAAGATTTTCCGCAGCTTCACCTACATGGGCAGCCGCGGCGCCGCCGTCGAATGCGTGAGCGCCATCGACATAGCCCTCTGGGACATACGGGGCAAAGTCCTCGGCAAGCCGATCTACGAGCTGCTGGGCGGAGCGGTGCGCGACGAAATCGCTCTTTACACCCATCCCAACCAGGCCAAATTCACCAGCAGGGAGGCCGCGGTCCGCGAAATTCGGGATATCGTCGAGTCTGGACATACCGCGCTCAAGTTCGATCCTTTCCCCCACCAGGGCCCCAATGTCGATGGCCTGCCCCGCGAAAGGCGGGACGGCTACCTCGATGGCGGCATGACCCGCAAGGACGAGCGCGAGGCGGCCGAGCTCACGGCCCTGATCCGCGAAACTGCGGGACCCGATGTCGACATCCTCATCGATGCGCATGGCCGCTTCGACGTTCCCACCGCCATTCGGCTGTGCCGGAGCCTCGAGGAAGCCGGCAAGATCGACTGGTTTGAGGAGCCTTGCCCGCCCGAGAGCCTCAATGCGCTCAAGCAGGTGCGCGAGAAGGTCAGTGCCGCGATCTCGTGGGGCGAGCGCGGCCACACGAAGTGGGATTTCGTGCCGGTGCTCGAAAACAAGCTCGCCGACTACATCATGCCCGACGTCACCTGGACCGGCGGCATTACCGAGCTCAAGAAGATTTCCGCCCTATGCGAAGCCTACTACGTCCCGGTCTCGCCGCATGACGCCGCGGGACCGATCAACGTGGTTGCGGGAGCGCAGGTGATGATGACGGTTCCCAACTTCTACAAGCTCGAAACGTCGGAGTGGAACCTGGGCAAGTACGATCACCTCATCGACGCGCCACTCGACGTTTCGAACGGCAGCCTCAAGCTGACGTCGAGGCCGGGTCTCGGTGTCGAGATGGACCGCGACTACCTGCAGGCCCACGAGATCGAGCTGGGCTAGCAACGCTCTGTGCCGGCTCGCGTGCGGGCAATAAGCCCCACCTACCAGAACGAGGACAAGTCATGCCAAAGACGGATGGGGCCGACGAGGCCCTCAATCGCGTGAACACGAATTCCAAGCCGTCCGACCTTCGCATCACCGACATGCGGGTAGCCGAGATCGTCGGCGCGCCGTTCACCTCGGCGCTGCTCAAGATCTACACCAACCAGGGCATCGTCGGTCTTGGCGAGGTGCGCGACGGCGCCAGCGCCACCTATGCGCTGATGCTGAAGAGCCGGCTGCTTGGCGAGAACCCTTGCGATGTCGACCGCCTGTTCCGCCGGATCAAGCAATTTGGCGGTCATGGGCGGCAGGGCGGCGGCGTGTCGGCAGTCGAGATCGCGCTCTGGGATCTCGCCGGCAAGGCCTATGGCGTTCCGATCTACCAGATGCTCGGCGGCAAGTTTCGCGATCACGTGCGCGTCTACTGCGACACCGACGCTGAGAAACCGAGCGGCACCGAGACCGGAAAGCGCCTCAAGCAACGCATGGACCGCGGGTTCACCTTCCTGAAGATGGACTTGGGCTTGATGCAGATCGCCCATATCCCGGGCGCGGTGGTCGCGCCCGCCGGCGTGCTCGAAGGGTTTCACGGCAATCCGCGCGGCCGCGGCGGCTCGTTCGAGGAGCGCAAGGCCCGCAACCTCGCCTATGACGCGCAGAATGTGCAGCACCCGTTCACCGGTCTGCATTTCACTGAGAAGGGCATCGACCTGCTGGAGCAGTATATCCACGAGGTTCGAGAGGTCATCGGCTACGAGATCCCTTTAGCCATCGACCATGTCGGCCACATCTCGCTGCAGGACGGCATCCGCCTCTCGCGCCGCATCGAGAAATACGTCCCTGCCTGGCTCGAGGACGTAATTCCCTGGCAATACACCGAGCAGTACCGACAGCTGCAGCAAGCGACCTCGGTGCCTATCTGCACCGGCGAGGACATCTACCTCAAGGAGGCCTTCGAGCCTCTGCTCGAGAGCGGCGGTCTCTCCGTCATCCATCCGGACCTGCTCACCAGCGGGGGCATCCTCGAGACCAAGAAGATCGGCGACATGGCGCAGGATCACGGTGTCGCCATGGCCATCCATATGGCCGAAAGTCCGATCGCGGCGATGGCCGCCGCGCATCTCGCCACCGCGACCGAGAACTTCATGGCGCTCGAATACCACTCCGCCGATGTCGACTGGTGGGGCGATATCGTCACCGGCCTGCCCAAGCCGCTCGTCAAGGACGGCTTCATCACCGTGCCCGACAAGCCGGGGCTGGGCATAGACGATGTGGTCGACGAAGTGATCAGCCAGCATCTGCAGCCCGGTGTCACGGGGATATGGCAATCCACCGAGCATTGGGACAATGAATATAGCTGGGACCGGACCTGGAGTTAGCCCAGACCCCTTGCCCTCATTCCCCCCAGGCCCACAGGGCCAACGACCGACCATTCGTGTCGACCTCTCCCAAGGGAGAGGCGAAGAAAGAAACGGACGAAACCATGATCTACGAACTGCGTATCTATGATTGCCTGCCGGGCAGGCTGCCGGCTTTGCTCAAGCGCTTTTCCGACCAAACGCTGGCCATCTGGGAGAGGCATGGCATCCGCCAAGCCGGGTTTTTCACCACGGCGATCGGCGAAAACAGCAATCGCCTCACCTATTTCCTCGCCTGGGAATCGCTGGCCGAGCGTGAGGCGAAATGGGCGGCTTTCGTCACCGATCCGGCATGGCACGGGGCCCGGGACGAGTCTGAGCGCGACGGGCAGATCATTGCCAATATCAGCAGCCAGCTGCTCACGCCGACAGCTTTCTCGTCTGTGAAATAGGACTGCGCCATGAAGATCACCGACCTCCGCTGTGCCGTCATCGGCAAGCACCCGATCGTGCGCATCGTGACCGACGAGGGTCTCTACGGCCTTGGCGAGGTCGAGTACACCAAGCCTTATCTCAAACCCTGGGTGCTGCATTTCCGCGAGGCGCTGATCGGCGAGGACCCGACCGACGTCGAGCGGGTAATGTTGAAGATCCGCCAACGCGGTTCTTTCAAGCCGTATGGCGCGGCGGTGAGCGCCATCGAGCACGCGCTATGGGACATTGCCGGCAAGGCCGCAGGCGTGCCGGCCTACAAACTGCTCGGCGGCAAGGTGCGCGACAAGGTGCGCGTCTATAACGGTTCGATCCGCCGGAAACGTGCGGGCGACCGGCCGGAGGATTACGCCGCCGACGTCAAATGGATGATGGAGCAGCCGCAGAACTTCTTCATGATCAAGCAGGGGATCTCGTTCCATTCCAACATGAAGGATACCATCGAGGGTTTCCACTACGGCGTGACGCAGAAGAAGGCCGGCTATCACGGTGCCATGGATCAGGGCGTGATCAGCGAGCGCGGCTTCAATCACATGCTCGACTGCGTCATCGCGATGAAGGAAGTGCTGGGCGACAAGGTCAGCCTGGCGCTCGACTGCGGCCCCGGCTGGATGCTGCCCGACGCGATCAAGTTCGCCCGCGCGGTCGAGAAGTACAATTTGATGTGGCTCGAGGACATGCTGACCGGCGACTATGTGCCCTGGGTCAATCCGCAGGCCTATCGGGAACTGACCACCTCGACCTCGACGCCGATCCACACCGGCGAGCAGATCTACCTGCGGCACAATTTCAAGGAGCTGATCGAGACGCAGGCGGTGCGCGTCATCGGCCCCGATCCTGCCGATATTGGCGGTATTGCCGAGCTCAAATGGGTCGCCGAGCACGCCTACATGCACTCGATCCTGATGGCGCCGCACGGCACCGCGAACGGCCTGCTCGGCCTCGGCGCGCTGATCAATGTCTGCGCCACCTTGCCCGCCAACTACATCGCCTTCGAGTACCCGAGCGCCTCCGACCCCTGGTGGGAGGACCTCGTAATCGGCCTGCCGCAGCAGATCGTGAAGGACAGTATGGTGGATCTGCTGGAAGCGCCGGGGCTAGGCCTCGATATCGACGCCGAAGCGGCCAGAAAATATCTTAAGGAAGAGGATGCGGGCTTCTTCGACTGAACCACTTACAACCCTCAAGATGCTGGTGAGGCATCGCAGCAGAAGCGCCATTCTGGGCAATTGATTGCGAGTCCGCCCCGAAGCGACAGGCGAGTTTCGGCAGGCCGACCATTTCAAATGGTCAACACACGAGCCAAGAATGCCGCAGCCTCCGTACCAACCAAGCCGAGGTCGCGGACGCTGCTCATGTGATTGGCCCCCGCAAGGCTGGTGCGTAAAACGGTCAGTCCTTGCTTCTCCAGATGCTCAGTGAAGGCTGCAGCCTGGCTATGGAAGGGTGGAGTCTCATCGGCTCCGACCGAGATCTCGACGGCCACGGATCGATCAAAGCGATGGTCGATCGGCGAAAGTCGACCTGCCTCGTCATCCGTGATCGCGATCTCACCGGCGAGGAAGGAGGTTTGCAGGGGTTTCAGGTCGTAAAGCCCTCCAAGCAGCATGGCAGCTTTTACGCCTGATGGCCGGTTGCCGTCGTTGAAGAGCATGGTTGCGAGATGCGCCCCGGCCGAGTGACCGCTAACGGTGAGCAGCCCGGGATCGCCGCCGTAATTTGCAATTTGCTCGCCCACCCACTTCCTGGCGCGGCGTATCTGGTCGACGATCGTTGCCATCCTAACGGCCGGCATCAGCGCATAGTCGACGATGACAGCGATCGCTCCGGCACTCGTGACGGTGTCGGCGACGTAGGAATAGTCTCTCTTCGAGAACATGCGCCAGTAGCCGCCGTGGATGAACATATGCACCGGCAGGCGATCGCGTGCGCCTTTCGGGAAGAACAGGTCGACGGTTTCGGTGGGGTCTGGCCCGTAGGCGACATCGGCGACCATCGGAATTTTCGTTCTGGTCTCGGCGCTACGGCGGGCGATCTCCGCGACGATGTCGTCGAACTCGGCGACGTGATCACGAATGCGGAATGGATCTTGCGGCATCGGACTGCTCAGATCGTCACGGCGACGTACTTCGCCTCCATGAACTCGGCTATGCCATGCTTCTGACCACCTTCCCGCCCCAATCCGCTCTGCTTGACGCCGCCGAAAGGTGCCGCCGGATCGGACATAAGGCCGCGATTGAGCGCAATCATGCCGGACTCGATCTTCGATGCCACGCGCATGCCCCTCGCAAGGTCGCGCGTGTAGATATAGGCGGCAAGGCCGTATTCGGTGTCGTTCGCCTTTGCGATGACCTCCGCCTCACCTTCGAAGCGGCTGATTGGCGCCACCGGGCCAAATATCTCCTCATGCGCCATTGCCGCCTCAGCCGGAACGTCGCGAAGCACAGTCGGAGGATAGTAGTAGCCTCTGCCTTCAGGGACCGCTCCGCCGCACAGAATTTTCGCGCCGCGGTCAGCTGCGTCCTGGACGAGCCGATCGATCTTGTCCACGGCCTTCCTTGTGATCATCGGCCCACATTCGGTTTCTGAATCCGTGCCGGGGCCGACGTTGAGCGCTGCCATGCGCTTGCGCAGCCCTTCCGCGAAAGCATCATGGATGCCGGCCTGCACGTAGAGCCGATTGGCGGCCGTGCAAGCCTCGCCGGCATTGCGCATCTTTGCGATCATCGCGCCATCGAGGGCTGCCTCCAGATCGGCGTCGTCGAAGACGATGAACGGCGCGTTGCCGCCAAGCTCCATCGAACAGGAGATGACGTGTTTTGCCGCTTCGGCAAGAAGCACGCGGCCGACGCCGGTCGAGCCGGTGAACGACAGCTTGCGCACCCGCGCATCGGCCAGCATGGCCGCCGTCACCGGGCCTGGGCTCGAGGTGGTGATCACGTTGACGACGCCTGGCGGCACGCCGGCTTCTTCGTAGAGAGCGGCGAGCGCGTATGCTGTCAGCGGCGTCTCGCTGGCGGGCTTCAGGATCACGGTGCAGCCGGCTGCAAGTGCCGGAGCGATCTTGCGTGTCGCCATCGCCGCCGGGAAATTCCACGGCGTTATCAGAACGCAAATGCCGATGGGCTGGTAGTCGACCACGATCCGGTTTGCGCCCGACGGCGCAAGGCCGAACTCGCCGCTGATGCGAACCGCTTCCTCCGCGTTCCAGCGGAAGAATTCGGCCGCATAGGCGACTTCGCCGCGCGCGTCGCGCAAGGCTTTGCCGTTCTCCAGGGAAATCAATGCGGCCAAGGTCTCCGCACGTTCGGTCATCAGCTCGAAGCAGCGCCGCAGGATTTCGGATCGCCTGCGCGGCGGGGTCTCGCGCCAGCCGGTTGCCGGCTCTGCCGCCGCTTCGACCGCAGCCGCGGCGTCGGCGAGCGTGGCATCGGGAACCGCCGCGATCACAGCCTCGGTCGAAGGATCGATCACTTCGATGACGCGGCCGTCCGATGAGGGCCGCCATTTGCCGCCGATGTAGAGCCCGTGGGAAAACGTGGTGTAGTCGGACATGTCAGGATCCATGTCGAATAGTTCCGGGGAGATGTTCATTGGGTGCGTGCTCCATCCTTCACATGGCGCTGGCAGCCATGTCGCCCTCATAGGCAGCCCTGACCAACCGCCGCATCGCCGCGATGTCGAACGGACGGGGATTGTTCTTGATCAACCGGTCGATGCCCAACGCCTGCTCGGCCGTCCAGTCGATCTTGTCCTCGGGAAGCCCCAGCTCAGCCAGCGTCCGCGTGATGCCTATGGCGTTGAACAGTCTGGCAACCTCGCCGATCGCCGCGTCTGCCAGTCCGTTGGTGTCGCCGCCCTGGCGAGGCAGGCCGAGAGCGGCGCCGACCTCGGCGATTTCCGCAGCCGCGGTACAAAGATTATAGCGCATCACATAGGGAAGCATGGTCGCGACGCCCAGCCCGTGCGGCGTGTGGGTGAGCGCGCCGACCGGATATTGCACCGCGTGTGCGGCGGCGGTTCCCGCCGTGCCGAAGGCGCAGCCGGCGGCCAGCGCGCCCATCATCATGTCGGCGCGCGCGTTCTCGTTCGACCCCTCACGATAGGCTGTTTCGAGGCTGCGGCCCAAAAGTCTGATCGCCAGCAGCGCGAAATGATCGGTGAGCGCGCTCTTGCCGATGAAGACTTGTCGTTGCGGCAAACTGGGATCGGCGCCGCGTTTTGCGGCGGTGAAGGCTTCGATCGCATGCGTCAGCGCGTCGGCACCGGCGATGGCCGTCAGGGAGGGCGGGCAGGTCGCCGTCAGGTCGGGATCGCATAGCGCCACCGCGGCAATGAGATGGGGGCTGGAGATGCCGACCTTGAGCGTCCGCTCCGGGTCGGAGATCACGGCGACCGGGGTCACTTCCGAGCCCGTGCCGGCCGTGGTCGGCACCGCAATTACGGGAAGGGTCGGACCCGGCACCTTGAATTCACCATAGTAGTCCTGGAGCTCGCCGCCATGGCTGAGCAGAAGCGCGGCGCATTTGGCCATGTCGAGGCAACTGCCGCCGCCGATGCCGATCACCATGTCCGGCTTGAAGTCCTTCGCCCCCGCAATGCAGCCGCCCACACTGTCGCGGGGAACGTCAGGCAAGGTCCGGTCGTAGACGAGTGTGTCGACTCGAGCAGCCTCCAACCCGGCGAGGATTTCAGCAAACTCGGAGGTCTTCGCGAGACGCTCGTCGGTGCAGATGAATGCGCGGCCGCCATATCGGGCGGCAATGGCCGGCAGCGCGTGGCGCTGGCCTTTACCGAACAGGATTTCGCGCGGCAGGCGCGCTGCGGCAAACAGGGTCATGGACCGATGTCCTTCGAAACAGATTGATGACTAAGGTGTCGAGTTCGTTGCGGAGCCTCACCTTCCGGCATGCAGGCTCGCGCTCCGGCGTCAGGTTTCGTCCGAGCTGAAAGGCGCAGCCCGGCATGCATACTCATGAGATCGTATCCTCTATAAAATCGTATATAATATAGTATTGAATTGGCCGAAGCATCGTGTTAGGGCTTGCTCCTGTCAAGAGGCAATACGATGCAAAACCCCGACCTGACGGTTGACAATGAAGGCCGCCCGAGCGGCCGCATCCAGCGAGCCAACAGTCTGGCCGGGGATGTCTATGAAGCGATCTTCGCGCAATTGATGTCGCTGAGGATTCCCCCAGGATCGCGGATCACCGTCGACAATCTGGTCAAGGAATTCAACGTCTCTCACACGCCCATCCGCGAAGCGCTCGGCCGGCTGGAAGGGGAGGGGCTGGTGGTGAAGACTCACCTGATCGGCTATCGCGCTGCCCCGCAAATCACACGGCGCCGGTTCGACGAGCTCTACGAGCTGCGCCTTCTGCTCGAGCCCGCCGCTGCGGCCAAGGCCACGGCAACGCTGGATGACGAGCGTCTTGCAATCCTGCGGGAAGCGGCCGGCGTCATGGCGCGGCGGGTGGGAAAGGACGAGCGCCTGCGTTATTCCAACTTCGCGCGGCAGGACGCGATCTTCCACGACAAGATCATGGAATTCGCACAGAACGAGCTGATCCGCGAGACGCTGAACCACCAGCACACGCACTTCCACATCTTCCGCCTGATGTATCATTCGCGCGTCACCGAGGAAGCGCTGGACGAGCACGAGGCGATTCTTACTGCCTTCGCCGCCGGCGATGCGGGCGCCGCCAAGAAGGCGATGCGCGTGCACATCGAGAATTCGCGGGACAGGCTCCTGCCCGCCTTCGAGTAGGCGCGTCCGTGCCTTGCCACCTCCAAATCGAAAAGGACAAGTCATGCCAGCCAAGAAGATACTGATGCTGACCGGTGAATTCACCGAGGAATATGAAATCTACGTCTATCAGCAGGCGATGGAGGCGGTCGGCCACACGGTCCATGTCGTTTGCCCCGACAAGAAGGCAGGCGACCTGATCAAGACCTCGCTGCACGACTTCGAGGGCGACCAGACCTACACCGAGAAGCTCGGTCACTACGCGCTGATCAACAAGACGTTCGCGGATGCGGAGAAGCAGCTCGACCAGTATGACGCGGTCTATTGCGCCGGCGGCCGCGGACCGGAATACATCCGCACCGACAAGCGCGTCCAGGCGATGGTGCGCCATTTTTATGAAGCCAGGAAGCCGATCTTCACGATCTGCCACGGCGTGCAGATCCTGATCGCGGTCGACGGCGTGGTGCGCGGTAAGAAGGTCGGGGCGCTGGCGGCCTGCGAGCCGGAAGTGACGCTTGCGGGCGGCACCTATATCGACCTATCGCCAACCGAGGCATATGTCGACGGCACAATGGTCTCGGCCAAAGGCTGGACCGCTCTGGCAGCCTTCATCCGGGAATGCCTGAACGTGCTCGGCACGGAAATCCGGCACGGCTAGAGGAAGCGGAGGCTACTTGGAGCGGGGTCGCCAGTCAGCGATCTCGCGACCATCCGATCCTGTACACGCACCCGGTTCGCCCGGCCTCGAGGCTCTTGACATAACCAAGCACAACGGCGTTCGACGCCATGGCCTGCGAACCCACGAACTAGGGGCCCTAGAGCGGGATGATCCCTCGAGCATGGTCGGGCTTACCAGGTTGATGCGGCGATCCCTGTGAAGTTCGATCACCGCGCTTCGCACAAAGCCTTCGAGGGCGCCATTGACCATCGCCGAGTATGTTCCCAGCGGGATCGGGTCTTCATTCGTCGGACCGGAGGTCAATGTGAATGATCCTCCTTCGCGAAGATACTTTACCCCCGACCTGACGAGGTTGGTAGCGGGCAGATACGGCGCGGGGCCTTGAAATCATCCGGGTTTCGAACGATAGCGCTGCCAACCATCCGCTTTTTTCTGTGATTTCAATAGCTTGCGTGGATGATGGTAGCGGAGGAGGGACTTGAACCCCCGACCCCAGGATTATGATTCCCGTGCTCTAACCAACTGAGCTACTCCGCCAGGAGTGACGAAGAGGCTCGATGAACCGCCCGGCATCGCGGGCAATTTCGAGGCGTTCGCCAAGGTCGCGCGGATATAAGGTTGGCAGGGCAAACCTGTCAAGCTTGGATGCGACCGGCAAGTCGGCATAATCTCATCCCCGAAAAAGCTTTGCCGGACAGACACTCAAGCGCATGCGGCGGGGTTGAGTTCGACGGGGCACGTCGCTATGTCTCGGCCATGAAATTCTAGAGTTTGAACGAATGAAGCCGCGCATTGCAGTCCTCGGTTGCGGATACTGGGGCAGCAACCACATCCGCACCCTCAAGGCGCTTGGCGCGCTCCATGCCGTTTCCGACGTCAATCGCGCCCGCGCCGAAGGCTTCGCCAGCGAGCAGGACTGCGAGGCGATCGAGCCGGACAAGCTGTTCGAGCGCGCCGATGTCGACGCCATCGTCATGGCGCTGCCGCCGCAATTCCACGCCGACATGGCGGTGCGCGCCGTCGAGGGCGACAAGGACGTGCTGGTGGAAAAGCCGATCGCGTTGACGGTTGCCGACGCCGAACGCGCGGTGAAGGCGGCAAGGAAAAATGGCCGCGTCTTCATGGTCGGCCATGTGCTGCGCTTCCATCCCGCCTTCGAGACGCTGAAGGCGCTGATCGACAATGGCGAACTCGGCGAGGTGCGCTACATCCATTCGCACCGGCTCGGCCTCGGCAAGTTCCATACCGAGAACGACGCGCTCTGGGACCTGGCGCCGCACGATCTGTCGATGATCCTCGCCATCACCGGCACCGAGCCGATCGAGGTCAGGGGAGAGGGCGCAGCCCTGCTCGACAATCTCAGCGATTTCGCGCATCTGCATATGCGTTTTCCGAACGGCGTGCGCAGCCATCTCTTCGCCTCGCGTCTCAATCCTTATCGCGAGCGGCGGCTGACCGTGGTCGGCACCAAGGCGATGGCGGTGTTCGACGACGTCGAGCCCTGGGAGCGCAAGCTTGCCGTCTACCGGCACGCCGTCTGGCAGGACAGCGGCCAGTGGGCTTTCACCGCCAACGAACCGTCCTATGTCGCGGTCGGCGAAGGCATGCCGCTGACGCGCGAGCTTGCGCATTTCATGCAGTGCATCGAAACGCGCGCCGAACCCCGCACCGACGGCGAAGAAGCGATCCGGGTGCTGCGCATCCTCACCGCGGGCACGGTGACGCATAGCGGCTCGTCCGCTTGAGGCGTTCGCAAAGACAATCCTGAAACTGAAGCGGCTCGTCGAAGAGACGCTTATTCGGCGGGGATGTGCGCGGGCCGCGCCGCAAGCCTCGACAGCATGGCCTCGGCCTCGGCGCCGCGCTCTGAGCGCTCGATGAAGCCGCCGCCGTAGACGCGCGCCTCGTTGCCGTCGTCGGAATAGAGCACGCAGGCCTGTCCGGGGGCGATGCCGGATTCGCCGTCGACCAGCTCAACCGAGGTCACGCCGTCGCGGTGGTGTAGCACGGCCGGGCGCGGCGGCCGGGTCGAACGGACTTTTGCGAAAAGCTCGATCCCGCCCTCAGGGATGTCAGAGAGCGGGGCGTCGCCAAGCCAGTTCGTGGCTCGCAGGTAGATCTTGTGCGTCTCCAGCGCCTCGCGCGGGCCGACAACGACGCGGGCGCGATCGGCGTCGAGATGGACGACGTAGAGCGGCTCGCCGGAAGCGATGCCGATGCCGCGGCGCTGGCCGATCGTGTAGCGCAGGATGCCTTCATGGCGGCCGAGCACGCGTCCGTCGATATGGACGATGTCGCCTGGATTGGCGGCCGCCGGCTTCAGCTTGGCGATGATGTCGGAGTACTTGCCCTGCGGCACGAAGCAGATGTCCTGGCTGTCCTGCTTGGCGGCGACCGTCAGTCCCATTTCCTCGGCGATCGCCCGCACCTGCGGCTTGGAGAGCCCGCCCAGCGGGAAGCGCAGATAGTCGATCTGCGCCTGGGTGGTGGCGAACAGGAAATAGCTCTGGTCGCGGTCGGCATCGACCGGACGGTAGAGTGCGCGATGCGCGCCGTTGGCGCGCGAGCGGATATAGTGGCCGGTGGCCAAAGCGTCGGCGCCGAGATCCTGCGCGGTGGCCAAAAGGTCGGCGAACTTGACCGTCTGGTTGCAGGACACGCACGGAATCGGCGTCTCGCCGGCGACATAGCTCTCGGCGAAAGGATCGATGACAGCCCTGCGGAAACGCTCTTCGTAGTCGAGCACGTAGTGCGGGATGCCGAGCGTCTCGGAAACGCGGCGGGCGTCGTCGATGTCCTGGCCGGCGCAGCAGGACCCTGCCCGGTGCGTGGCCGCGCCGTGGTCGTAAAGCTGCAGGGTGACGCCGACGACATCATAGCCTTCGCGCTTCAGAATGCCGGCAACGACCGACGAATCGACGCCGCCCGACATGGCGACGACGACACGGGTCTGTTCTGGGCGTCCGGGAAGATCGAGGCTGTTCATGGTTCTTTCAATCTGCATGGCGCTGGCCGCCAATGGCCGGAATATAGGTCAAGCGCTGCGGCAGCGCCAGCTTGCCTCCTCAAGCGATTATTCCGGCGATTATTCCGGCGATTTTTCCCGGCGAGATCGGGGCCTGGACCGCGATTGTCTCAAATGCCGAACAAAAACCTAACGTGACGTTCACGATCCTTACCTAGTCATTAGGGTTCGCTTAGGCAATTTTTAAAGCTGTGGCGGTACTGTGGCGGGGATTGGGTCTTTGAGTTTTTAGTAGAGAGTACGATGACCGATCTGGTTAGACCTAGAGTCAAATATGTTATCGGGCCTGACGGCAGCCCCCTCACCATAGCCGATCTGCCGCCGACGAATACACGGCGCTGGGTTATCCGGCGCAAGGCGGAAGTGGTCGCTGCGGTACGCGGCGGCCTGCTCAGCCTCGAGGAAGCCTGCCAGCGCTACAAGCTCACCACCGAGGAATTTCTCTCATGGCAGGCGTCGATCGACGAATATGGCCTCGCCGGGCTGCGCACGACGCGAATCCAGCAATACCGGCACTAGGTGCACACAACCGGAAGCAGAAAGGGCGCGGAATTCCGCGCCCTTCACTTTTCCAGAGACGCGCTTCGCTTATACCGTCAGCACGACCTTGCCGATCGGCCGGGTCGCAAGGAAGGCTTGGGCGGCGCCCGCCTGATCGAGCGGGAAGGTTTTCGCCACGTGGGGCGACAGCTTCTTCGCATCGACCAGCTTGGCGAGCTCGACAAGGCCTTCGCGGTCGGGCACCACCGACATGCGCTCGACGCGGATGTTCCGCTCCCTTGCCTTCGCCTTTGTCGTGTCATGGACGTTGAGCAGCGAGACAAGAACGCCACCGTCGCGCAGCACTTTCAACGACTCCTCGGCGTGGTCGCCGCCGACCGTCTCCAGCACGAGGTCGAACTCGCAGGCCTTCTTCGCGAAATCACTCTTGGTGTAGTCGATGACTTCGTCGGCGCCGAGCGAGCGAACGAAGTCGAGCTTGTCCGGGCTGGCAGTCGAGACGACGTAGGCGCCGCGTGCCTTGGCGATCTGCACCGCCAGATGGCCGACGCCGCCGGCGCCGGCATGGATCAGCGCGCGCTGGCCTGATTGAATGCGGCCGTGGCGGACAAGGCCTTGCCAGGCGGTGAGGCCGGCGAGCGGCAGCGCCGCAGCATGGGCATGGTCGATGCCGGCGGGCTTGATGGCGATCTCGTCCGCCGGCGTGGCTGCAAGCTCGGCATAGGCTCCGGCCTGCTTGGGAAAGCGCGGCATGCCGAACACCTCGTCGCCGACCTTGACGGCGGTCACGCCGGCGCCCAGCGCCTCGACGGTTCCGGAAATATCCCAGCCGAGAATGAAAGGCGGATCGCCAAGCAGCGGATAAAAGCCGCCGCGCACGGCGCCGTCGACAGGGTTGATGCCCGCCGCCTTGACGCGAACCAGCACCTCGCCAGGCCCGGGCGAGGGATCAGGCTGTTCGGAAACGAAGAGGACGTCGGGTCCGCCGACGGAGTTTTGGATAACGGCATGCATGGAAGCCTCCTTCTCGATTGGTATGCCGCTATCATCTGGATAGTAATATTCTCTTGTCCAGTATGTACCTTTTCTATATATAGGCACCTTATGGATAGTGAAGAGGCCCCCCTCGGCTACGATGTGTTCCGGCGCACCTGTCCGTCGCATACAGTGCTTGAGACGCTGGCCAGCAAATGGGTGTATCTGACCGTTTGCGCGCTGCGACGCGGCCGGATGCGCAACGGCGCGCTGGCGCGCAAGCTGGAAGGCATCACGCCGAAAATGCTGACCCAGACGCTGCGCGTGCTGGAGCGCGACGGCCTTGTCCGGCGCGAAGTCTTTCCGGTCATCCCGCCGCGGGTTGAATATGAGCTGACGGAGCTTGGCCAGAACCTGGCGGGGCTGCTCAGCCAGATCCGCTCCTGGGCGGAAGAGCATGCGCCCGACATCAAGGATGCCCGCGCGCGGGCATTGGCGGACCATCACGACGATATGGCAGTGCTGCCTTGAAGCGGGAGCGCGAGCAGGAGTTGTGCTGGCGCGGTTCAAGGGCGATGCCGGCCCGCCCCGGCGACAGCAGCTAAGCGCGGTCGGCTCAGCCGATCATGGCGCTGCGGCCGCCCATATCCGCATCGCGGATCTTGCTGTCGCGCGATTCCAGCATCTCCGCCTTGGAAAGCTCCGCTTCAGCTTCGCCGAGTAGTGATTCGGCCATGGTTCGCTGCTGGGCGAGGTCGCCCTGCGAGTTCCTGAGGTTGTCGCGGCGCAGGCGCGCCGCCTTGGCGAAGGTCGGATAGGCAAAATGATTGATGTCGGTGATGCCGGCTTTTTTCTCTTCGGCGACGATCTGGGCCTCCAACTCGACGGCCATGCGTTCGAACTCGGCGATCATCATGTCCAGCTGCAACAGCTGGCGCCGCTTCTCATTCACCTGAAACTGCTTCAGCCGAACGAGGTTTTCACGTGACTTCATGACTCGGTACTCCCGGAAACGCACACCTTGCATATCGTCCCATCGGCCTGGACAGGCCCATGCGTCGCCCGTTTCCCCCGGCTTTCCCCCTGCTATGGGAAACAAAATCCTAAAGATTTTTGCCGGCGGTAACCATTCGTTTACGGGCATTGTTAATCATACGGGCGAGGACTTAAGGCCGGGTAAAAATTCCGGCTGCGGCGAGGGAAGCGCGGCCTACGAGTCACTGGAGTCACTTAGGCTGACTTGTTAATGTGGTACATGAGCGATTTTGGTCTGTGATTCATTATTAGATTCAAGTGGGTGTAGAAAGGGGTTAAAAAATCTGATATCGTGGCCAGCACGAAATTAGGATTTGTTAACCAGTCGGTGGCACCTTCTGTTCAGGCAATCACTGCTCCGGTCCGGACGGGTCGTGACACGGTCCGGCAGCAGAAAAGGGGAATGAAATGCGTGTTCTGCTGATTGAAGACGACAGTGCAACCGCACAAAGCATCGAGCTGATGCTGAAATCGGAAAGCTTCAATGTCTATACGACCGATCTCGGCGAAGAAGGGGTCGATCTCGGCAAGCTCTACGACTACGACATCATCCTTCTCGATCTCAATCTTCCCGACATGTCGGGCTACGAGGTGCTGCGCACGCTTCGGCTTTCCAAGGTCAAGACGCCCATCCTGATCCTCTCCGGCATGGCCGGTATCGAGGACAAGGTGCGCGGCCTCGGCTTCGGCGCCGACGATTACATGACCAAGCCTTTCCATAAGGACGAGCTGGTGGCGCGCATCCACGCCATCGTGCGCCGCTCCAAGGGCCATGCCCAATCGGTCATCACCACCGGCGACCTGGTGGTCAATCTCGACGCCAAGACGGTCGAGGTCGGCGGCCAGCGCGTGCACCTGACCGGTAAGGAATATCAGATGCTGGAGCTGCTCTCGCTGCGCAAGGGCACCACGCTGACCAAGGAAATGTTCCTCAACCACCTCTATGGCGGCATGGACGAGCCGGAACTGAAGATCATCGACGTCTTCATCTGCAAATTGCGCAAGAAGCTCGACGCCGCGTCCGGCGGCCAGAACTACATCGAGACGGTCTGGGGCCGCGGCTATGTGCTGCGCGAGCCGGAAGACATCCGCGTCAGCGCCTGATCTTCGGCCAAGCCATTCGTACAAATAGCCCGGCTCCCCGCCGGGTTATTTGTTTTTGGGCATCGAAAGCTCAGGCTGCTATCTTCAGGAAGCGGAAGTTCTCGAGCAATTGCGCCCGGTTGAAGGGCTTCAAGAGATAGCCCTGGGCACCGGCACGTTTCGCCCGCATGATCGAACCGACGTCGACTTCGACGAGCGAGATCAGGATCTGCGGCTTGACGGGGCTTTCGATGGCGCGGATGCGGCGAATGAGGTCGACTGCCTGCATGTCCGGCAAACCGCCGTCGACAACGACGACATCGGGCATGTCGCTGGAGCAGATCTCGATCGCATCAAGCCCGCTGGCCGCTTCGATGACCACGATGTCCGAACCGCCAAGGATACGCTTTGCGACCTTCCTGATGACGCTCGAATCGTCCACAAACAGGCAGCGCTTCATTTCCGGGCCCTCTTTGCCATCTGCCGAACCGGCAACCTCCAGTAAGCGTGGGGCACCCTAGAGCAATCTGGTAAAGAAGCCGAAAAGCGGTTAGGTAAAGTTTTTCCAAAGAGACGCATGGTGCGGTTTTCCGCCGCCAAGCCAATAAGCCGGCAATGGCAGAAGTTGCTTCGCTCGTACCGCAAGCAGCAATTCAGCCGAGATAAATACTTGGCCTGTTCTTGGCTGTTGCCTCAGGCTACAGACAACACGATCTCGTCAGCGGTCGCGTGGATCGAGATCGTCATGTTGGCCTCACGCGCCAGAAGCAGCGTGTAATAGGGCTGGACCGAATGGGCATCGATCGCTTCCTCAGGCTTGTGGCCGGAATGCAGCTCGAGGAATTTCGGCGGCACGCGCAGCATCGGGCCGCTGGCCGACAGCGAAAAACGCGGTTCGGTCTCGAGGTTTTCCAGCGTGACCATCAGCTTGCCGCCGCGCGGTATGGCCGCGTTGGCCACGAGAATGAGATTGAGCAGGAGCTTGACCTTGTTCTTGGGCAGCAGCGCGCGGGCACCGTTCCAGACCAGCTCCGGCTTTTCGTTCTTCAAAAAGGCAATGGCCACGGCCTCTGCGTCGCCGGTATCGATCATCATGCCGGCCGAGCCGGCGGCACCGAAGGCGATGCGGGCAAATTGCAGACGCGCCGAGGCGTTCCTGGCGCTCTGGCGAATCAGTTTCATGGCGTCTTCGTCGGCGCCGCCTTCGTCGAGCAGTTCGAGGCCGTTGTTTATGGCGCCGACCGGCGAAATGATGTCGTGGCATACGCGGCTGCACAGAAGCGCCGCCAGATCGGGGGCGGAAAGGGTGAAGAGCTCGGCCATCGGAGAATCCCTGCTAGTTCACATATTCATGGCCGAGCGACCGATTTCGCGCCCGCCACGCGAATCACGCTCTTTCCAAGGCTTTCTGAATACACAGCGCCCGCCCGTGCATCAACAAATCCGCAGCCGCGGATGGCGAAAATGCTGCGTTCATGCCGCGAAAACGAGGCCAGAGGGGCCATGTCGGGCCGCCAGCCTTCGAACCGCCATCTTCCTGCGCCAGCTTAATGGTTGAAAAAGGATTACGGCATAGTTTGCCCGTAATAGTCATCTCGAAGCGGCCGCCAAGAGCCGCAGGGGTACGAGGCGTCGGCGAAAGTGCTCCCTGACGGAGATTGGAAGCATGTTTTCCCGATTCTATGACCGGACTCTCGTCCGCGTCCTCACCATGACGATCGCCCTCATGGGTGCTGTCATCTTCTCAACCTCCGCGTCGCGGGCCCAGGAATATACCGCGCAGGAGATCGTCGATTCCGGCCACAAGTTCTTCGGCGCGACGTCGGGCGGCCTCGCCACCGTCGTCGAAAAGATCTTTGCGTCCTACGGCCTGCCCAACGGCTATCTGCTCGGCGAGGAGGGATCCGGCGCGCTGATCGGCGGCCTGACCTATGGTGAGGGCACGCTCTACACCAAGAACGCCGGCGACCATAAGGTGTTCTGGCAAGGCCCATCGCTTGGCTGGGATTTCGGCGGCGAAGGGTCGCGCGTGATGATGCTGGTCTACAATCTGGACGACATCAGCAGCCTCTATAATCGCTTCGGCGGCGTCGCCGGCTCCGCCTATGTCGTGGCCGGCGTCGGCTTCAACGTGCTGCAGAGCGACAGGGTGCTCATCGTTCCGATCCGCACCGGCGTCGGCGCCCGGCTCGGCGTCAATCTCGGCTACCTGAAGCTTACCGAACGGGCGACCTGGAATCCGTTCTGAGCGGACAGGATTGCCACAACCGCCCGGATAAGACCGATCGCGCCGCGGCATGCTCTTGCCGCGGCTCTGGATTTCCGCCATGCCAAGATGGCACAGTCGGGCATTGGCGGTTTGCCGCGCCGCATACGGAATAGTCCACCTTGGTCCAGTCGATCCTGTTCTTCGCACTCGGCTTCCTCTGCGCCGTCTTTCTGGTGTCGCTGATTGCGCCGGCCATCTGGCGGCGGGCCGTCGTTCTGACGCGCAGGCGCCTCGAGGCCTCGATGCCGCTGACGCCTGCCGAGATCCTGGCTGAAAAGGACCGGATCCGCGCCGAATTCGCCATGAACACGCGCCGGCTCGAGATGAACATCAAGAGCCTCAAGGAGAAGGCGGCCGAGCAACTGGTCGAGATCGGCCGCGGCCGCGAGGCCCTGAAGGGGCTGGCGGTCGAGACGAAGGACAAGAACCAGGCGCTTTCCGACCTGCAGGCCAGGAACGCGGAGCTCCGGCAGCGCGAGGAAGAACTGCACAAACTGTCGGAAAAGCTGGCGCAGACGGAGCGCTCCCTGGAGAAGCGCGCGCTGGAGCTGCAAAAGCTCGAGCAGATGTATGACGATGCCAGCTTCTCATCCAGCAACCGCCAGATCGAGCTTGTGGCCCGTGAATCGGAACTGGACAAGCTCGCGAACGACATTGCGGTGCTGCGCAACCAGCGCAAGGAAACGGACCGGCGCAATCAGGAAATCGCCGCGGAAGGCAAAGCGGTCAGAGACGCGCTCAAGGCGGAAAAGAAACGGGCAGCCGAACTGGACAAGAAGGTCGAGCGGCTGCTTGCAACCCTTGCCGACCGCGAGGAAAGGCTCGACAGGCGCGAGAAGGAGCTTGCCCGGATGCGCGAACGCTCAAAGCAGGGTGCCGAGGCAAATGGCGGAACGCACCAGACCGGCGAGGTCGAAGGCATCGACAAGGCGATCGCCAAGCTCGAAGGCGATCGGGAGCGGCTGGAGGCGAGGCTGACGGCGCTGGCGCGTGAGAACAAGCGGCTCAAGACCGATCTTGCCACGCTCGAAACGGCAAGGCCCGAACAGGCCAGCGACGCGCGACGCGCCGGTGCAGCGCTTCGCGAACAGATGAACGAACTGGCGGCCGAGGTCGTCAACCTGACGATGAAGCTGGACGGGCCGGATTCGCCGATTGTGAAGGCGTTGGCGACCCCTCGCGACGGGCAGCAGGGCGCGGGCGAGCGCGGCATCAGCCTCGCGGACCGTGTAAGGGCCCTTCAGAAGGCCGACCCAACCAGCTGATCAAAACGCAGGCTGTCGGCCAGGCGACGCTTTCCCCCTGTTTGCTGGATCGCTATCGTCTCGAGAACTGGTGCAGGGCGATGGCCGAAGCGGCGGCAACGTTCAGGCTGTCGAAACCCTCCGCCATGCCGATCCGTACCGTCCGCAGCCGGTTGAGCACGGTTTCGGGCAGGCCTTCGCCTTCCGTGCCGAGATAGAGCGCCAGCCGCGGCGTTTTTTGCGCAGCGCGAATGTCGGTTTCGCCGCGCGGCGAGAGCGCGAACTGGCTGAAGCCCAGCTGGTCGAGCGTCGCAATCAAGCTCATGGCGTCGCCGAAGGGCGCGAAAGGAACCTTCAGCGCCGCGCCGACCGAAACGCGGATCGCCTTGCGATAGAGCGGATCGCAGCAGGTGGGATCGAGAAGCACGGCGTCCGCGCCAAAGGCTGCGGCGTTGCGGAAGATCGAGCCCATATTGTCGTGATTGGATATGCCGACCAGGACCACGACCAGCGCGCTTGCCGGCAAGGTTTCGAGCAAAACCTCCGCCGGTCGAGGAGCGCCGCGAACGCCGATCGCCAATATGCCGCGATGCATATGAAAGCCGGCGATCCGGTCCATGACCTCGCCCTTGGCGACATAGACCGGGAAGGTCGCCGACGCCTTGCGCAAGACGCCTTCCAGGCCAGCCAGCCTGTTTTCCAAAATGAGGGCCGACTCCGCGGCGAAGCGTCCGACCGACAAAAGAAGATCCAGCACGACCTTGCCTTCCGCGACGAAGCGCCCGTGGCGCCCGACGAGATCGCGCTCGCGGATGTCGAGATAGGCAGCGACACGCGGATCCTGCGGGTCGTCGATGGGGATGAGGTTCATGCAAATCTCGCCGGCGAACGATCGTCAGCGAGGTAAGGGGCTTTGGACAGCGCGGGTCAAGCCCCGGCGCGGCGCATCCTGTAGGCCATCTGGGACAGGTCGCCGTCGCCGAAAATGCCTTCCAGCATGCGAAGCAGCTCGCGCACCGCATCGGATTTGCAGGAATAATAGATCATCTGGCGGTCGCGGCGCGTCTCGACGATATCAAGCGCTCTCAGCTTGGCCAGATGCTGCGACAGAGCGGACTGGCTTAACTGGACTTTTTCGGCGATGGCACCGACCGACATTTCGCCTTCGATCAGATAGCTGACGATCAGCAGCCGCTTTTCATTGCCCATGAGCGTCAGAAACGCGGCAGCCGATTCGGCATTGGCGACTAGCTTGCTCGAGATCATAGATGCCCCATGTTTTCTGGCTCATCCAGCCACCATGGGGGCAATGGTGGCTGATTCCACAATGTTCAGGTCAGGAAGCGCCGCTGAATCAGCGCTACAACAAAGGGTAGATCATTTTATCTAAATCTCAAGAGTTGCTTTCGATCTGGGACGATTAACTTTCGCTACTGTGGCTGGCCGCGGCGCGTCCGGTCTTTGCCATCTCGACCAGCACGGACCGCAACTCGCGGGCAGCGCCCAGAGGCCGCGGGAAGAAGACCCTGCAGGTGGCATCCGCAGACACCAGGTCCATGCCGTCGGCATCGAAACCGGTGACGATCCAGCCGTCGCCCTCGGCCCGGCCGAAATGGCGCGCATAGACGCAAAGCGCATCGCCATGGTCGGCGTTCATATGGTCGAGCGCCGACTGTTCGCCTACCGCGAGTTCCTCGACGATCGGGCCGCCGGTGATCAGATCGGCGCGATCCAGAAGATAGGCCTTGCCGAAGCCGCCATTCAGACTGGCGCGCTCAGGCTCGAGCCGGAATATCGAGAAGTCGCCAAGCCCGGCATAGAGCTTCGCCTTCGGATTGCGGTTGAGGTAGCGCCGTTCGGCGCGGGCGTGAACGGCCGATCCACGCTCCAGCCGCAGCGCCCGGCATATCAGGCTGATACGCGGATGCGCCAGCGGATCGCCCTTGCCGGGCTCGCCAAGCAGCAGCGAGCAGCGCGGATCGGCGACAAGCGCGCCAGTATGCGCGGACAGCATCGAAACCAGGATCAGCGGCGCGCCGTCGATGTCGGTCGCCACACCGACCCGGCTTGCCAGCGGCGCGCCGGTGCCGGGCTCGATCACCGCTACCGCGCCGAAGCGGGCCGAGCGGATCAGCGTCTTCGCCAGCCTGACGGCCTCGGCGTCGGTCTCGCGGATGACATCCTTCCTGGTCTCGGTCAAAGCGCTCACCTTTTGGTCGAAACACTTTCAGGATAAGCTGATTTCTGTTCTCCGGTTTATTGGCCAAACAGGCCGGACCTGACAAGGGCTTCGATTTCACTTTCGTCGATGCCGAAGCGCGCCAGCACGGTTGCCGGCTGACGATCGCTAGCGTTTGGCGCCGTGGCAAGAGTTTGGGGAGCTTCCGAGAAGCGCGGCGACGGAGCCGGACGCTCAAACCGGCCGGATCTCGCGAAGCTCTGCCTTGCGCGATTGTGAGGGTGATCCCTGGCTTCGGTCATGGAAAGAACTGGCGCCACACAGGCATCGGTCGAGCCAAAGACGTCGACCCACTCGTCGCGTGTCTTCTCTCTAATCCTGGCTGCGATCCCGGCTCGCATCTCGGGCCACGATGCCCTGTCATATTGGCTGCGGACAAAACGCTGGTCGAGCGGCAGCAGCCTGGCGAATTCGGCGAAGAACTGCGGTTCGAGGCAGCCGATGGCGACATGCCGGCTGTCCGCGGTCTCGTAAGTGTCGTAGAAGGGCGCCCCTGAATCGAGCAGGTTCTCGCCGCGTCGGTCGCTCCAGAGGCCTGCCGCCATGAAAGCGTGGATCGGAGCCGCGAGCATTGATGCGCCCTCGACCATCGCGGCGTCGATCACCTGGCCCTTGCCGGTGCGCGAACGCTGGAAGAGGGCCGCCAGCATGCCCGCGATCAGCATCATGGCGCCGCCGCCCTGATCGGCGACGAGGTTGAGCGGCGGCGCGGGCGGCGCCTCTTGCCTGCCGACAGCGTGCAACAGGCCGGCATAAGCGAGATAGGTGATGTCATGGCCGGCGCGACGCGAGAGCGGCCCGTCCTGGCCGAAACCCGTCAGGCGGCCATAGATCAGCGCCGGATTGCATTCGAGCGCGATGCCGGGACCGAGACCCAGCCGCTCCATGACGCCGGGGCGAAAGCCTTCGATGAGGATGTCGGCCTTTTCTGCAAGGCGCAGCAGAAGCTCCTGGCCATCCGGGCGTTTCAGGTCGAGCTTGAGGATTGAGCGGCCATGGCGGTCGAGGTCGTAGGCTTCCGGCAAGGACAGAAGCGGCTCTCTGGCGTCCGCCCGCTCGATGCGCAGCACCTCGGCGCCCATTTCAGACAACATCAGGGCGGCCAGCGGCACCGGGCCGAGGCCTGCCATCTCGATCACCCTCAAGCCAGCCAGAGGTCCTGCCTTGTCGGTGGCTGTCCGTGGCGTGGTCATTCCTTCTATTTCGGCGCCATGCGGATCGCGCCGTCGAGGCGGATCGACTCGCCGTTCAGCATCTGGTTCTCGATGATGTGTAGCGCAAGCGCGGCATACTCCGATGGCTCGCCGAGACGGGGCGGGAAGGGGACCGATGCGCCGAGCGAATCCTGCACCTCCTGCGGCATGCCGGCCATCATCGGCGTCTTGAAGATGCCCGGAGCGATGGTGCAGACGCGGATGCCGGAGCGCGCGAGGTCGCGCGCCACCGGCAGCGTCATGCCGACGACGCCGCCCTTGGACGCCGAATAGGCCGCCTGGCCGATCTGACCGTCATAAGCGGCGACCGATGCCGTGTTGACGATGACGCCGCGCTCACCGCCCGCCAGCGGATCGAGTTTCGCCGCCCGGTCGGCGACGAGGCGGATCATGTTGAAGGTGCCGATCAGGTTGATCTCGATCACCTTGCGGTACTGATCAAGTGGGTGCGGACCATCCTTGCCGACTGTCTTCACGCCGATGGCGATGCCGGCACAGTTGACCAAGATGCGCGGCTCGCCGAGCTTGTTCGCCGCCTCGGCAATGGCGGCGGCGCCACTGTCGCCGCTGCTGACATCGCACTGAACGGCGATGCCGCCGATATCGGCGGCAACCTTCGCCGCGCGCTCGACGCCGACATCGAGTATGGCAACTTTGGCGCCCTTGGCGGCAAGCGCGCGCGCCGTCGCTTCGCCTAGGCCAGAGCCACCGCCGGTGACGATCGCGATCTGGCCATTCGGGTTCATGCAGGCGTCCTCCCAGGATTTTTGGTCATGCTACGAAGCCCGCCCGCGAGGCGCAACCTGCATCGGGGGATCGATCCGGCGGGATCAATCGCAGGGCGATTGACCGGGATCAATCACTCTGCGATTGACCCGTTAGTCACGCCATTGCTGGGAGTTGCTCGGGCAGGCGGGCGGTGTCCGCATGGCAGACCTCGCCGACGAACCGGGCCGCCGCGCCAGGCCTGATTTCATGATGAAGCAGCCGGTCGAGATCGACCGGGCGCGGCATGGTGATCTGCCCGCGCGGGAACCGCTTGAAGCCGAGCGGCCCATAGTAAGGCTCGTCGCCGACCAGCATCACGGCCGGCGCGCCGGCCTTCGCCGCGGCTTCGAGCGCGATCGCAACCAGCCGGCGGCCGATGCCGAGATTCTTGAACGCCGGCCGCACGGCGAGCGGTCCGAGCATCATGGCGCGGCCGGCGCCTGCCGCGACGCTCGTCATGCGTACGGAAGCAATCACCGTATCGCCCTTGACCGCGACAAAAGACATCGAGCGGTCATGCCCGCCGGACTCGCGGATCTTGTAGGCGGCAAGCACGAAACGGCCTGGCCCGAAGGCTTCCTCGTTTATGGCTTCGATTTCAGGATCGTGCGCCGGGGTTTCCGGCAGATATTTCACGTCGGCAAGGCTCATGGTCTTTGCGTTCCGGTATGCGAGGAAAGGTTTGCTGCAAGCGGCAGCGTTCGCCAGTCAGCGCTTCATCAAGCGCGGGCGCCCTTTCGTCGTCGGTCGAACCGGATCGAGGCAAAGTCGAACATGGGCGCCTCCGCTATCATCAATTTTTCCTGGCTGCAATCGGCGCTTTTCACCTTTCTTTGCGCTGCTCGGCGAACTGTGTCGTTTGACGAACTGGTTCGTCGTTTGACGAACTGTTCAGCGCCTGAGGGCTTCGACATTCCGGCCAAACGCCTAAATGTCTATAGGGTCCACAGGGAGATTTCGGATGGGATTGCTGATTGAAGGCAGATGGCAGGACCGGCCGGTCGCCGCCGACAGCGGCGGCAGATTCGTGCGGGCCGAAGCGCAATGGCGCGACCGGGTGACGCGCGACGGCGCGCCGGCGGAGGGCCGCAAGCGCGGCTTCAAGGCAGAACCCGGCCGCTACCACCTTTACGTCTCGCTCGCCTGCCCATGGGCCCACCGGACGCTGATATTCCGCGCCCTGAAGAAGCTGGAAGCCATTATCTCCGTCTCGGTGGTGCACCATTTCATGGGCGAGAACGGTTGGACCTTCAAGGCGGAGGACGGCGCCACCGGAGACACGCTCTACGGCCTCGACTTCCTGCACCAGATCTATGCCAAGGCCGATCCCGCCTATTCGGGCCGGGCCTCGGTGCCTGTGCTCTGGGATAAACACCAACAGACCATCGTCAATAACGAGTCCTCGGAAATCATTCGGATGCTCAATTCCGCCTTCGACGAATGGGGCGATGCGAGCCTCGACTTCTATCCGCCGGCGCTGCGCGCCGAGATCGACAAGATCAATGCGCTGGTCTATCCGGCGATCAACAACGGCGTTTACCGCACCGGCTTCGCCACCACGCAGGAAGCCTATGAGGAAGCGTTCGGCGAGCTGTTCTCGGCGCTCGATACGATCGAGGAGCGGCTTTCAAAGCAGCGCTATCTGGCCGGCGAGCGCATCACCGAGGCCGACTGGCGGCTGTTCACTACGCTGGTGCGCTTCGATCCGGTCTATGTCGGCCACTTCAAATGCAATCTGCGCCGCATCGCCGACTATCCGAACCTGTCGAACTATCTGCGCGACCTCCACCGGGTGCCCGGCGTGTCAGGAACGGTCAACCTGCATCACATCAAGTCGCATTATTACGGAAGCCACAAATCGATCAATCCGACGGGCATTGTCCCGGTGGGGCCGGAACTCGACTATGCGGCGCCGCACGATCGCGACAGGTTCAAGAAGGCAGCTTGACTACCAGTAGACTGAGGCCTGCTCGCCGCCGAAAATTTCGGCAATCCGTCGTCGTGTCGCCGGCGTCGTGTCTTCCGGCAGGCGGTCTAGCGGAAAGAAGGCCGCTTCGGCGATCTCATGGTCCGGTAGCTTCGGCGCAGTTTGGCTGAAGGCTTCGATCAGATAGAGCCCGACGTGGTCGCGGCGGCTGGAGCGGCGGTTGAAATGCATCGATTTCAGCATCGGCGAGGCCGTCAGCGCGATGTTGCCTTCCTCTGCCAGCTCACGTGCCAGGGCCTCGAGAAGGGTCTCGCCTGTCTCGACGCCGCCGCCCGGCAATTGCCAGCCCGGAACATAGGTATGGCGGATGAGGAAGACGGTGTTGGAGGCGCGGTCGTAGACCAGACCGCGGACGCCAAGCGTCATCGGGCGCCGCAGCAGGAAATAGAGATGGAACAGCCTTGCCCGCAGTCCCGCCCAGCCCGCCTGGCGGAACGCCTTTTCCGGATCGGTGGCGCCGGTCATCCGGCAATCGCCAAGCGAACAGCAAACGGTGAGTGGAAAGCCTGAACCGTGTCGCTTAAGAAGGGGCTATGCTCAGGCTCGCACATATTTCCGATGTCCATTTGGGGCCGCTGCCCGATGTAACCTATCGCGATCTCGCGTCCAAGCGCGTGCTGGGTTACGTCAACTGGCAGCGCAACCGCCGCCGCCATATGCATGATGCCGTCATCGACACGATCGTCGCCGACATCAAGGCCAACGCGCCCGACCACCTTGCCGTCACCGGCGATCTCGTCAACCTGGCGCTCGACGGCGAGATCGAGATGGCGAAGCATTGGCTGGAGACGCTTGGCGCTCCGAACGACGTGTCCGTGGTGCCAGGCAACCACGATGCCTATGTGCCGGGCGCCTTCGACAAGGTCTGCCGGTCCTGGGCGCCGTGGATGACGGGCGACGGCGTCAACAGCCCGGTCGACCGCAATTCCTTTCCCTATCTGCGTGTGCGCGGCGATGTTGCGCTGATCGGCGTCACGACGGCGCGGGCCACGGCGCCTTTCATGGCCAACGGCTTCTTCATGGAGGGCCAGGCGGAGCGGCTCGCCAAGATCCTCGATGCCACGGTCAAACAGGGGCTGTTTCGCGCCATCATGATCCATCATCCGCCAGTGCGCGGCGCCGTCTCGCAGCATAAGCGGCTGTTCGGCATCGCGCGCTTCAACAAGGTCATTCGCCGGCATGGCGCCGAGCTAGTCCTGCACGGTCACTCGCACCTGCCATCGCTGTTCACCATCGGTCCGCGCGGCGCCAAGGTGCCGGTGGTCGGCGTGGCCGCCGCCGGCCAGGCGCCGGGCGGCAGGCATCCGGCCGCTCAATACAATCTGTTCGAGATAGATGGGGAAAAAGGCAACTGGAGCATCCGCCTGACACGGCGCGGCCTGACCGGTCCGGCACTGCCACCGTCGGATATTCAGGTGATGGAGCTCGGCGTCGATATGCCTGTGGTTCGGGAGCCCCTCGTCAGAAGCTGATCTTCATCTGGGCGATGCGGTCCCAGAACAGCACCAGCGACACCGCTAGGCCCACCAAGGCGCCGGCGGCAATCAAGCCAAGGCCAGCAAAGAAGGTCGTCCAGCCGTTGCGCCGCGTTGCGGATTGCAGCGGCGGCTCGGCTTCCTGGACTTCGGCGCGATGCAGGCCAGGCATGGCGCTCTCGACCGCACCTTCCATCATCCGCTGCCGCTCGACGACACGCTCGGCCACGTAACGTGTCACGGCATCGGCGACGGGCTTCATGTCGATCGATTCGGCCAGCACCACGCGGCCAATGCGCGTGTCCTTGAGGAAGCGGAAGGTGCGGCGATCCCGCCCCATGGCGACATGGCTGACAGCATCTACCCACAGCCGCGGCTGCAGGCCGGAGGAGACGGCGAAGTCGAAATTGTCTATGTCGGTCGGCACATCGGCGAAGACGGGCGCAAGCTCGGCGGCCAGAAGTTCGAGCCGCATGCGGTGCGCCTCGCGCATGTCGACCACCACATCGTCACGATCGGCGAAGGCGTTCTTGACGTCGCGGATGGCATCCGCAAGCTTTCGCGACGGCTCGATCGGGGTGATTTTGTCGCCTGCATCCTTCATGGCGGCTGCCTCGCTGTTGGTAAACAGCGAGTTAACACAGTCGCCGACAAAATGCACTCTGGATGCGCGAGTCAGCTCGCCGCCACTCCCAACGCCGGCCGCCGGCTTCTGCCGCGGCGCCGCATGTTGCGGCGCACGGCCTCCGCAATCAGGTCAGGCGCCTCCTCGACCAGCATGTGGCCGGCCTCCAGCACGTGATGCAGGTGGAAATGCGACGGCAAGCCCTCGGCCTGGTGGACGGGCAGGACGGGATCATCCGTCCCCCAGACCACCAACACCGCCATTTTGAGGGCTGCGAGCTGTTCTCGCGGGATGACCCCTTGCCGGTCGTCTTTCGTCATCACGGCTGCGGCCTCGACAAGCCACTGCAATTGACGCGGCGCGCCGCGCATCCGGAAAAGCGCGTCCACCACATGGCTTGGAGGCACGCTTCGCGGTCCGGACATCGCGGCAAGGCAAGCACCGATCTCGTTCCTGTCGGCCGCAGCCGCAAAGCGGCGCAGCAGCGGCCCGTTGATCTCGGGACCGAAACCGCCGGGCGCCAGCAAGGTCAGCGAGGCCACCCTTTCGGGATCGGCGAGCGCCATCAATGTCGCGATCGCACCGCCCATGGAATGGCCGACGAGGTGGACCTTGCCCAGCCGCCGGTCGGCAAGATCCGCGAGGATAGCTCGCGCTGCAGGCTTGGCGCCGCCATTTCCGTCGCGCACCAACGAGTTTCCATGGCCCGGCAGGTCGTAAGCCAGCACCCTAACACCCGGCAGCAATGCGGAAATCACGTCGCGCCATATCTCATGGCAGCTGCCGAAGCCGTGCAGCAAGACGATCGTCTTCGAGCCTGCGCCGTGCTCGGCGACACTAAGGGATGGGAGCATGAAATTTATCGGCTACGAAGCAAAACAAGCGGTAATTCCAAATCAAGGCTGCATTGCCCTCCGGTCGAGTCGATAGCCAGTAAAATCTTCGCGACTGGGAGCGATCAGCGCCGAACAACCGCATAAGCATACTCTAATATTTATTGGCCGTCCTCGTGCTGTTTGGTGGTATTCGGGCAGCCAATGATGGATTCCATCGTCGGGTCGATGCGGCAGAGAAAGCTTGCGGTTTCAACTCGGGTTGCCGATCCCGGCAGAGCGCAAGGACTGCACGAGGCGGTCGGTAAGATCGGCGGGATACTTCCTGTCGACGAATGTCGCGCGCGGGTCGGCGGCGAATTTCGGGAATTCGGCCGTCAATTCGTTGGCCAGCTGGCTCGCGAGTTTGTCGCGGCCTGAAATCTTGGCGCCGATCAGGCGTGCGGCCAGGTAATGCGATTTTGACGCCGTGGTTCTGAGCGACTCGCTGGCAATCGCCGCCCGCTTCGTGTCGCCTTGCATCAGGGCTCCGAGAAACAGACCGTAATCCCACCAGGTCGGGTGGCCGCTAAATGTTTCGACGACGTGGCCGAGGATCGGCGTACCTTCCTGATATTTGCCGGCGAAGATCAGACCGTAGCCATAGGCGGCGGCCATACCGAGATCATAGGGGTTGAGCTCATAGGACTTGCGCATCCAGCGGATCGCTTCGTCGGTATTGCCGAGACGCGAGTTGAGATAGCCATAGGCGCGATGCGCGTGCGGGCTCATCGGCCCCATCTGAATGGCGCGATGAGCAAACGACATCGCCTGTTCGATCGTCGCGCCGGGCGGATAGGCGTAGTGGTTGTTGACGGCTTCCAGTTGCAGGGAAGCCAGTTCCGAGTAGACGAGCGATGATTTTGTGCCTTCGCCGACCAGCTTCTCCAGGCAGCGATACGCAGCCTCGTGCGTCTTGGCGCTCTGGTCGAGATAGTAGCGGTCGTTGAGCACCAGACATCCGATCTGGCTGGTCCGGATGTCGCTCTGGTCGATATAACTGTAGATCGCGCCGGAAGCGGGGATGGTCGAAGTCAAAAGACTGGCGATGTTGTTTTCGACCGCACCAGGCGCGCTTTCAGCTGACGTCAGGTTGCGCGACAAGAGAACCCGTCCAGTCGCGACGCTTTGCAATTCGATCATCACGTCGCCGGCGGCGGGCCCGGGAATAACGTCGAAAACGAAGCTGATCGGATCGGCGGAACTTTCGCGCGTGGCGTCGGCGTCACGCCCGATGAAGTCTATGGTATCGAAGCCGGCGAGGCCTGCTCGCAGCGAAGAGGCGACACGGGCCGCCTCGGGACCATCGGCTTTGATGGCCATGTAGATCAAGGGCAAGCTCTCGAACGGCTGCGAAGCAACGCTGCCGGTCGCACCTGCCGTTTCGACCGGCGCGGCCGCGTCGCGATCGTGGAAAAAGGCATTGCCCTGGCGGACGACAAGGACACCCAGCATGGCGATGACCAGAACCATGGCTGCCCAGAAGAACCGCAATTGGCGCGTCAGCGAAGAGGCGGATGCCGCCGGGGTCGTCATCAATGGCGCGGCTTCGGTGGGTGCGGAATTCTGGAGATGTTCGGCCGATGGCGGAGCGGCCTGGCCGCTACCGGCGGGTTTGGCTTCGGCGGCCAGCCGGATCGCATTCAGCTCGTAGGAAGGTACATAACCGCCACGCGGGATTGCGATGCGCACCGGCTCGGCAATGCCCTCATTGGCGAAATAATGCTCCAGAAGCTCACGCAGCCGCCCGGCTTGGACCCTGACGACGGCGTCGGTCGCCGAGTCGAAATCGCCGTCCTTGCCGAAGACGTCCATGGCGATGGAAAGGCCTTTCAGCCTGTCGCCTTCGCCGGCCTGCTCGCGCTCCACGAGATAGCGTAATAGCCTGCGCGCGCGCTCGGATCGTCCGAACGTTTCGCTGGCAAGCAGTCGCTCCAATGTCTCGCGCACTGCGGGGGCGGCAGGCGTGGCAGGCTCCAAGTGTCGAACCTTTCAAAGTCGGCACAGGTTAGGACGCGATAATATAGCGCCCGCGCCAGCGCACAAGAATGCTTCTGTTATGCTATCGCGTAAGCCACCGCAAATTTCCCTGCCGGTTAACGAAATGGCAGGGAAAATAGTACGGTTTGCGGCGCGGCGCGCTTGGCGGACACGCCGCGTTCAAGGCCCAAATGTTCAGCCGGTCTTGCGGCCGAGGATGCGGTTGGCGGCCGAAACCACGGCCTCCAGCGAGGCGGCGACGATGTTGGTGTTTATGCCTGCGCCGAACAGCTTGCCGTCGGGATATTCCATCTCGACATAGGAGATGGCCGAAGCGTTCGAGCCGCGCTGCAAGGAGTGTTCGGAATAGTCGAGCACCGACATCTCGACGCCGACATGACGCGATAGCGCATCGACGAAGCCGTCGATCGGCCCGGTGCCGGAACCGGTAATGGTCATCTCCCTGCCATTGTCGAGGATGACCGCCTCCACCATGCGCCGCCCCTTCACCGCAGTATCGGGGTAGGTGTGGTGGTCGAGGAATTTCAGCCTGGCGCCGGGCTGGTCGACATAGGCTTCGAGGAAGCGCTCGTGGATGCGCTTGGCCGGCACTTCCTTGCCTTCGGCGTCGGTGATCGCCTGGATCGCCTGGCTGAACTCGATCTGCAGGTTGCGCGGCAGGTTGAGGCCATAATCGGCCTGCAGCACATAGGCGATGCCGCCCTTGCCGGACTGCGAGTTGATGCGGATGATCGCCTCATAGGTGCGGCCGACGTCGGCCGGGTCGATCGGCAGATAGGGCACTTCCCAGAGCGGCGTATTGGCCTTGCGCAGCGCCTTCATGCCTTTGTTGATGGCATCCTGGTGCGAGCCGGAGAACGCGGTGTAGACCAGCTCGCCGACATAAGGGTGACGTTCCGGGATCTTCAGCTGGTTCGAGTATTCGTAGACGTCCTTCATCCGGTTGATGTCGGAGCAGTCCAGCCCGGGATCGACCCCTTGCGTGTACATGTTGAGCGCGAGCGTCACGATGTCGACATTGCCGGTGCGCTCGCCATTGCCGAACAGCGTTCCTTCGACGCGGTCGGCGCCGGCCATCAGGCCGAGCTCGGTGGTGGCGATGCCGGTGCCGCGGTCGTTGTGCGGGTGCAGCGAGATGATCAGCTTGTCGCGGTTGTCGAGGTTGCGGCACATCCATTCGATGCGGTCGGCATAGACGTTTGGCGTCGACATCTCGACGGTCGAGGGCAGATTGATGATCAGCTTGTTGTCGGCCGTCGGCTTCACGATCTCGGTGACGGCGTTGCAGATCTCGAGCGCGACCTCGAGCTCGGTGCCGGTGAAGCTCTCCGGCGAGTACTCGAAACGATAGCCGCCGCCGGCCTTGGCCGCCATGTCGGTGATCATCTTGGCGGCGTCGGTAGCGATCCGCTTGATGCCGGCAACGTCCTTTTCGAAGACGACGCGACGCTGCAGCTCGCTGGTCGAGTTGTAGAAATGCACGATCGGACGATGGGCGTCCTTGAGTGCTTCGAAGGTCCGCGTGATCAGCTCGGGCCGGCACTGCACCAGCACCTGCAGCGACACATCGCTCGGCACGCCGCCTTCCTCGATGCACCAACGGGCGAAATCGAAGTCGGTCTGCGAGGCCGACGGAAAGCCGATCTCGATCTCCTTGAAGCCCATGTCGATGAGCAACGCGAACATGCGCGCCTTGCGCTCATGGCCCATCGGGTCGATCAGCGCCTGGTTGCCGTCGCGCAGGTCGACCGAGCACCAGATCGGCGCCTTCTCGATAACCTTCGACGGCCAGGTGCGATCGGCAAGATTGACGGTCGGGTAGGGCTGATATTTGCGGGCGGCATCCGACATCTGCCCGGACGCTTGCACGCCCGTTTCGTCCTCGCCGGCGCGGATTGCTTCTCTTCTATTCATCGTCGTTTCTCCCGGCGGCTCGTGTGACCGCCCTCAGGCGGATTGGTGCCGAGCGGCGCCTTTACCAAAGTTTCATTCGCTTGATGTGACTTGCCAATCTGGCCAAGGAGCATGCGCCCTGAGCGGCGGTTTTCGACCGCCGGGCGCTCCTTCAGCGAACCCGGCGATCGCCGATAAGGCCGAGAAGAAGCAGGCTCGAAGCAAGCGCGCGCACGGTCTCGCCGGCAAAGCCGGGGCGAGGAGAAGCGACGGAGCGGGTGCGCGTGGTCATGCCGGCTCTCTTACAGGAGCAGCCATCGGGAGGCAAGTGCCGGCCCCGCCGTGCGAAGTGCCGCTCTTCCCCGCATCAGGCAAATGCGACACACTCGCTCCCCGAGGACCTGATCTCAGGGGGAGGTCGTGCATGAATTTCGTGTTCTTCTCGCCGCATTTTCCGGCCAACGGCGCCGATTTCTGCGACCGGCTGAGGAAGGCAGGCGCGACCGTGCTCGGCATCGGCGACGCGCCCTATGAAACGCTGGGGAGCAAGCTCAAGACAGCGCTTTCGGAGTATTACCGCGTCGCGGACATGGAAGACTACGACGCTGTCTTCCGGGCGATGGGGCATTTCATCCACAAATGGGGCCGCATCGACCGCTTCGAATCCTTGAACGAGCACTGGCTGGAGCTCGAAGCCAACATCCGCACCGACTTCAACATCTTTGGCACCAAGCTCGATTTCGTGAAGAATTTGAAGCGCAAGAGCCGCATGCGCGCCTTCTTCCGCAAGAGCGGCGTCGAGACCATTCCGCAGCGCAAATGCTCCGACCGCGCCGGGGCCATGACCTTCATCCGCCGCGTCGGCTATCCGGTGGTGGTCAAGCCGGATTCAGGCTCCGGCGCCTCGAACACGTTCAAGATCTCCAACACCAAGGAGCTCGACCAGTTCTTTAGGGACAAGCCCGAAGGCGTCAGCTTCGTCATGGAGCAGTTCATCGAAGGGTTGGTGGTGACCTTCGACGGGCTGGTCAACCGCGACGCCGAGGTGGTGCTGGCGGCGAGCCACCGCTACGACCAGAGCGTCATGGAAGTGGTCAACCGCGACCGCCACATGAGCTATACCTGCTTTCCCGAGATCACGCCGGCGGTCGAGGAGGCGGGCAGGAAGATCCTCAAGGCGTTCGATGTGCGCGAGCGCTTCTTCCACATTGAATTGTTCGAAACCAGGGACAAGCGCGTCATCGCGCTCGAGGTCAACATGCGCCCGCCCGGCGCCTGGATGACCGATGCGATCAACTACACCTTCGACATCGACGTCTATGGCGAATGGGCCGACATGGTGGTCAAGGACGCGGCCGGCGGCCCCTACAAGGGCAAGTATTTCACCGCCTATGCTAGCCGCAAACGGCACCTCGACTATTTGCACAGCCATGAGGACGTGCTAGCCGCGCACGGCGACAAGATCGTCCACCACCAGGCCATCGAAGAGGTTTTCAGCCGCGCCATGGGCAACTACGCCTACCAGATGCGCTCGAAGGACCAGAAAGCGTTGCGCCGGGCGGTCGACTATATCCACGCGGAAAAGGCGTGAGGCGATGGACGTTTCCTATCACAAGGGCCATGCCCGCAATCTCGGCCGCGACATGGAGTACAAGCGCTACGGCCATGCCGGGCGGCCGGTGGTGGTGTTCCCGACCTCTCAGGGGCGGTTCTACCAGTTCGAGGATTCGGGCGGCGTCGGCGCGCTCGCCGAATTCATCGATACCGGCCGTATCCAGCTGTTCACGCTCGACGGAATCGATTCGGAATCCTTCTTCGACAAGCATGGCGATCCGGCCAGCCGCATCGCCCGCCACGAGGCCTATTTCCGCTACGTGCGCGAGGAGGCGCTGCCGGAGCTGCAGTCGGTTGCCGCCAAGGCCAATGGCGGACGCATCTTGAAGCCGCTGTTCTGCGGCTGCTCGATGGGCGGCTACCACTCGTCGAATTTCGTGTTCCGCTTTCCGGAACTGGCGAGCGGCGTGATCTCGCTGTCCGGCGTCTATTCGACCCGCGACTTCTTCGGCCGGTCGCTCGAGAGCAGCATCTTCTACAACTCGCCGCTCGACTACCTGCCGGGCATCGTCGACCAGAGGCTGCTCGGGAGGCTGAGGGCGCTGAGGCTGATCTTCTGCTGCGGGCAGGGCGCCTGGGAAGAGCGCATGCTTGTCGAGACGCGCGAACTTGAGCAGGTGCTGCGCGACAAATCCATTCCGGCCTGGGTCGACTATTGGGGCGGCGACGTCAGCCACGACTGGCCCTGGTGGCACAAGCAGCTCGTCTATTTCTTCGGCCGCTGGTTGGACGACGATCTGATGCACAGGCTCGATTGATGACCACGCCCGACCCGATCCGCCGTTTTGTCGAAGCCACCAATGCCGGCGACACCGAGGCCTTTCTCGAAACCTTCACGGCCGATGCCTTTCTGAGCGACTGGGGCCGTTCTTTCCGCGGACGCGAGCAGATCGCGCGCTGGAACCAGACAGACAATATCGGCGTGCAATCCCGCCTCGATATCGTCCGCATCGCGCTGTCGGATGGCGCCCATCATGTGCGCATCAAGGTGGCCGGCAACGGCTTCAACGGCGAAGGCGACATGACCTTCACGCTGGACGGCGACCGGATCGCAAGCTTGGTGATCGCCTGACATCGCTCCTTCAGCCATCCATCGGTGGCCGGTCTCCAGAAAATATGATTGCAATTGTCATCTTTTAGTGGAAAGGCCACCGTTGCTGTGGCATGCCGGCCGGGACGATGGCGCCGGCCCTGATGGCCGTATCGCCTCAACCCTTGTCGAAAGGCCTGGCGATGGTTCAGCTCAGTGCGCAAACCCATATCCGCAACGACGCTATCCGGGCAGTCATGGACAGGCTGCGCGCCGAGCACAGCGAATATGAGATCGACACCGGCATCAACGATCGCTGGGAGCTCCGCATGCATTACGGCTCACTGCACGCCGCGTTCGAAGACGGCGGCATGTCGATCCGGGTCGCGGCGCAAGACGAGACCTGCCTTTCCTACATGAAGATGATCGTCGCTGGTCATATCGCCGGGCAGTTGGGAACCACCGGAGGCCTGCGCTGGCAGGGTGACGGCAACGACGCCGGCACGCCCGTCTTCTTCCGTGAGATCGCCGTGCAATCCTCGACGCGGCTGTCGCCGCGTATGCGGCGTGTGCGCTTCTCAGGCCGCGACCTCGGCCGTTTCGCCCATGGCGGGCTGCATGTGCGGCTGTTGCTGCCCCCTGCCGGACGGCAGCCGGTGTGGCCCTCCATGGGCGCCGACGGCATGATCGTGTGGCCGTCGGGCGAGGATGCGCTTACCGTCCGCGTCTATACCATCCGCGCGCTCAATGTCGCCGACGGCTGGCTCGACATCGACTTCGTGCTGCATCCCGGAACCGAAACGCCGGCCGCGGCTTTCGCGCTGGGCGCGCGGGCCGGCGACGTCATCGGCATGATCGGTCCCGGCGGCGGTGGCGTGCCGGAGGCGCAAAATCTGCTCCTGGTCGGCGATGACACGGCGCTTCCCGCCATCGGCAGGATCCTGGAGGAACTCCCGCCAGCGGCTTGCGCCGAGGCTCTGATCGAGGTCGATGGCCCGGAAGACCGGATCGCGCTGACGCAGGGCGATAACATCGCCGTCCGCTGGCTCTACCGGCACGGCCGCGAAGCAGGCCGCGCCGGTCTGCTGCCGGCGGCACTGGGCGAACGCGACCACTCAGCCGATGATATCTTTGTCTGGGCCGGATGCGAGTTCGCCGACTTCCGCGAGATCCGCAGGATCGTGCGCAAGGAATGGGGCCTGCCGCGCGACCGGCATATGGTCACCGCCTATTGGCGTCGGGGCGCGCAAGGCGAGGACGGGGGCGGCGAGGAATAGGACAATCCACGAATGTGGATTTTTGTCCTCGCCGTCCATTTCTCGACGCCCAGCGCTGCTTCAGAAGCGGTAGCGCAGGCTGCCGAACAGCGAACGGCCTTCGTCGCGGTAGCAATAGCCGGCCGAGCAGATCGTCTGCTGGTTGTCGAAGAGGTTCTTGGCGTTGACCTGTAGCTCGACCCCTTCCAGCTTCGGATTGCGGTAACCGAAATCATAAGACAGCGAGGCGTCGACGAGGGCGCGCGCATCGTTCCTGAAGGTGTTGGTGTCGTCGCCGTAGCTGGCGCCGGCAAAGCGCACGCCGGCGCCAAGCCCGAGGCCAGCAAGCGTGCCGTTTTCGAACTGGTAGTGGCCCCACAGCGACAGGATGTGGTTCGGCGTCGCCGACAGCTCCTTGCCGTCGGTGCCTTCGGCGCCGAGTTCGATCTTCACGCGCAGATAGGTGTAGGAGGCGATGACGCTGAAACCGTTGTCCAAAGAGGCGTTGGCTTCCAATTCGACGCCGCGCGAGTTGAGGTCGAGCTGGCGCTGCTTGTTGATGCCGGACGAGGCGTCGAACACGACGCCGTCCTTCTGGTCGATGTCGAACAACGCGGCGCTGACGGTCGCGTTGTAATCCGGGATTTCGTATTTGACGCCGATCTCCTTCTGCGTCGCGATCGTCGGGCGGGCGACGCGGCCGACATCGCTGTTGACGTCGTCATAGACGAAGCCGATGTTGGGCGAGAACGAGGTCGAGTAATTGACATAGGGGATGATGCCCCATTCGGTACGGTAGGAGAGGCCGAGCCGGCCGGAGAAGGCGCTGTCCTTCTGCTTCGACTGGCTGAAATCCGCCGCCGTCGACGTCGTGTCGACCCAATCAAAGCGGCCGCTGGTGAACAGCGTGAAATCGTTCCACTCCATCTGGTCGTGCAGGTAGACGCCGAGCTGGTTCATCTGCTGACCGCCGGAATAGGGAACGGGTGCTGACTTGATGTCGTCGACCGAGACATAGGAAAGTCCGCTGCCGGCGTCGTAGTCCGACCAGGCATAGTCGATGCCGCCGACCGCAGTGTGCCGCACCGGTCCGGTGTCGAATTCGAGCTGCGCCATGTTGTCGACGACGAAGTTCCTCATCTTCTCGGTGTAGTGGCCCCAGTAGCGCTGCAGCGGCTGGTCGGCGCCGATCGAATAGTGGCCGCTGTATTCGATGTCGCTGTCGACGGCGTTGTAGCGAAGGTTCTGGCGGACGGTGAGCCAGTCGTTGAAACGGTGCTCGAATTCATAGCCGATGCGGCCCTGGTCCTGGCTGAAGTCGTTCCAGGCCGGATCGCCTTCATAGACGTTGGACAATGCGCCATAGGCAGAGTTGTAGAAGGCCGCGGTGCCGCCGGTGACCGACTTCGAATATTCGCCGAGGATGGTGAGCCTTGTGTCCTCGTCCGGCTTGAAGGTGATGGCCGGCGCCAGATAGAGCTTGTCGTCGGGATAGGCGGGCAGATCGGTTTCGCTGAGGCGGCCAAGGCTGGTGAAGCGGTAGAGGATGCTGCCGTCTTCGTTCACCGGTCCCGAGGCATCGAGGGCCGCCTGGAAGCGGTTGTGCTCGCCGGCCAGCAATTCGATCTCGTGGAACGGCTCGTCCTTGGGTTGCTTGGTGACGACATTGACGATGCCGCCCGGGCCGCTGACGCCGTAAAGCGAGGACGCCGGCCCCTTCAGGATGGTGACGCCCTCGATGCCATAAGGCTCGGTCTTGAACCAGGCCGAAGGCCCGTTGTACTGGCGCAGCCCGTCGCGGAACATGCCGTTGTAGAAAGCCGGGAAGCCGCGCAGGAAGAAGGCATCATAGCGAGTGTCGAAGCCGAAGCTGTTGGGATTGGCGCTCGCGGTGTAGCCCAGCGCATCGTTCAGCGTGCGCGGCTTCTGGTCCTCGATCTGTTTCTGCGTCACGACCGAGACGGCCTGCGGGATCTTGACGATCGGCGTGTCGACCTTGGTGCCGATGCGGTCCTTCTTGGCGACATAGCCGTCCTGCACCAGGATCTCGTTGCTTTCGGCGGTCACCTCGATCTTGCCGAGGACGGTGGCGTCTCCATTCTCCTGCGCGATTGCCGGCCAGGCCTGACCGAGTATCGCGGTGCCTGCCAGCAATGATATCGCCTGGTGTGACATCTTTGGGCGCCATGTCTTCGGCCGCTCGCGCATAAACTCGTCTCCAATTATCATGTTTGATTGAGCTTTCGCGCTCTCAAATATGACTAACTGAGTCAAGTATTTTTTGATGCCCTCGTCGAAGGCTGGCCATGACCGCAGGGCATGCGATGCGAAAAGGTGACGGTGGCCGGTTTCGCAGACCTCACTCAATAGGTCGCGCGTCCGCCCGACAGATCGAAGGTGGCGCCGGTGGTGAAGGAGTTCTCGTCGGAGAGCATGAACGCGACCATGGCGGCGGCCTCCTCCACCTCCACGAAGCGGCCGCGTGGAACCTTGCCAAGCATGTAGGTCACCTGGGCCTCCGTGAGCTGCTCGAGGATGCGGGTGCGGGCGGGCGAGGGGGTCAGCGCGTTGACGGCGATGTCGTGACCGGCGAGTTCCTTACCGAGCGATTTGGTCAACGCCAGCACGCCGGCCTTGGCCGCCGAATAGGCCGCGGCGTTGGGATTGCCTTCCTTGCCGGCGACGGAAGCGACGTTGACGATGCGGCCGTAGTTGCGCGCGATCATGCCGGGCACCAGGCGCCTGCAGCAGTAGAAGACGCCGTTCAAGTCGATGTCGACGATCTGCCGCCAGGCGGCCGGGTCATAGTCCACCACGGTCGCGGCCGGCCCGGCAATGCCGGCATTGTTGACGAGAAGATCGACAGGTCCAAGCGCCTGCTCGGTCTCGGTGGCGGCTCGGTCGACGGCCTCGACCTGCGACTGGTCGCAAAGGAAAGCTTCCGCGCGGCCAAGCGATGCAAGTTCAGCGACGGCGCTCGTCATCGCGGCCTGGTCGATGTCCCAGATGGCGACGCTTGCGCCCGACGAGAGCAGACGCCGGGCGACGGCAAGACCGATGCCTTGCGCGCCGCCCGTCACCACGGCGACACGGCCAGTGAGATCGACGACGTTCAAACGGCGGGTCATGAGCTGCCTCCTTTGTTTCCCCTCGCAAAGGGATATCGCGGATCAGTCCCTGACGTTTCGCGCCACCAGCTTGGCTACGCTTGGCCCAATGAGCAGCACGACCAGGAAGCGCGCCGATTGCAGCGCCATGACGAAAGAAATGTCGACGTTTTGCGCGGCGGCGGCAATGATGGCGACGCTGTCCATGCCGCCGGGACTGGTCGCGAGATAGGCGGTCAGCGGGTCGATGCCGAGCACGCGGCTGATGACGAAAGCCAGCCCGCCGCAGAAGGCAATCAACGCCACGATCGAGGCGATGATCTGCGGCAGGGCGCGTGCCGCATGGCGCAGGATCGGCCGGGTGAAGTTCAATCCGATCGACCAGCCGACCGTCGCGTAGCTGACCGCCAGCAGCCACGGCGGCAACTGCATCGGCACGCCGAAACCGAGATGGACCACGGCGCCGAAGATGAAGGTGCCGAGAAAGAAGGGCGAGGGCAGCCGCAGCAGCCTTCCGAGCAGGCCGCCGACAATTGCGATGCCGACGGTTGCGGCGAAGGCAATCGGGTCGATCGGTGGAAACCAGACGATGGGCGGCACTTCGACGCCCGACGTGTCGACCCACATCTTGGCGACGAGCGCCGCCGTCATCGAGACGAAGATGACGCGCAGATATTGCATGAAGGCGACGAGGCGCTGGTCCGCGCCGAAGGCGCCGGCCATCAGCACCATGGCGGTGGCCGCGCCCGGCGAAGAGCCCCAGACGGCGGTGGTGCCGGGCAGGATGCGCCAGCGGCTGATCAGCCAGCCGAGCAAGCTGGAAGCGGCGAGGGTCGCAACCACAACGCCAAAGAAGAGCGGCCATTCGGCGTAGAAGACCGGGAAGATGTCGGCCGAGATCGAATTCGCCACCAGGCAGCCGACCACGGCCTGGGCGGAACCGAACAGCGGGCGCGGTACACGCACTGTGGCGCCATTGGTGCCGGCCAGGATCGCGGCCATCATCGGGCCGATCAGCAGCGCCGCCGGCAGGGCGGCGAGTTCCAGCGCGCCGGCAAAGAGCAGCGAGAACACCAGCAATACCAACCACTGCTGCGGCCGGCGCAACCGCGCCATGCGTTCAACGAGTGGCTGCTCTGGTGAAGAGTCCATGCCCGGCTCTTAGACCGGGCGTGGACAAATGCGAACCCGCTTTTCGAAGAAATTCCTTGTCCGGGCGGTCAACCGGACTTTTCCGGCGCTGGAAGGCCGAAGCCGCCGACCGGATGGGTCTCGACCTGGAATTCGAAGCCGGCAATGTAGGGACGCGCCTTGGCGATCGCGGCCTGGACTTCCGGCAATTGCAGCGAGGCCTTGTGGCTTGCCTGGTCGGTCCACACTTCTGTGACCCAGATCGCATCGGCGTCGACGGGATCGGTGGCGATGATGTAGCTCAGGCAACCGGGGAGCGCCATGGTGCTTTCGCGCAGCACGTCCATGACCGCGTCGCGTTGGCCGCGTGCCGCCCGCATCTTGCCGATCAGTCCGAACATGCCCTTGTCTCCCTTAGGGTTGCGCGAAGAGTATGCCGGTCTCGGCTCACTGCATCAACTGGCCGCCATTGACCTCGATCACCTGGCCGATGATGTAGCCGCTCAAGAGGTCGGAGGACAAGAACAGATAGGCGCCGACGCAATCCTGCGCCGTGCCCGCGCGGCCCTGCGGTATGGTCGCAACCATGGCCTTCATCTGCTCGGCGCTCGAATAGCGCTCGTGGAACGGAGTCAGGATGGTGCCGGGCGCCACGGCGTTGACACGGATGCCGAAGCCGATCAGCTCTTTTGCCATGCCGCGCGTCACGTTGGAGACGAAGGCCTTGGATGATCCGTAGAGGCCGGCGCCGCCACCGGCACCGTTGCGGGCGGCGATCGAGGTTGTGTTGACGATGAAGCCGCCCTGGCGCTTCAGCCACGGGATCGCCTTGCGCGAGGCGGTCAGCACCGAGCGTGCGTTGAGGTCCATCACCGCGTCGTAATGCGCCTCGGTCTGTTCGGCATAGGCAATGCGGCCGAGCATGCCGCCGGCATTGTTGACCAGCCCGTCGAGCCGGCCGAAATGTTGCGCGCTTTCTTCGACTACACGCTCGACGTCGGCGGGAACCGAAAAATCGCCCTGGGTCAGGAATACCTCCCCGCCGCCGTCACGGATGGTCTTGGCGACGCCCTCGACGGCTTCCCGGCTCGAATTGTAATGCAGCGCGACACGACATTGCTGCTCGGCATAGGCGAGGGCGAGCGCGGCGCCGATCCCGGTCGACGCGCCGGTGACCAGCACCACCTTGCCGGCAAGGTCTGGGATGAGAAGTGTGTTGCGCACGTCGATACCTCCGGGATTTGCGCTGGTATTGGTAGGCGCTCGCTGGCCAGGCGTTCAAGTCAAGAGGCGAAACCGGGGCGCGAGATTAGGGACGGAGATAGACATAGCCCTGGCGCTGCAGTTCCGCGAGCTTGACGACGCCGCCCTTGTCGGCGACCTGGAAGCCGGCGAGCAGATCGGCAAGCGCGATATCCATGCCGCGCATCGTGTTGCCGCAAGCCTGCGGAACGAGCCCCTGCTGGACAAGGCCGGCAAAGCGGCTGGACGTCGCGCCGGAAGCGCTCTTTGTCTTGAAGGCCGCAAGGGCCGGACCGTGCACGACCAGCACGATCTCGACATTGCCGCCGGTGCCCTCATAGTGGTTCTTGATGTTGCCGAGGACGAAATTGACCTTGCCGGCGTCGCTGAGATGGTAGGCGACCTTCAGCCTTTCCTCGCCCGTGGCGGCGCTCGCCTGACGTAGACCGAAAAAACTCGCTGCCCCGGCCAAGCCGGCGCGGAAAATGTCACGGCGCAGCATCGCATCCTCCTTATCCGCCGGCTGCAATTTTGCATGGTCCGGACTTCGCGCCTAGACTAGCATGAGTTGCGACAACGTCTTGCGGTGCGAGGAGGGATCACATGACGTCGAGGACGGTGGCGGGCGCGGCGCTGGGCGCGGCATTGTTCATTTCAGGCACTGCACTTGCCGATGATGCTCCCAAGCTTTCCGAACTCAGCCCCAACGGCGCCGACGTCTGCTTCGGCCGCGTCTACGATGCCGCCCATCTCAAGGCGCACCCGCGCCAGAAGGTGGCGCGCATCTTCTTCTACTACGGCCACGATCCGGTCAGCCGGCCGAACGAGGAGCCGAGCTCGATGTCCGACGCTGCCTATAGCGGCTTTCTCATCACCACAGTGCGCGGCGCCAAGAAGCCGGAATGGGCGGCCGGCTGGTGCAACAGGGAGGATGCGAGCGACAAGGCGAGCGGCATCCGTTGCGGCATGGAATGCGACCGCACGCTCGCCTCGCTGAAGGTCGACGACAAGGGCCGGCTGATCCTCTCCAACGTGCAGCCTGACGTGTACCTCGACGCCGGCGCGGAGGAGGATCTCGGCAAGGCGAAGTACAACGAACAGGCGCTGGGCAGCGAAGACGACAATTTCCGTCTCGACCCGATGCCGGCCGCGACCTGCAAGGCAGAGTTCACGCGCATCGATCCGATCGATCCGGCGCTTGGCGCCCCGCTGCGCGAGCGGCTGAAGCCGGACCAGCCCTTCTGCTACGGCCGCGACTACGATGACGCGCATTTGAAATCGCATCCCGACCAGGTGACGCAGTCGATCCGCGTCTTCCGCGGCCCGATCGAGCTTGCCTCCTTCGCCGCCGGCGGCGATGCCGCCAACTGGCCGGACGGCGCCGATATCGCCGTTTCGGTGACAACGAGAAAGAAGGGGGCCAAGGTCACGCAGACCTATTCCTGCCAGGGCGAGGCCGATCAGTGGCGATGCTCGGCAAGTTCCAAGATGAGCGACTTTGCCTGCGACATCTCGCAGAAGGAGATTTTCCTGAAGCGCGGCGCCAGCGGCACGATGATGCTGGCCAACCCCAACAATGCGCTTGCCATCTTCGACCTTTGCTCGAAGGTGGCGGGTGGCAAGACCAAGTCCGACGACAAGGTCTACCTGCTCAACCCTATGCCGCAGTCGGCCTGCACGCCGTAACTAGCGCTTCGTCATTCTATGGCGGAGCAAGGAGCGAAGCGACGCGGCGCAGACCATAGAATCCATTCCGTAACTTGGAAGCGCCGCCACGGTGCAGAATTTTGTTCCGTTGCACTCCTTGGCGAAGGTAACGGCATGGATTCTAGGGGCTTCGCGACGGAGCTTCGCTCCTGTTTCGCCCTAGAATGACGAAGTTGGGAGGCTTAGCTGAAACTTCCAAGGCTGCGATATGAATTGCCTTACGCGAAAGGCACCGCGCTCGTGCCTTTCGGCAGCTTCGCCTCGTCGTCCGGCTCGACATGGATGGTGACGCGCACCGAGGGGATATCGGCTTTCAGCGCATCCTCGATGCGGTCGCAGATCACATGGCTGGCACCGACCGTCATGTCGGCGTCGACGACCAGGTGGAATTCGATGAAGGTGGCGCGGCCGGCAATGCGCGTCTTCAGGTCATGCACCTCCAGCGCGCCCTTCGAATTGGCCGAGATGATGTCGCGGATCAGCATGTGCTCCTGAGTGTCGACGGCGCGGTCCATCAGCCCGCTCATCGACGAGCCGATGACATGCCAGCCCTGCCAGAGGATGTTGAGAGCGACGATGACGGCAAGCACGGGGTCGAGGATTTGCCAGCCGGTGAGCACGGCGCCGACAAGGCCGCCGAATACGCCGACGGACGTCACCACGTCGGTCATGATGTGCTGGCCGTCGGCGACCAGCGCCGGCGATCTCGCGTTCCGGCCGGTGCGGATCAGCGTCCAGGCCCAGATCGCGTTGATGACGGTCGCCACGCCGTTGACGGCAAGGCCTTTCCACGGCTGTTCCAGCGGAGCGGGATGCTGCCAGGATCGCCAGACCTCGTTGAGGATCAGGAGGGCAGCGACGACAATCAGCACGCCTTCGAGAACGGCCGAGAAATACTCGGCCTTGTGATGGCCGAAGGGATGGTCCTGGTCGGCAGGCTTGTAGCTGACCTGGATCGCCCAGAAGGCGGCGGCCGACGCGATGACGTTGACGATCGACTCCGCCGCGTCCGAATAGAGCGCGACGGAACCGGTGATGTACCAGGCGGCGACCTTGAGGGCGAGCACGACGCCGGCGACGACGATCGACCAGAAAGCGAGCCTTGCGACCTTCTGTCTGGTCGCGGCTTTCGCCGCGGCCGTCATCGTGTCCTGCGTCTCGGTCATCGCCTCTACGCAGCCTTTTCCTTGGCCTTGCGCGGCAGATGCGCGACGATGTTCTCGATGATGCGCATGCCGGCATTTTGCCCGAGCGTCATGATCGATTCCGGATGGAACTGCACGGCGGCGATCGGTTCCTTGCGATGCTCGAAGGCCATGATGATGCCGTCCTCGGTCTCGGCCGTGACCACGAAACCGTCAGGCAGGCGCACCGGATCGGCGAAGATCGAATGGTAGCGGCCGACCGTCACTTCCTTCGGCAACCCAGAGAAGATGATGCCGGGCTTCGAGACGCGGATGCGCGACGGCTTGCCGTGCATCGGGATATGCAGTTGCCTCAGCTCGCCGCCATAGGCCTCGGCCAGCGCCTGCAGGCCGAGGCAGACGCCGAAGACCGGCAGGTCGCGGGCGCGCGCCCTTTTGATGGTGGCCGCGCAATCGAAATCCTTCGGCGTGCCGGGGCCGGGCGAGAGCACGACCAGATCGGGTTTCAGCCGCTCGAAGACCTCTTCCGGCACCGGGGTGCGCACAGTCGAGACATTGGCGCCGGTCTGGCGGAAGTAGTTGGCCAGCGTGTGGACGAAGGAGTCCTCGTGGTCGACGATCAAGATGTTGACGCCGTCGCCAACGCGCGCGGTGGTGCGTTCGGCGCCGGCGGCGTTGCCGGTCTTGGCGTCGCGTATGGCGGAGAGCATGGCGGATGCCTTCAGTTCGGTTTCGGCTTCTTCTTCCTCTGGAACGCTGTCGAAGAGCAGCGTCGCTCCGGCACGCACTTCGGCGATGCCGTCCTTGATGCGGATGGTGCGCAGCGTCAGACCGGTGTTCATGTCGCCGTTGAAGTTGACCATGCCGATCGCGCCGCCATACCAGGCCCGCGGGCTCTTCTCGTTCTGCTCGATGAAGCGCATGGCCCAGAGCTTCGGCGCGCCGGTGACGGTGACCGCCCAGGCGTGCGACAGGAAGGCGTCGAAGGCGTCCATGCCTTCGCGCAGCCGCCCCTCGATGTGGTCGACGGTGTGGATCAGGCGCGAATACATCTCGATCTGGCGGCGGCCGATGACGCGCACCGAGCCCGGCTCGCAGACGCGCGACTTGTCGTTGCGGTCGACGTCCGAGCACATGGTGAGCTCGGACTCGTCCTTCTTGGAGTTGAGCAGTTTGAGGATCTGCTCGCTATCGGAGATCGCGTCGTCGCCGCGCTTGATGGTGCCGGAGATCGGGCAGGTCTCGACGCGCCGGCCGTTGACGCGCACGAACATCTCCGGCGAGGCGCCGATCAGATATTCGTTTTCGCCGAGATTGATGAAGAAGGAATAGGGCGAGGGATTGATCGACTTCAGCTTGCGGGAAATGTCGGAGGGCTGGGTCTCGCAGCGCTCGTAGAACATCTGGCCGGGCACGACCTCGAACAGGTCGCCGCGCTTGAAGCTTTCCATGGCCCGGCGCACCAGGTTCGCATATTCGCCCGGTTCGTGGTCGCCGCGCGGCGGGATGCGGTCGGCGGTCTTGAAGGGCTCGACGTGGGCGTCGCGCGCCAAGCCTTCCGTCGAAAAGCCTTCGCCGGAATAGTCGTAGCGGTCGGTCCAGGCCTTGGTCGAATAGTGGTCGACGACCAGGATCTCGTCAGGCAGGAAGAGCACCAGGTCGCGCTGGCTTTCCCTGCGCTCGAGCTTGTAGTCGACAGGATCGAACTGGAAGGCGAGGTCATAGCCGAAGGCGCCGTAAAGGCCGAGATTGGCGTCCTCGGCGGTCTTGAACAAAGCGGTGATGGCGCGCAGCACCGTGAAGACGGACGGAACGCGGCTGCGCTCCTCCTCCGTGAAGACGCGGCCGGGCCTGGCGACATCGAGGCGGATGAGTTTTTTCGAGGCCTCGGCGATCTTCACCTCGCTGAGCTGGCCAAGCGCCTTGCCGATCACCGGCAGCAGCACCTCGCCACGGGCATTCAGCGCCTCGATGCGCACGGCGCGGCCGCGCGCCGAGATCACCAGTGGCGGGTCGATGATGGCCGTATCCCAGCGGGTGTAGCGGCCTGGATACTCGTAGTTCGAGGAAAACACCGCGCCACGGCGGGAATTCAGGCCATCGACATAGGCATCGATCGCGCCCTCATAGGGCCTGTCATGTCGTTCGCGGGTGATCGTCACCCCGCCCGCGGTGACGAAGCGCTCGGCCCCGTTGTCCAGAACTTTAGTCGTCATTGCCGTCTCCATCAGCGTTTTGGGCAACGGACCCGGAATGGCTTGAAAAAACAAATGGCCGCCCGGACATTCCGTTGCGGCCACCCTCTCTTTACGCACGCGCGTTCGAACCGGCCGCTGTCAGCGAGCCCACCACCAAACGGTCTTGTTCGAACGCATGTTCATGGCGACTCCCATAGCGGCGAATGACGACCTGCGCAACTGGATTTCACGCGGATGGTGAAAGCCTGATGGCCTTTGTTGGTGCATGTCGTTCTCCCAAAACCGCTGCGCACTTCTGGGCGACATGCATCAGTCCTCCAGCGTGCCGGAGCGCGCGTCGTCGCTTCGCATGTCGCCGGCGAGCTTCAGCAGATCCTCGCCGGCGCGGATGATACGGCGCGAACGGCGGGTCAGGATAAAGCCCGACTGCGGCGCGAAGACCTCGGTGCGGCCGCCTGTCTCGCCGGGCGCATGGACGATCGTCGCCAGCCTGTCGCCCTTGGCGACGCGATCGCCGGGCTTGACGTCGTAAAGGATGGCGCCGGCCTTGGGCGAGGGCATCATGTCGATGTTTTCCAACGGCACGACGACGCCGGTGAAGCTGCTCACCTTCGGAACGGAGGCATCCTGGATGACGCCGCGCGTGACCAGCAAGCGGTAGAGACCTGCGGCGTCGGACGCGGCCAAGGCGCCATCGACATCGAGCATGCCGCGATATTCGACCGTGGTGACGACGCGGCGGTCGAAACGCGCGACGCTTGCCGGGACATGCTGGTAGGGCATGATCGAGGCGCCCTCGAAGGTACCGCTGCTGTCCTCGCTCCACAGCACAACGGCGTCGGCGCCCATGGCCGCCGCGCAGTCGGACATATGCGGCCACAGGCTGGTGTGGACATAGAGATAGGCAAGGCCCTCGTCGTCGCAGTGGAGATCGAGCACGATGTCGTTGCCGAGCGAGAGCTCGACGAGCCGGTTCTTCAGCCGGCGGTCTGCGCCGCCGAGGCTGACGTCCGGCAAAAGCTTGGCGTCGGGTGCTGCAAGCAGCGGGAAGGCACGGTTGAAATTGGTGCGGGTGGCGAGATTGAAGCGGCCCTGATGCTCGCCGAAATGATATTGTGCCCGACCGATCGGATTGGCCCACGGCACGATGGTGATGGCGCCCTTGATGCGGCCCTCAGCCTCGGCCTTGGCCAGCATTGGCATCAGCGCGTCGATGGCGACAACGCCCGGCAATTCGCCGGCATGCAGGGCGGCTTGGAGATAGGCGGTCGAAGCCACCTTGTCCGCGGCCTCGAAGCGGACGACCGGGAATTCGTAAGCGACTCCCTCGCTGTCGCCGGCGATGCGCTCGATCGTCTTTTGCATGAGGTGTCTCCGATGGAGAGGCCAGACATGCATGTTTGCGGCAGGACTGTCGAGTGGTCCAGCCGGGCCGCGCTGTGGGCGCAGGTGTTTACTCGGCCGGCTGTGGCTGCGGCACTGCGCGGCGGTCAAGCGCCCGCGACAGCACAGCAACAGTGACGGCAAGCAGCGCCAGCGCGGCACCCACCAGCGGCAGGTTGGCGTAGGATATGCCGAAGGAAATGGCGAGGCCGCCGATCCAGGCGCCGCCGGCATTGCCGACATTGAAGGCGCCCTGGTTGAGCGTGG